>JAZQSO010000001.1:0-2157 GCA_045630145.1 Candidatus Nanosyncoccaceae bacterium
GCCCTTTCGAGCGGATTTTGTAAATTAGCTAAGAACTAATTATTTGATGATCTTAGTGATAACACCAGAACCAACCGTGCGGCCACCTTCGCGGATTGCAAAGCGGTCGTTGTCGTTCATAGCGATTGGAGCCTGAAGCTTGACGCTGAAGGTAACGTTATCGCCAGGCATGACGATTTCCTTATCCTTTGGAAGCTCGACTTCACCGGTAACATCCGTAGTGCGGAAGTAGAACTGTGGCTTGTAACCATTCTGGAATGGTGTATGGCGGCCACCTTCTTCTTTCTTAAGAATGTAAACCTGTGCTTCAAACTCAGTGTGTGGGGTGATGCTACCTGGCTTGCAGATAACCTGACCACGTTCGATCTGATCGCGTTCAATACCGCGGAGGAGAAGACCTGCGTTATCACCAGCTTCACCTTCGTCAAGAGTCTTGTGGAAGGCTTCGATACCGGTAACGACAGACTTCTGAGTTTCCTTAAGACCAACGATTTCAACTTCGTCGTTGAGCTTAACAACACCCTGCTCGATACGACCAGTGGCGACAGTGCCACGACCCTTGATCGAGAAGACGTCTTCGATTGGCATCAAGAAGTCCTTATCAAGATCGCGTGCTGGAAGTTCGAAGTATTCGTCCATGGCGTTCAAAAGTTCCATGACTGCATCTTCGTCCTTTGCGTTGCCGTCGATTGCACCAAGAGCGGAACCCTTGATGATTGGGCAGTTGCGGTCAAAGCCGTTCTTTTCAAGAAGATCGCGGACATCTTCCTCGACGAGTTCGACGAGTTCTGGGTCAGCAAGATCCATCTTGTTCAAGAAGACGATGATCTTTGGAACGTTAACCTGGTGTGCCAAGAGAACGTGCTCACGGGTCTGTGGAAGTGGACCATCGTTAGCAGCGACTACGAGGATAGCACCATCGATCTGTGCAGCACCGGTAATCATGTTCTTGATATAGTCGGCGTGGCCTGGCATATCAACGTGTGCGTAGTGACGCTTTTCAGTTTCATACTCCTGGTGAGAAGTTGCGATGGTAATACCACGTGCCTTTTCTTCTGGAGCGTTATCGATCTGATCGTAAGCGACCTGCTTGTTGATCTCGGAAGGAAGTTTCTTTGCGAGAACGGTTGTGATAGCAGCAGTCAAAGTTGTTTTACCGTGGTCGACGTGACCCATGGTACCAACGTTGAGATGTGGCTTGCTACGGTCGAAATTTGCCATAGTTTTTAGTTTCTCCTTTGGTTATTTAATAATTTTGGGCGCTAATATTAACCAGCCCAAAGCTATGTATGCGTATATTTTATATGTTTTTTCGCACATTGTAAAGTCTTTATATCTGTTTTTAAATTGACAAAAATAAGCATATGTGCTATAATAAATAATATTCGTTTGATGTGTTTTTTCTTATATTAAGGAGGCTCATTATATGCTTATTATGGCTGCTTTAGTTTACGCCTTTGCGGAGGCCTTTGCGGCTCTGCTCGATGTAATCCCGGATTCCGTTGTGGAGTTCTTCAGAGATGCTTGCGACAAGTTTGCTGATGGTTTTGATCGTCTTCATCGCACGCTCTCTAAGAAATATCGTAAGGAGATGGAGGAAAAGGAGCGCATCGAAGCTGCTCGGCGTGAAGCAGAAGAGCGCTTTCTTTGGCTCTGTGATCACGGCTATTAATTTGCTTTCCCCCTGCTTCAGGGGGATTTTTCTTGGCATAAAAAATGGCCCCGCTTTTTATGGCGGAGCCTAGAAAGGTTAGGATTTTTTGATGAAGTCGACGATTTCAGCTTTTTCTTTGCCTGAAAGTTCTTTGAGACCGGTCATGAATTTGAGAGTAACGCTTGTTTTGCGCTTCTCAAGTATTCCTTGATTGCTATCCCCGTAAGTCAGGACTGCTTTGCCCGTATCAAACTCACTAGACAAGCTAATAAAGTATTTATATCCGGTAGCCTTCAGAATGTCCTGATCGTTTGTATGCTCAAATTTACGAATTTCAAATTCGGTGCCTTCAGCAAAGATATAACATTCAAAGCTTTTAGTCTTATCCTCCCAGAGGCGCTCGAAAGTAATCACGTGGTAATCCTTAACGGCGCAAACATCCTTGAGGAATTCAGGGATTTCTGCGCGAATAATAACTCCCGTGGTTTCAGCGTATTTATGGA
>JAZQSO010000002.1:0-4203 GCA_045630145.1 Candidatus Nanosyncoccaceae bacterium
CAGATCATACTCGCTACGCTTTTATGCTCAATAATCAAGCCAAAACAATCACAGAAGCTGTCAAAGACAAATCTGAGCCATTCACTCTCATTATGGGTAACGAAGCTAGTGGTCTGCCAAAGAGTTACGAAACAGATTGCCAAGCCATCTACATTCCTCAAAGCGAATATGTCGACAGCCTCAATCTCTCCATCGCGAACGCTATTGCCCTCTAAGAATTCACGAGATAAAAAAGTGCGCCACATAAGGGCGCATTTTTTATTGTTTCTTTTCTTCGTCGTTTAAGCTAACCGCTTCGCCTTCAGTAACGTTAATATATTCTTTAACTTTATCTTCGTCACGTAACTTCTTTAGTTCGCTATCTAGATGAGTAAAGGTGATACGGATTGATTCGTAGCGAACCTTATCATCTTTCTTCTCAGTAAGCTTCACGATATAGTAGCAATCACCTTTTTTAGAAGCAAACGGCTCGGAAACATCACCAACCTTTTTCAGCTTCATAGCTTCAGTCACTCTACCGCCATCAAGGTTCGTATCACCTACTAGCGAATCAGTCTTCTCGTAAAGCACGGCAATGTTATTTGCATAAGAATCCGCCACAGCCTTAAGGTCGCCATTATTTTCCTTAATCTTCTTCGCAATCTTCGTCTTTAGCTCGTTTGCCTCAGTATCAAAGTTTTCCGAATACTTCTTCTTTGCAAGCGACAAAGTCAACAAGCGGCGATATTCTGTCATACTTAAGCCGAAATTATCACTAACGATACCCGTAAAGGCCTCCATGCTACGTGACTGACCATTGATCTGCATATGATATGCTACGAGCTCATCAACCTCGCTAGATTCTACAGCAATACCTTCCTGGTTCAACTTCTCTAACGCATAACTTGCATCTTCAGCAGAAGTCATAGCTTGGCGCTTGTAGTGCTGGCGAAGCATCTTTGAATCATCGGAATCATCCAACTCACCTTGTTGGTATTCAATCGATTTAATACTGCTACGATAGAACATTAGATAATCGCTATAACGAACCTTAATTCCATCAATCTCTGCAACTGGAAGATTAAGAACTTTCGTAAAACGATAAGCTACACTACCAGTGTTTTGCGCTTTGTAAAGCTCGATCAAGCCAAAAGCAGAAAGCGCTGCAATTGCTACGACACTAATAATAATCGTATTAATAACTAATCTGTGCTTAGAATACTGGAAAGGATATTTGAATTTTTTGCCGCGCGACAAAACCTGCTCACGACTTTCCTCGAGATTCTTTTGTGTTACGATTTTGGACTTTGCGTCCTCACCGTCTTTCTTATTTTCTTTTTTCTTAAAACTAATCTTCATAAATATCCCTACCCGCCGCATGTGCAGCATTTTCTAGTTCGTTATAAACCGCTTCGGGTTTGTTAATTGAGCTTAAAGTCAAATCTCCGGCAGCAGTCTGAACTAGAATAGTGCCATAATTAAATATTGTACCAAAAATCCCCGCTACACCAAAGGACACGCTGTCGATATTCTCCAAATCTAGATCAACAACGCTCCTATTGAATAAACCTTTTTGGCGCACCTGACGCAGGCGCTCAGTAGTCAAAAGATAAAAACTAAAATACCAAAGTATGTAACTATAAAGCATACCAAGTAGCCCAGCTACAATAAAACCAATCCAAACCAAAAACATCTGTGAACTATCTTTCCAGATCAACATCGGCAAAACACCAATTCCGGACATAAACAAGAAAAACAATACCCCCTTGAATGAAGTCAAAATATGGCGGCGAAATACGCACAGGACTTCCTCGCCACTGCGCTGCCCTTCAAAATCCATAACCATATTATATAACATTATTAGGCTATTATTTAGTCCCCCTCAACAAAAATGCCCCTTTGGGCAATTTTAAATCAAATGAAATTCGAGAATAAAATCGTGTAGATTGGTAGTTTCTTCTAGTGAAGCGCTGTTATTGACAGAGCGAACGAGAAAAACTGCCAAGATACGCGATTTTAACTCGAATTGGTAGCCCGGGCGCGAGTCGAACGCACAACCTTCTCCTTAGGACGGAGCTGCTCTATCCATTGAGCTACCGAGCCAATACCCCCATAATATCACAAAACAAGAAAAACCGCCCCCTCGAAAGGGAGCGGTGCCAAGGATAATAGCGAGATTAGCCACGAGGCGCCTCGGTGCAGAGCTTATCTGCAACCGCGGCGAGAGCAATCAGCTCGGTGTCAATCTTGTTTCCATCTGCAAAGTCAATGATTCCGTAGCGTTTCGGAGAAGGAAGAGTGCAAGTCGTATATTCACGAACATACATTCCGCCAACCTTCTTGCTGACTACAATCGAACCTTCACCGTCAAACGAAAAACGAAGCAAGCTGCCCGTCGGCTCATAGGTTGCCGTCACGAAGCCCTGCTCGAGTCCCGTATTGGTCAACTCCTGTCCGGAAACAGCAATCTTCCACAGACCAGCCTGCCATACGGCAACACCGTTACTGTTCGGAATCATGCTCTTAGCATCAGAGAAACTCTTCCAGCCATTCTGTACACCGTTGTTAGCCTCGTTTCTGAAGTTCTCGAAGCTGCTATCGAGGTTCTGGCTGTTGACAATGTAATCATACAAGCCATCGATAGTGTCCGGGACTTCAGGCTCTGTGGTTGTAGACTGCGAAGCAGCGTCCTCTGCGACAATGAAGTCGTAAATCGCGCACGCCATAGCCAAATCTGCGCTGCAGATCGTCTCGACGCCCCACGACACAGAACCGGTCAAAATGAACGGAGTCGTCGTGGAAGCATAGTCGTCAAGGTCCAGACCATTATTGAATCCGAAGTTAAGCTTGTCGCCCTCACGAGTAACCGTGAAGAGCGATTCGCCGCCCTTGAAAACATCAATGGCCGCACCAGTAGCGTAGCCGCCAGTGGTAACTTCGCCGGACATAAAGTCCATGAAATACTCACCAGCCGTCGCGTTGAACTTCCAGTCCTGGCCAGAAACAGATGCGCCCTGGCTCGCGGAAACGAAAGCCTCCTTTGCAGTCTTGGCTCCGCTCAGGCCAACGGCATCATTCGCGCGATCAAGATAACCGCCAAAGTCCGCCTCTGCCATCTGCAGAGCTCTATTCGATGAATCGCTGGAAATCGTGGATGCATTAGCCTGAATAGGCGCAGATGCACACACACCAACGAAAGCGACCGTTGCAGCCATAAAAGCTGCTCTTACCTTGGAAATAAAAGTACTGATGTTTCTCATAACAAGAAACCTCCTGAAATATATTTACACCGGTTTTACCCGATGCATTGTCATAGATTATAGCATAACTGCCTTAAAATGTCAATAATTCTCATGCTAAAATCCCCTAATGCCTCTGTTGCTCCCAAACAAAAAAGCCGGGGATTTGCCCCGACTTTTCCTAGAGTTTAGCGATTAGCGCTTAATCATTGTACAGCGTGCGACAAATAATCCACCAGCCGCTACCGCAAAGACTGAGATTACATAGATCAAGATGTTTCTATCACCAGTTTCTGGTGTATCTTCTATCTTTTGGTTGAAAATCTTTACATAAGTACCGTCTACCGTACTCGTGTATTCATACCAGCCTTCATAGTAATTTGGAATCTGGTAATCTTCTTTGAGTGTATACGTATAGTTCGCATCAAGCGTTGGCCATTCATAATACCACTTACCAGCCGCATCCTCAGAGAGACGAATCTTATCATATTCTTCCCCGTCGCGATAAAGTGTCACATCGATATAGCCTGGACGATCATCCTTCTCGTCATTTAGCCAGATCTTCTCGACATATACCGTAGTCTTCTTAGAATCATAGGTATTCGTAATCGTACTATCTACCACCTTCGAAATGTACTGGTCGAGATTCTCGGCATTTTCATCCAAAGTGTAGCTATATTGAGCACCGTTATCGTCGTATTTATCAAGGTTCGGGAAGACGAAGTACCAAACGTCACCTGATTCATCGATTTCTTCGTCGCAAAGCTGCGCATAACCCGCTGGAGTCGTACTCGTAACTGTAGCAGTATCATACTGAACACCATTACGCTTTATATTTACCGTAATTTGCTCAGGACGGAAGTCTTCCGGAGCATCGGAATCCACCCAAACCTTCTTGCCACAATAGTTCAACTTACCAGTCAGCAAGTTCTTAAAATCACCTGCTTGTGCGGTCTGCTGAGAGACATATTTATCGCCATTCTTA
>JAZQSO010000003.1:0-15624 GCA_045630145.1 Candidatus Nanosyncoccaceae bacterium
ATTAGATTATACCACAAAAAACTCCCCGAAGGTAGTTTCTTGCATCTTCTAGGACGTACGATTAGCAGTATAAGGTTGCGCCCAGGGGGCGCTCCCATTGACGAACACTGCGCATGGCAGGTCCGTAGTAGCGTGAGGCTAGGTCTGTGCTATTTGTTGCTGCTGCCTCCCCGGATATACGCTCCCCCTCACAAACTAGGGTGACTACCCGTCAGGTGCTACGATATATATTATACTACAAAAAACTCCCCGAAGGGAGTTTCTTGTCTTCTTTTTGGCCTGCTAAAAGCAAGTACAATTATATTATACCATAAATTAGCTAGACACGCTGGAGCCATCGACGATAGCAGCAACGCCTTTTTCTTTACCTTTAAGAATAAAGGATCCGAAAATGAAGCGGCCGAGCAAGATGGAGCCAGATACGAATTCAGAATCGGTTTTGATTCTGGTTTCAGTAATTTGGCGTACACCAAGCAAAGCATCGCGGTGTAATTCAATAGCTTTGACACCAGCTGGGAAGTAGCTTGTAGGAACTTTGACTACTGGCACGCCATCGAGTTCGCCGACAAAACCTTTACCGACCAATTTGTCATTGTAGCCAGAAGCTAGAATTTCAGTGGTGATAGCGGTTTTGATGAGGTTGTACTCGCCTGGGGTGACAAATAGAACGCGGCCTTCGAGTGGGGCTTTGCATTCATCAAGATATTCGCCAAGTTTGAGGGTATCTTGATAAGCGTCAGTAGTTGCAGTGACAGCCTGTGATACGGCAGAAGCACCGGCAGCGGCAGTAGCAAGGCGATCAGCATCAATCATAGGAATGATTTGTTCATTCATTTGAATGCGCATGACTTCGCCAGCTTTCTTGGCACGCATACCTTGTTCAAAGTTGCCACGGTCAATAGCAAGCTTAAATGATTTGTCTTTGGTTAGGTTGTAGGTTGCGATAGTGTCTTGCAATTCAGCATTGCCACCGAAGCGGTCGCCGGTTGAAGTTCTATCGTAGTCGGTTGGAGCAACAGAAGTTACAGTGTAAACCTTGACAGTTGCTACACCATCAAAGTCATATTTCTTGTTGATCCAGTTGTCTGTGTAAGACGCGTGCGTCCAGATTTGGTCTAACTGCGACGCATATTTAGTAGCTAAATTAACAGCCATTTTAGTTCTCCTAAAACGTTAAATTGATAGTAATTTACCGAATTGGCTGTTCTATGTGCCTAATTATCGAATAAACCAGACACGAAATCGTCATCAGCCTCTTTCGGTTTTGCAAACTGTGTCGAGTTGGTCGCAAGTGATGCTGGGCTCTTTGCAGTTTGCTTGGCTGCGATTTCATTAGCAACGGCAGTTTTTAATTCTTGTTTAATCGCATCAGCCTTGAAGCTATCGCCACCAACAGCATTAAAAACTTCATCAAAAGACAAAACGCCACGCTCCACCAAAAAATACTTGGTAAGAGGGTTGCCTTGGTTGTCGGTTTGCAACACGCCGCCCGAAATAAGCGGCTGCTTCAAATAATCAACCATTTTTGCCTCTACTTCTGGGGATAGGTTTTTGGCGGCCTTCCATTCCTTGGCGGCCTGTATCTGCCTATCGGCATTTAGTTGGCGCTCCAAAGCTTGGATACGTTCCATAGGATCATTACTCATTCCTACTTGATTGGCCTGAACACTCATTTGTTCAAGTTGTCTTTCAAGTTGAGCCTTCTCCTGGGATTTTTTGCCAAATTCCTTCTCAACATTTCGGTACATATCAGCGACTTTACGGAGCGCGTCCGGATCGCTTAATTTGACACCTTTCTTCGCCAAAAATTCTTCTATTTCATCGCCGGTTTGTGATTCCTTTGCGATTGTCGAATCATCCGTTGAATCCGTAGCCTTATCTTGGCTAGTTGGTTGTTCACTGGTTTCCTCGACTGCTGGACTGGTCTCGTCTGAAGCTTGGTCGTCCGCAAAATCCGACTCCTCAAACAAGACAGGCTCGTTTACAGTTTCTGCCATAAACAATTCTCCTATTAGTTGTTAATGTTACGCTTGTGGAGCTATGCTCCACCAGTCCAGCATTTCTCGCATTTGGCGGTGCGGGGATTGCCTTCAATCCCTGGGGCAGGATCGGGGACAATGCTAAACCTCGATTCTGTAACCCCTTTAAGTTAATATAAATATAACTTTGAAATGCTGGGTTGGCGGCCACCTAGTCCAACCTCCCACTATTTAGCGTCTTTTGCGGTTGCTCCTTTCTTCTTTTCACTATCAATGCTGTCGATAATGGCCTTAATGTCTTCTAAAATAGAGCCAAGCCCGTTAGCGATACAAGCATATCTAAATACGCCATCTCGGTCTTGCGTTCCCATAGCTGCTTCCAAAAGCTGGTCTTTGGTGCGTTTAATCTTTGCTTTGTATTTCTCGCCGGTCTTGCTTTCCCAAAAACGCTTAAAATCGGCTAGCTCGTCCTTGGTAAACTTGAATTCGTTTTCGTCATTAGAATTGGTAGCCATCCATAACTCCTTCTTCGGCTGGCGTTTCAGGCGCCACGCCAGTTAAATCTTGCTCATTCATCGGCACACCGGCAGGCATACTAGCGTCAGGCGATTGTGCCGGCGTGATAATCTGTTCGATTTCATCATCGGTTAGGCTCGGCATAATCTTCTTGTAAAGTATCTGCTTGGCCGCCATTAGGTTATTCGTTGCGTCTTGGATAATCATCTGATAGGCATTGAGATAAGCTTCCTGTTGCTGCGCTTCTTCGAGTTTCTTCTGAATATCGAGCGTGACCATTGGCGTATATTCGCCCACGAAACGGCTCATGTCCACCTTCTCGAAGCTCACATTGGCGTCTTGAATAGTGCGCACGTACAATTTGTCTGGTGCGTATAGTTGGAGCATTTTCAGCACAATCTTCGCTTCTTGGAAGAAGAAGTCATTAGCCAAAGTCTGCGCCTTTTCGGTGATACGCTGGTCAGCTTGCCCAATCTGTGCCTTAATTTCAGTTGCTGTCATTTTGTCGGCGGCAGACACGCCCTTGGTGACTTCGGACACAGCCACGGATTCGCGAATTTCGTCTTTAATAGTCAGGCGCTCGTTGAAAGCATTGTTCGGAATTGCTGGTGGCGTGTTCCAAATCATAGCGCCGGCAGGTAGTGGGTAAACCTTGCCCGGCTTTGGATCAAGGTCATTAGCCCAGTTGGAGTATTTAGGATCTAGCGTCTTCTCTGGGTAAAGTTGGTACAAAACCGCTTCAATATTTAGCTCGGTCATGTCATTTAGAAGTTCTTGCTGGTCGGCCATAATGTCTACGTCGGAGTCGCCGTAAGTGAGCGAAATGTCTTCATAATCACGCCCATGCGCAAACGGCAAAAAGCCAGCCATTTCTTCGTTAAAGTCGGCTTCGAATTCTGGTTTCTCGCCAGTGAATTCGCCAATGTCCTCGCCGGTCATAGTAAATGTAGCTTGACGGTTGGCTTCCCACGCGGCCTGGTCTTGCTCGTACTGCAATAAATCGAGCTCATACTCGGCTTTTTGGCGCTCGAAATGAGCCTTCTCAAGCTTATAGTATGGGTTTTCTTTCTCCTCGATAATAGTATTGCGGTTGGCGATAACTACCACCTTTGAGCGTGTCCAAATCTCTATACATTCTACAATATCGCTATCGCCTGGCGCGGTGGCACCAAGGGCTTGGTCTTTCTTCACTTTATCAGATTCGTAATCGGTAATTGAGCCACTGGGCTGTATCTCGTCTAGGTTTTTGAAGCGTTTGACTTCCTTTTGCTTTTCAAAGTCCCAGCACTTTTCTTCTTTGAGCTTCGGCAAAGACGCGAAATAACGCCGACCAACATAACGCCAGTCACGGTATGAGTGGCTCTGTGGATCAATTATCATATCACGAATTGGCACAACTTCCTTGTGGACATAGCCGCCTTCCTTGTCGTCTTTCCACTCATAAAAACAAGTAAAGTTGCCAGTTATTAAGCCTTGTTTACCGTTGATTTTGTTCTTTTGCACCCAGTTATCTTTGCGTGCAAAGTCATCATAAATTTCGTTTAATACGGCGGTGTCAGCCTCCTGGTCGGGGTGGTTGGGGATATACTTGACGCTTGGGTTAGAATTAAAATGCGCCGCGACGATCGTGTTCACGGTGGAGTTTACCATTGGCACAAAAGTCTTAACTACGCCATCATGCGAGCGTTTGACTCTGATATTATGGTATAGTTTCCAGTTGCGCTCCCAACGTTCATGATAATTCTGCTGGGCATAAAGCCAAGAGTCGTCAAATTTCTTTAACCATTTTTGCAGGTTTGTGTCTTTCCTAGATTTGTTGCGTTCAGCCATTTGCGGCGTAGCCAACGCACCGCCAATTAACTTCATTATATCACACCAAAATAAAAACAACTATTTTTTGTGGTTAGCTTGCCAAGATAAACTGCCACAGGTTTCCAAACTTCACTCGTGCGCCTCCTGATGTGTTTTTTGCCAGCTTAAGCTACCTTCGCGTGGGAAATTGTATCTTTTCAACACAATTCCCGTAAAAACTTCCTTTGGGTTTTTGGCATAGAGTGCTTGGCTAAATGGTATATCCTCCTCCCATTTCTTATTTGGAATACGCGTATCACCAATAAACTCCCGGCGCATGAACTTGACAGCACCCACGAATTCGTGTTTGCTTTGCTTATCCAAATGCCAGACAGAGCCGTCGTTCACTTCCAAATCAAAGTAGACTAGGTCGTTTTTACCGTCTAGATGCGGCAAAATCTCGCTAAAATCGGTTAAAAAGTAGTCGTCGCTGGACAATGAGCCAATATATTCACCGCGAGCCATATCAAGCCCAAGATTCATAGTTGCCGCAACGCCGTGATTTGGCTCCCAACGGTGGATAGTCGAGCCAGTGCCATCAATACAGTGCTCTCGCCACCATTTCAAAGCAATGTCCCACGACTTGTCGGTGGATCCATCGTCAAGCAGTATTATTTGTATATCTTCACTAACTGGAATACTGTCCAGCGCACGCTGTAAAGTATCTTCTGCGTTGTAAACTGGTATTATAAGACTAATCTTCATTTTACCTCCTTAAAAGCCCGTCTTTTGTTCGCCCCGGAATGCCGTAGGCGTATAAGTTTTGAAATTAAAATGCGTCTGCAGTTCTATCTGCTCCGTTTCCGCCATCATGGCGTAAATAAACGCCGAGCTACTGTGGCTTGCCCAGTCGTGGCAAGGTTTATCTTTAAGCAGCTTGTTGCGCTCATCATACTCGTAATGGTATGCACACAAGCACTCCAAGCCACGTTGGCACTTTTCTTCGTCAAACCAACACTTACTGAACTTTGGTCGCGCCACCATACTGATATCGTCTGTGCCAAGCGTAAACCTAGTTGGGCGCAATACCTCCACGTTGTTAATGCCACGATTGCGGAAGAAATCTGCACGCGTCATATTAGTCTGTAATTCGCGTGCGTTGGCGTCATGTGGCAGGAAGTGCTTGTTGTATTGGTACGGCTTGTTTTGAATAACCGAAATATAATGGCCAAGATCTTCGCCGCTTGATTCGTAATGATTAATAAAGTGTATCTCGCCACCAGTGGTGACCTGAAAAAACCAGATGGCCGTAGCATCACCAATACCCAAGTCCCACGCCGTGTAGCAACCAAGCGCATTATCGTACGGCACAGAGCCAATTCGACCTTCTTCGCGTGCTTGTGCTAGCTGTTTACCAAACACCGAGCCAGTGTTGACCGTGAGTGGCCGGCCTAGCCATACGTGCTCGAATAGCTCTGGGTTGTCCTTGCGCATCTTCTCACGCTCATGGATAACTTCCGGCGACAACAATAGCTCTATTTCATCGCTGTTCACTTGGCGCACGTAAGTACGCTCATCTGGGTTTTTGGCGATACGATTCCATACTGGATCTTCTTCGGTTAGCCTGTTCATAGTCCAAATAAGAAATGAGCCATCTTTACGAATGGTCGGAATTAGTACGTCAATTGAGTTCATTGACACGCTTTGCGCTTCCTCAACCCAGCAAATGTCCACGCCTTCCGTCGACTTTACGTCTTGATCGTTACCATGTAAGCCCTTGAAAATAAACTCCGAGCCGTTGCGGTTGCGCAGCGTTTCTTCCGTAATAGTCCAACCAGGAAGCCTATACTTTTGTATGCAATCGGACAAGAGCCGGTGGACAGATTCTTTGATCGATCGCTGCACCTCACGGCAACATAGTATGCGCACTGGCCTATTCGTTGCCAGTGTTACCAAATATATGGCCACCGTGGTAGACTTTCCGCTAGAACGGCCACCATGGTAAAGAATATGGCGCCACTTCTTGCTTGGTTGGAATAGCTCGATAAACGCGTCTGGTATGTCAATCTGCGCTTCCATCTAGTAGCTCCTTCAATATTGCTTCTAACACATTCACCACGATAGAATTACCAGCTTGCTTATATAGCTGCGTGTTGCTATTCACTTTCTCGGCTTTCTCAAAGTCTGTATCGTCAAATCCCATTAAACGCCAGCATTCTTTCGGAGTGAGTTCACGAATACGATAGTTCTGATATGTCCCCATAGACGCATTGGCTTGTAGCGTCTGCGACACGCCATGCCCTACTCTACCTCTGCGAGTTTTACTATTCGGGAATTGTAAGTTGATACTATCGCCGTCAGTTGCTAAATCGTAGCCAGTTTTTGTTGCGTTAGCGACCTTAATAAAATCTTCCATTTTTTTCGGTTGGCGATTGCCTCCTTGCATCGTGGATAATGTTGGCGATACCCCGCCTTTGTCATAAACGCGTTTTATTTGGTCTTGCCCTTTATTGTCCAGCTTACCCACAACCTTAATATAGTTAGTGCTTGATGGCCTATCTCCGCTCGTTGTGATTGCCCTGCCGATTGAATCGTCCCCCTTTACTTCAAATCTGAAGCCTCTGCCGTTTTCGATTTGTCTTTCTTCCCATTTCTTGATAGCCTTAATTCTGTTATCGTCTATATAATACTTCTCGTCCACTTCATTTTCCAACACGTCCTTTAGCCGTTTAGTAAGTGGCCTACGCGCCGGGAACTTAAAAAGCGTTACATACGGTATAACCGCCCAAGGTATCGAGCCTGGCTTCATTATACTCACAGTAAAGACTCTCTCTCTCTGTTCTGTGGCACGCCATAATCTTTAGCATTCAAAACTTGATAATAATTAACATAGCCAAGCTCGGTCATACGTTCCAAATACACATCAAAGTTGTGCCGGTGTTTGGCAGACAACAAGTTCTTCACGTTTTCCCAAATCACATACTGCGGCTTGCGCTCCTCAACAATACGTAGCGTTTCGTACATGAGGCTTGAACGAGTGCCGCTCCCCTCATCGCCACCAGCACCTTTACCAGCTACGCTAAAGTCCTGGCAAGGCGAGCCGTGCATAATTAAATCCACTTCTATATCCTTGTCCCAGGTAGTTATATCTTGCGGCTCAAAGTTCGTGCCGTGTATAGCATTGAAACTAGCAACAGCATACTTATCAATTTCTACGGCATCAACTATCTCGTGCTCTATACCAAGATTAGTGAGAGCTTTACTGCAAGCGCCGATACCGGCAAATAATTCAAGCACCTTTAGCGTCATTCCAACCCCCTAACACCAGTAGTCCAAAGCAAAACTATAAGAAATCCTAGGAAGATAGAAAATAATATTGCCAATGCACCAAAAAACCGATCCGTCCAGTCATCTCCATTTAATATGCACCCGAGACCAAACGTTGCACAAAGGATAATGACACACCCCAAAAATCCAGACATAAAAATGTCAAAAACCAACTCACTCATTTCCCATCTCCTTTGCTGTAATTCTTTACATTGATAGTAATGCCACTGACCTCGCCGGACAGCTCCACTTCGTTCTTGGTAGCAAGCGGGCCATAAGCTTCAGACTTCATGGCCTGCCACGCTTTATAATCACCCTTGCGCAGTAGTTCCACCATGACACGCGCATCGGCGGCAGTTTCTAGGTCTGCATCGGTCACGTCAATGCCCATCTTTTCTAGGTTTGCTTTGAGTTTTGGATCCTGAACAGCCAGCGCAAAGAGTTCTTGGATGCGTTTGTGGCGGTCACGCTTGGCGCGCCTGGCCTTGCCAGAATTGATGCCCCCTTTCTTCGCTTCTTCTTGGCTTAACTGGTACTCTGATGGTTTAAGATTTTGTTCATTTGCCATTATTTTTGCCTCCTTTAACGTGGTCGAAATCGACCAGTTTATCTTTCTCATGTATATTGCCGATAACCTCGCGTGAGGCATTAGTTTCCCATAAGTCATCACGGAGATGATAATCAATATCGGATATTCCTTTAATCGACCAGCACAACATATCTTCGTCCCAATATACTTCGTATCTATAAGTGCCGTCTGTCGTGTCGTCTGCTAAAATCGTCTCTTGGATAATATCCCCTTCATAGATCGGCACACCATTTTTGTCGTCCAGCCCCGTGTATTGCTCGATTATAATTGTTGGGAACTCTACGTCCATCACGCCATCATAATAGTGCCCGTCCTTCAATAGAAAGAACTTGTGTTTGTCAGAATACACATATCCCGTTGCGTCGCTACCAGTGCCAAAGCCCACGCCTTGCGTCTGCCCATCGTCGCATATACCATCATGGTCACCTCTTAACCACGCCCTAAATTTTATTGCTCTACTCATTTCTTATCTCCTTTCTTTGGCGAAGATACTAGATATTTACCATCAGGCTCTATTCTCGTGACATACACTCTTTCATTCATGTTTTTTGTAACCTGAACTCCAATTTCTTCTCTTATTTTTTCCTGACGAATCTCCCATGTTTTTACCCTTAAATTCAGATTATCTACTTCAAATCGTAATTTATTATTCTCTGACTCTAGCTCGTATAATCTTTTATATATTTCTTTAAAATGAGAGAACTTTTCTCTAAACCTCATTCTTCACCTCCGAAAACTATCTTCAAATCATCCTTTATCGCTTCATACGCTTCGCCCCTCATAAAAATATCTAAACAAAAGATATTATCCACCAAAGCATCTAACTTAAACCCTTTGTCCTTCAGCCGTTTCCAAGCCTTGAGCTTTTCTACAGCTTTCTCGGCTTCTTCTTTGGTTTCGAAGTAGTTGCCTATTTGTCTTCTTTTTTGGTCGAACTTGTCGTCTTCCAAATAAACCGTATCAATTACATCGCCATCTTCTTCGATATACCAATACTCTTTCAGTTCTTCGCAATCTTCCCACTCCTCGTTCAGTTCGGCAAGGGAAGAATAAATGCCGATTATTTCATCATCTTTAGTGATGGCCAAGTCACCATTCACTGCGACTTTTAATTCTACTATCTCCCCCGTTTGTTTATTCTTGAGTTTCATTTCGCATCGCCTTTCTTAAACCTCAATCTTTTCACCACAGTTTGGGCAAAGTATGGTTTTAGTTTGTTTTTCTCTTGTCTCGCTTGGCTCTTTCGCCTCTGACCAGTCACTAATCCAATCACTAGGATCAATGCCGAATTGCTCCGATACTTCCTCTATATTGCCCTTGTCCCAGCTTAAGTCGGCCGCAGCCGTGGCATTGTCGGCTAGCGCCATTGTGCGCCCTTGCTCGGAATCTAACGTAATATCAGTGCGCTTAACGGCCACAATCTTGGTGCCGTCCGTTTCCACTATTTGTAAGTCTTCTAGGCCAATATTGCCAGCGGCTTCAATAATGCCGTTGCCGGCAATAATATTGTTGTCTTTATCAATTAAAATAGAGCGTCCTGCGCCATTCTCGCGCAATGACTTCTCGAGTAAGCTCATTCCGTATTCGCTGTGAGTGTTCATATTTTTATCGTCAAACCTTAAATCGCTAATGTTGCTCATTTCTTCGCTTTCTCTTTCGCTTCTTCAATTGCCTTTAATAACTCCTCCGCCTTTTCTTTCGTAAATCCCGGTGGCGGGAATGCCGGTAAATCGTTAATATTGCTCACTGCACCTCCTTTGCATATTTTCTCTCTGCTCTTGCCCGCATAAGCGAGCGTCGCCTTTCATGCTCTCTAAATGCAGGGTTAGACATTCTTTTATGCCACCTCGCGCGCTCCTTTGCCTTCCTTGCTTCTACAACGTCTGGGTTATCTACAAGATAGTTGCGCAGCCTAACTGAAACAGCGGGGCCAAAAAAGCTTGGTATGCACTTCGCGCAATACTTATTCTTCCCGGCATGGTAGAAGATTGCGTCGCATATCTTACACCTATGAAATGTCAAACTGCTCAAGCTCTCTCCTTTCTGCCTCGCCCATATACCACATGGCGTCGGCTCTTTCTTGCTCTATCATTACGTCGTCTTGCCAGCTCATTTTGTATTCTCCCCATCGTTCTCTCCAAGTTTTGTGACCTCTAACACAAGCTCGGCAAAGAATTCTTTTACAGGCACCCAGCCTTCCGCCTTTGTCCTATTATCTCGAATGTGGATACTAAAATTGTTCCAAAATTCATCTAATGACACATCCCGAATCATTTTTTTTCTCCTTCTATTACATTTAATATTTGTTGTAACATTTCGGCCGCGTCGCGGTTATCTAGCACATTCGTGCTGTCGCACCCATAGCGTGTCTCAAGCGGCAGCAACTTGCAGCCCAACACTTGACACTCTTGCGCGCAGCGGTCTATTGCATAGGCTCGCCGATATTGAGCTACCCTCTTTAATAGTTTCGGGCGCGACATTCCGTTCAAATAATCAACGCCATTTGACAAGTCCAAGTCTTCTAAACTTCTAATGTTGTCCTTTACCCACTCGTTGCCCACAAAGCAAGTGCCGCAAGTTTTCTTCGCAGTTCTAAATTGCTTGACGTACTCTGTGTCGATTGACATAGGCAAAACAATTGCGTTGCCCCAGAATTTGACAGAATCAGCAGCATATTGGCTTGAACATACAAGAATTAAATCGTCGTAGTTTTCAAGCCACTTATAATGCCAAGGCGACAAATTGTCGTGTAAAAATACAATCATGCCGTTGTGCATACCCTCTACGTCACGGCCGATAGTGTTCCAATCGCGGTCTGTCTTTACACGCGGGATAATGTTGTCCACAATTTCCTTTGAGTAGTAATAGCAACCGTTATATTTGGCAGCACCAAGACTAGCACGGCGCTTCACGTACTCTGGGTGCGTGTGGTCGATAATCATATATTAAAGTCCTCAATAATAGGCTCCAAATAAAAATCGTCATCAAAGCCGGCGTGCTTTTTGCGAAGTTTCTTTATGTCGGAATTCGTAAATTCCCATTTGTGCTTATTGGCTGTTGTCCTACAAGCAACTCGGTACCGTTTCTGTGCCTCATCATAGAATAAATACTGTGACGAGCGCGAATTGAATATCTCTGTCCACCAGCACTCATCCTTTATGATGCGATACTTCGCCTTTGGTAATTTTTGCTTAAAAAGAGCCATCTTGGTTTATCTCCTTTCTTATTTTGTTAATGAACTCTATAGCCTTTTCGGCGCCTTTACAAATAGCGCAGGGAATTCCGGCAAGTTCGTAAACTTTGCCCCAATGCTTCTGCGCTTTTGAAACCGTGCCACCACGGATTCGTTTTAACTCTACACGCACTTCTTGATAAGCTTCAATTTCGCCATCAATATTGCGCACTGGTATAAATATCTCATAATCCCAGACGCCAGCTGTTTGCCCCATTCGCTTGGCTTTAATCGCGCGGAGCTTGGCCGTCTTGGTTGATCCACCAATCTCGTTGGCAATATGCGTGTGCGGCAAGCCAACTGCTCGTAGCCAATCGGCAAACGCTCTTGCTTCGTCATCTTCTTTTGGCACCGTAATCGTTTTATTCATGAAACCTCCTTATACGTTCACCCTTATAACCACTGATAGTCGCCCTAGAAGTGGCGGAAGTTCTAGGTGGAGCAGCTTCCGCCACTGGAGTGTGGGAATTGTGCGGCCTCGCTTTTGTGTTGCTCGTTTGAATCAACCCACAAAAAGTAGTGCGCTTGAAAAGGCATTTGAATTGTTGATCACCGCACCTATTCATTTATCTTTTCGCCTTCCTATCTAGCTTGATTTTTACCTTGTACTTATGTTGTTGCTCGTTAAAGCGGTATTCTAGCGCAGCAAACAACCTCCGTAGCGCTAAATATTCCTCGCCTTCTTCCTTTGGGCAAGCTAAACCAACTAATATCGACGCGTCCTTTGGGCCGTTGTCTACGTGCTGCGAAACAAATAGTGTATTCTCATGGTAAACGCGGCCGAGGTGTGCCATGTTCTTTTTAACGCGATCGATAGGATCCGAAAATGACAACTTAATCATGCTTCCTCCATTTTGCATTTGTAATTGTCCCAGACTGGCGCAGCAAAGCACGTATCCTTGTTTAACGTGTGGTTACGGTATAAAACATGAACACGGTCAATTTCTTCACTGACCGCTTTTCGGGTTGCGTTATTTTCAAGCCATTTAACGGCGTCCCTAGCTAAATCGGTAGGAATACGCCACTGGTACCACTTGTACAGCAAGTTTAATTGGTTGTAGGTTGGCTTATCGCTGTCGCTGCTCATTCGCCAACTCCTGCACCGAATGAAGCCTTGCGCTTGGCAAAGTCGCCTTTAAGTATCTCGGCTTGCTTTTCTGATAGGTTAAGACTTCGCCAATAAGCGTTCAATTCTTCTTCAGTGTTAATTCCAGACAAACGCTCTCGCACTTGGTTAAAATCTAATTTATTTGCCATCCTGCGAGGCTTGGCGCTTGGTGCGCCAGCGGAAGCGCCGTCATCGTCTTCAGTAGCCCAACCGAGCGCCATAAGTAAGCTATAACGCCTGGCGTAAGTCAAAGCGCTGCCTTGAGCTTGAGCTGCTGACTTCATCGAATCGCCACCAGATACGACGCGGCAGCCCCTGCGAGGCTCCATTTCATTTTCGCCGTATTTTATCACCGTAAAAATATAGTCCGCATCGGCGGCCTGGTCATAATTAACAAACTGATAGTAAGTGATGCCCTGCTTTTCTAATTCCTCATGAATTGTCGACAAATCACTATAAGTGTAGCCATAGCCTTGCGACATTTTCTTGACTGTTGTTTTCTTCTCTCCCATAATTACTCCTTAAAACGGTATTGATCTGCCACCAATATTGTGCAGAATTCCCGTGTCTAATCTTTTAATTTCCACCTCTTTGTCAATTTCTTCACAATGCACGCTAATTTTCATCGTCTTCCCCCAAAACTCTTTTCGCGTGCTTTATTCCGAGCAAGTAGCCCTCGTTAAAAGCGTCCAGCGCGATATTCGATGCTTCCGAGCAAAAGCTGAACGCAGTGTCGCGATATTCTTCTTCATTTTTACTTATCTTTCCCACATTACTCCTTTGTTAAAGTTGATATCTAGGTGTGGGCAGACCGAATATTGAGACTACACGAAGTAAATATGCAAAATGTCGCAAGCTTCGCATTAACTAGGAAGTTAATGGCGAAATTATTGCAGAATGACAGCAGTCTGCCCACGGTTTAAGATGAATAGTTAGGTGCTCGCAAAATAACAAATTATCTTGCGCTACTTGACTCATAAACAATGGCTTATGCGCCAGGTAGCGCCAATAATCAAATTGTTGAGGATCGTGTACCCTAATAGACGAATGCCTCTAGTTCATAATGCATATAACAAAAAACGCACCTAATAGTGCGTTATAAGACAAATAGTTTGCGTAGCTTCTGCTCCCCATTGCCTTGGCAAGGAAGCGCTCTAAACAACTGAGCTACGCTCGCATATGGTGTCTTATAACAACCTTTTTTGATTATAAAACTACTACGAACTGTCCCTATTATAAGCTAAAAAGCCTAAAAAATCAACCCTTTTCTAGGGCGTTCACGTAGATTTCGCGCAGCTTATAGTATTTCACGTGCGTGTATTGCTTGGTGGTATTAAGATCCTGATGGCCGAGTAGCGCAGCCACAAAACGAATATCGACTTTGTCCTCAATCATGTTTGTAGCAAACGAGTGCCGCATGGTGTGCGGCGTTACTTTGGTCATGCCGGCTTGTTTGTTCAGCCTTCTAAACATACGCTGAATATTCCCCGGAGTAATACGCTTCTTTGTCTCATTGGCGATAAAAAGGGCCGGCTCGTTGTCGGCACGCATCGCTAAATAATCTTGAATATCTTGTTCAATTTCCTTGGTAATAAAGCATGGGCGCGGGAATTTGCTCTTACCGACCACTGTGAATTGGCGGTTGACGATCGTGTCGCGGTTTAGCGCGCACAATTCGCTTACTCGTAGTCCGGTGTAAAACAGCATTTTAATGATCAACACATTTCTAACGCGGTTTATCTCGGCGTAGCCTTTCTTCGGCTTGGCCGCCGTAGCCATAAAACGCTCATACTGTTCAAGTTCAAGGTACTTGGCACTTTTCTTCTCCCTTTTAGGGATAGCAATCTTGTTGTAATCGCAAACTCTAACCCCCTCATTTTGGCAGTGTTTTATCACGGAGCGCAGCTTGATAATGTAGTCTCTCGCCGTGTTCACCGATACTGGGCGTTGTCTGCCGGTACGCCGGCAATTGTTCGTGGTAAGATCCAAATAAAAGTCATTTATATCGTGGATGGTTATCTTGCGAACATTTATATCACCAAAGAAGCCGACGGCCACGCGCTCTGCGTATTTCATGCCTTCCAATGTTTTTAATGAGCACCCCCGGCACTGTATTTCGCTGCGTTGATATTCGTTAAATGCTTCTGATAGTTTCATTTTAGCTCCTCCCCACTCTGTTAAATAATGTTAGTGGGGCGAGAGCTTTATTTCGAAATCGGTTGTTCTTTTAGCGCATTATTGCAAATAAAGATGAATAGGGCTATCGGCGAATCGACACATTTCTTACGCGAATCTTCTACGGCTGACCATATCGTATCTTCGGACAAATTCCACGCACACTTTAAGAAGAAATTGCGAGATTGGGGTGCATTGAATATTTTAACCAGCTTGTCTGCGACATATTCCGTGTACGAGATTTTCGGGTTTGATTTCCTTTTCATTGATTTATCATTGATTTCATTGAGATTACTTTTTAAAGTAATCTTCAATGAGTCATTGACTTTGTCATTGATGCTCTTTGTCCCCATAGAATACCTCCTTTTTATTGGTCTCAAAAAGTACGTCGTTAAACAACTATTGAGATTAAATATTATTTCCTGGAGCAATCACTATTCTATGCACAAATAGTAATTGCTTCTTGTAATGCTAGGCTTTGTGCATAAAAACCTAGTTGTTCTGCGAGGTAAAATCTATTAGGGTACTTCCATAATAACGCATTTCTGCGCCAAAATCAACAGTTTTCTGCAAAAAAAGAAAGCCTGACGGTTGTTGATCAGGCCTTCGTAGTAGTTTAATTAAATTATACCAATTATATGGTATTATTGCAAGTCTCAATTCCTACTTCATGTTATAATTAAAGTAACTGGCGGTGCGTTGGAATCTTTAATGGATTACACGCTCACAAAACTTATAAGCATCTTGCGAAGACGGCTACAAGACGAGGACTTCGATAGGGATACGCTTGTTAGCTTTATAAATGACTCGCAAAATGAAATACTAGGCGAAGATAAATACCCGTTCATGCAAAGAATAGACAAATATACGAAGTCGGAGGCCAAGCGGTCTTAGGAAGACAAAGTTG
>JAZQSO010000004.1:0-3199 GCA_045630145.1 Candidatus Nanosyncoccaceae bacterium
AAATGTCAATTAGGGCTTATGGTTATTCTGATGTGAATGTTAGTTATTTGACGTAGGCGAATTTGTTCTTACCGCGCTTGATAAGCGTATCGCTAGAAACGGCGATATCTTCGGTGGCTTTCTGGCCATTTACAGATACAGCGTTACCGGTGATGAACTTGCGAGCTTCGCCTTTGCTGCTGGCGAGGCCAGATTCGACAAGAACGTCTACGAGCTGGCCTGGCTTGGCATTAGGAAAGCTTTCGGCAAGTAGCTTACGATCGTTATCGTCTAGCTGGGAGAAATCTTGCTCCTTAGCAAAGAGGAATTCGCTGAGCTTGGCGGCGCTGTTAGCGGCATCTTCGCCGTGAACAACAGCGGTAATGCGACGACCGAGCTCTTTCTGGCCGTAGCGAGCAGATGGATCTTCGTTGTGCTTGGCGAGGATTTGCTCGAGTTCTTCAGGGGTGACGAGGGTGTACATCTTGAAGAATCGATCAAGGTCATCGTCGGACTGGTTGAGCCAGAATTGATAGAAATCAAAGACGGAAGTCTTGGTGCTATCAAGCCAGACAGCGTTGCCTTCGGACTTGCCAAACTTGCGACCTGTAACCTTATCGATTACGAGTGGGCAAGAGTAAGCATCGGCCTTGGCATTCTCGAGGCGCTTGATGAGATGAATGCCAGAGGTACAGTTGCCATATTGGTCGGCACCGCAGAGCTGAAGATCGACATTATGAGTGCGGAAGAGGTGAAGGAAGTCGTAGCCCTGAATGAGGGTGTAGCTAAACTCGGCGTAAGAGATGCCTGAGCCACCTTCGCCGATGCGGTTCTGGACGAACTGGCGATCGAGAAGCTGGGTCATGCTAAAAGCTTTGCCGATTTCGCGAAGGAAAGGCAAGAATTTGACTTTGCTAAACCAATCGTAGTTATCGAGAATCTTGGTATCCTCTGGGGAATGAGTGACCTTAACGATTTGCTTCGCGAGGGCGACTTTGTTCTTGGCGATTTCGTCGAGGCCCTTAAGGTCGCGCTCGACGGTATCCTTAGGGTCACCAATCTGGCCAGTCGCACCGCCAACAAGATAATAAGGAGTATATCCATGACGAACAAAGCATGCGCACATCATGAGGGCAGCAAGATGGCCAATGTGCAGGGAATCTGCGCTTGGGTCGGTACCCCAATAGAAATTGCGTGGAGCTTTGTCTAGATCAGTAATATCTTCCAGGGTGTTTTCGGCATAGAAGCCACGCCACTGGAGCTCTTCGGATAATTTCATTTGTACTCCTTAAATTTTATTAACTTATTTATTATATAACAGAGGTAAGAGGTTGTCAAAAAGGCAAGAAAAACCCGTTCGAGATTATGAGAAATTTCTCGAAAAGGCTTTGAAAAAATCTAAAGAAACTGTGAAGCAAAACGGGGAAGATTTAAAGAGGCTAATCGAGGCGGCAAAGGGGCGTAAAGCTTAAGTTTAGATTGACAATTTTGGTATATCGTGGTATAATACAGGTTATTAGAAACGCTTGCTGAGTAATGAACCGCAGTAAGCGGTTCTGGCTCATTCAAGGGTTTCGAGTTTTTGCTTGAAAGGGGAATACATTTATGTGTACCGATGAAAACCAGAAGAAGTTGCGCGAAGAAATGCGCATCTTCCACGCTACAGACTATTGCTGGGCTATCATCATTGGCATGGTCGCTGCATTTGTAGGGGTAAAGTTGATGCTTTTTTTCGGAGTGTTTGAAGGTGCATTGATTGATGGCTGGTTGGGCGAGATGGATTTCCGCGGCGTAGCAGAGAAGCTGTCGTATTTTGGAATCTTCATCGTCGCTGGAGCTTTGACTTTGATGCACAGAGCAAAAAATCGCTAAAACCTTCTTTATCCTCGTCGCTTATGTGGCGAGGATTTTTCCTGGTTTAAAAATTTTTCAGGCATGGGAAAAGCCCCCGTAAAACGGGGGCTGTCCGCGAGAGCAGTGAATCAGTACAAGCAGTAGGTGTTGCGGTAGTGATGGAAGCACAACAGCGCACAATGACACTTGTTAGGATCCCTGTATCTATCGATGATTTCAGTGCTCATAATGAGTTCCATGATTTCGTCGATGATGCTATCAGCATTGCGCTCGCAGCTTTCGTCGGAAGTAACCTTGACGTTGATCTTGATTTCTTCCTTGTGCCGTGTTTCGACAGTTGCAGCAAAGTGATGCCCATACTTGGAGAGTGCCTGGATGAAGGGAACCAACTCGTCACGAATAGTAGCCTTTTCGCCTTCGGTCAAAACCGATGCGTACTTGGTGCCGGATTCGGAGTCGGTTTCGGGATTGCGGACTGTCATATTCCAGTTCACGGTTCCCGGGCCAATAAAGATGCGGCCGTTGTTTTCGGTGAGATCCTTAGAGGCACGAACGCCCATAGCGATTTCTACCTTTTTGGGGACGATTGCCTTTGCGTTACAATGGTAAGCGTAATCGAAAGTTGCCATATATCCTTCCTCCTAATGGAAATTTTGAAAAATGTGGATATTCGGATTCGGAATGCAATGTGAAGCGAATCACATGCCCGAGTGCTAATGTTATTTCACTGAACAGCACTTGCATTCGGACATGTAATCCTTTTTGCTCTCGGTTAAGGTGCGAATGCGTTATTAACTAACACATAATTAGATTATAGCACAAAGAGCTTATGCTGTCAATTGGTATGTAATATGTATGTTTGATTAACAAGAGAATGCAAAAACGGCAGGCGTAAGATTATGAATGGGGTAGGGGAGTGTGTTAGAATAGGGGTACGGGCCTGTCGTTTAACGGATAGGACATATCCCCTCTAAGGATACAATGCTGGTTCGATTCCAGCCGGGCCTACCAATTCGAGTTATAATCGCGTATCTTGGCAGTTTTTCTCCCCGTTGCTCGATGTATAATCGCGCAAGGGTCGAAGAAACTACCAATCTACACGATTCTAAACTCGAATTTTTTCTATCAGTAACTGCGCTTCAAACGAAGAAAACACCCATCTAGACGATTCTAGTCTCGAATGGCGACGGCAGGTATTGTGCTTGATTACAATTGGAAAAGTGGAATAATTAAAGGCAAGGGAAAACCCGCGCTTGGGGCGCGGGTTTTTGTTGAGTTCGGAGCTTTCAGGCTGCAATGAAGAGTGCTTTCTCGTCGTTCCAGTTGTTGACTTCTTTTCTGAAGTCGATCTTGATGTTTCTCGCAT
>JAZQSO010000005.1:0-2182 GCA_045630145.1 Candidatus Nanosyncoccaceae bacterium
GCCGTCTTCGGGACTTGAACCCGAGACCTCATCCTTACCATGGATGCGCTACTACCAACTGAGCTAAGACGGCATAGTCAAATTGTTAATTTTTACGCCACTTTTGCTATAGAGGTGAGAGTCTATCCTTACCATGGATGCGCTCTACCAACTGAGCTATCGCGGCAACATGCTTGTATTTTACCATAGAAGACCCGAGTTATCAAGCAGAAGCGCCTGAGTGCTATAATATTTTCATGAAATCCGAGAATTACCGCGAGAAAATCGACAAGGTCATGCAAACCATCCATTACGGCTGGGTCGACAAAGACGGCCAAAAGCACGAGAAACTACAAGGCTTCTCAGATAATTATCGCTTACAATTCCCTGACGAACTTCTAAAATCTAAGCTCGGCGTCTGCTGGGACCAAGTCGAGCTTGAGCGCAAACTTTTCGCCGACGAAGGTATCAAGATCACGCCTTTCTTCATCGTTTATTACGACAACGCAAAATGCCCAACACATACCTTTGTTCTTATCGAGGAAGATGGCAAGACTATCTGGTATGAGCATGCCTGGGAGAAATATGCTGGTTGGCACGAATACAAGAACACCATCGAAGCCATGCGAGACATTCGTAATAAATTTCTCGAGCAGGAGCATCTAACGAATATTAACTGGGACAATCTCGTAATCTATATGGATTACCCAGCGCCAACCGAGAAACTCAGATGCCTCGAATTCTACCACCACTGCGAAGATAAAAAGAATCAGCGTTTTCGCCAGGAGACACTCTAATGAAGTTATGTATTACGCGCCACGGCCAAACCGACTGGAATGCGAACGGCCGCCTACAAGGCCAGAAAGACATTCCGCTTAATTCCCTCGGCGCCGAACAAGCCGAAGTTCTACGCGACGAGCTCGCCGACAAGCATTTTGATTACATTTTCTCTTCACCGCTTTCGCGCGCTTACCAAACCGCACAAATCATTAACAGCAAGCACAATTTAGATATTGTTTGCGACGAGCGTATCAAGGAGCTCAATCTAGGCAAGCTTGAGGGCGAGTCCAAAGGCAGTAAACTTATCGATTTTGACGTGCTTTGGACAGACGAGATGCTCGAGCCGCTCGATGTCGAACTAAACCACGATTTCTACACGCGTATTGCTGATTTCACCGACGAACTCGCCGAAAAATACGAAGGTAAAGACATCCTAATCGTCTGCCACGCCGGAGTTTACCGCGAATTCTATCAATATTTTAATGGCATTACAGATCATTATCTCGACATTCCTGGACTTCACAACTGCGAATATCGCGAGTTTACCCTGCATAATATGGGACTACAAGACAAATACTTCGACTTTATCAAATCCGGCACGAAACGCCTCGAACTTCGCCTTTATGACGAAAAGCGCCAGAAGATCAAGCTCGGCGATACGATTCGCTTCAAGAACTCACGTGGAGAAATCCTCCGCTGCCACGTCGAAGCACTTCATCTATATCCAGATTTTGCCACGCTATTCGCCGATTTCCCAAAGGAAATGCTCGCAGACAAGTCTATTAGTAAGAACGAAATGCTCGAGATTATGAGCGAATTCTACCCAGAAAAGCGCCAGCACGAAACCGGCGTAGTTGGAATTCAAATCGAGCCATTAAAATAAGGCCGCTTTTAGGGCGACCTTATTTTTATTAAGCTTTGGCGTATTTTTCAAGCTTCTTAAAGCGGGATTTTGGATTAATTAAGATATACGAACCGCGAATTGTAGCAACGAGGCCAAGAAGAGCCATACTGCCTAGGCCAGCAAACTGCCAAGCCATACCAGCTGGAACCAAGACGATTGCTGCGAGAGCGAAGCCAGCCAAAATACAAGCTAGACCAGCGAGAATCATACCAAAGGCATCACTTCTAGCGCGGCGCTTCATTTTCGTAGTACGAGCTTGTTCCTTAAGCTCGTTTTGCTTAGCAATACGGCGTGCAATCAGGATATTGCGCAACTTCGTCATGAAGTAGTAAAAATCCATATGATAGTAGCCAAGCGGATTTTCGTCCTCACTCTTGACAATACGCAAGGTTGCTGGCGTGCCATCTTTAAAATAAATCGTAAATTTGTTCTCTGAATCTTCTGTAATACTATAAATCACATCATCAGCCATACGCGTAGCAGCATTGATCTTCTCAATTGCCTCTATACGAGAGTTAA
>JAZQSO010000006.1:0-16034 GCA_045630145.1 Candidatus Nanosyncoccaceae bacterium
GAAGATTTGCGTTATGGTTTCTGGCTTAGTTTTGAGCAATTCAAAAACAAGGGTAGCGCCCTCGGCATAACTAAAATCTGAATCATGCTTGTATCTTGCAAATTTCATAAAATATATTATACCTTATCGGTGTAATATTGCACATCCTCTGAAAAAGACGAGCAAGCTCGTCTTTTTCTCTCAGATGTTTATATTATACCATTTTTGACTTGATTTTATATCTATGACATAATGCAAGTGGCATAGAGAGGAGTGGTAATATGCTGATGCTCGATCAAATTCCTAGGATGTGTGAGGAGTTTGCGACAAGTACATTAGAAGAGGAGCGCGTGCGCATTGCGAAGATGATTTGCGATGAATGTGTTAGCGTTATCCGAAAACGATGCGGTATTGGTGCTGATTGTTTTAGTATTATCGACTCAGATACGGCTATGCAGTATTACAGCGTCTCGACGCGTGCGAGGGCGGTTGCAAAAAAGCTTGATAGGACCGAGAAGGACGATTATCAGGCGTCTGTGATTGCTTTCTATGCAAGCGTGCTGGGGCAAAAGAGTTTGATTCTGGTCGATTACTATCGCAATAAAGAGGCAAAGCGCAAAGAGCAGTAACGTGTCGTTATTATCCCCCGCTTATTACGGGGGTCTTTTTTGTATTTTGCCGTGATATAATGAAAAACAAGTCGCGGGTGTCGTATAACGGCTATTATGCATCCTTCCCAAGGATGAGACTAGGGTTCGACTCCCTATACCCGCACCAAGAAAAGATCCGAGCTAGTCTCGGATTTTTTCTTGGTAGGGTATCAGGCGAGGCGAACTATTGATTGTCTACACAATAGACTGCGCCGCCTTCGAGCATATAGAAGAGGGCGAAATTGTTTGCGCCACTTGCCATTTCAGCCTTGTTTTCTGTTTCGCTGCATTTTGCTTTAGCGAGGGCAATAATGACATGGTGGTTTTCTTCGAAACTAATAGTGGTTCCGCTTTTATTGAAGACCTGTGCAATATCGCCTGATAGCTGATTTGCTGGCGAGTAGAGATTGTATGTCGTGCCGTCAGGATCAACGAATTGATCGGATTTAGAGCAGTCGTATTTTCCGATTAAATCGCTCGTGACGGAACCGTTATAATAGGTTAGGTCGTTGTTTGATACGCTGCTTGTAGGAATAGTACAAACGTCACTTATGTATTTTTGGACAAATTTTTTATCTACATTGTTTCTGGCATTTTTGTCGACAGGGAATGGTAATTTATTATTGTTTGCCTGATAGTCATTGACTGCTGTTGCGACGCGCGAGATGTCTTGGCGGCGGCGCGTATTGCGTTGACTGCGTTGTAAGGCTGGTAGTGCAATGAAGACCATCAAGAAGATAAGGCCTGCAATTGCGAGGACGAGGACGACCTCAATGATTGTGAAGGCTTTGCGTTGTTTCATAAGTATATTTTAGCATAAGCTTAAAATTGCCCTTAAATGCAGAGACAAGAAAAAGACCTCCGAAGAAGTCTTTTGAAAAACTAATATGGCGGGCCCGACCGGAGTCGAACCGGCGATCTCCTCCGTGACAGGGAGGCGTACTAGACCACTATACCACGAGCCCTTATGTGTGTAAGTATACAGGATTTAGCCCTATCTTGCAATAGGGAAATAATATTTGTGTATAAGTGGTTTTAAAAGTGGTCTGAGCTGTGATATAATTCCCTCAGATGCCATTGTAGCTCAGTTGGTAGAGCAGCTCATTCGTAACGAGCAGGTCACAGGTTCGATCCCTGCCAATGGCTCCATATTTGTGATTCTTTGGCTCCGTAAGGGGTCATTTTTGTGGCTGTGATTTTTAGCTACGCTTATGTTAAAATAGAAGATATGGCTGATAAAAAGTCAAACAAATCTTCTCTTATACTCGATGGCGTTGTTTTGGTTTTGGCTGCCGCTGTCGTGATAGCAGGCATCGTCCTTTGTATGTATGCTACGGGGCAGTTAATTGAGGCGACAAAGATTGATGCGAATGCTTTGATGCGCTCGCCATCCGAATATATGGACATTAAACGTGATATGGTGATCGAAGGCTTAAGTTTTATGATTCCGGGTATTGTCATTTTGCTTCTAGGGGAGTTTGTGCTTTCGGTGATGGTTTCGCGCTTGGTTACGATTGCGCGTGAGGGTAGGCATTTATTGGCGCTTGATAAACGTGTCGAAAAAATTGAGAAAAAGTTAAAGAAATAGCTTGTGCTTTTTTGATAAGCGTGCTATAGTCGAATTACAACAAAGTCAAAAATAAAAAACAATAAACAAATAAAGGAACAAGAGAGTGGGTTCGTATATTTTGTTTGCTGCTGGCTTAGTTGTAAGTGGAGTGACAGGAGTATTAGCACTCGTCTTACATGGGACGGAAGCAAAAAAATAATATAAATACCCGCCGAAAGGTGGGTATTTTGTTTGCATTTTTGTAGTTATGGTAAAATAGTAAAAGCTATGAAAGAATTAGCGACTGATTTTAAGACGATTTTCAAAAAAGATCGCGGTCTATTTATTTGGATGTTATTACAGTTTGGCCTCAGTGTTGTGCTTTTTTTGGAGCCAATTTTGCGCGCTAACTCGACTCAGCCAAAGGTGTGGGCTCGCTATTCTGATATAGATAACGGCTATTCGCAGGGTGAATGGTGGTATTTGATGTCTTTCTCGGTCATGGCGATTACTCTCGGGATTGGTCATATTCTCCTCAGTGCAAGATTGTATACGAAGCGTGGCAAAGACGTTGCGCGGTTGTTTATTGGCATTAGCTGTATTTTAATTGTGATTGCAATATATTTTGTGGGCTGTCTACTCGGAGAAGGTTAAATGTCTAAAGTTATTGAAATTCCTCAGGGCAAGCGTAGCTTTCGCTACCGTTTTTTTGAGATTTTACCATTTGTATTAAGCGTTTCGATGGTGGCGCTTTTACCACTTTTGTCTTGGATTTCGCCAGTTCTAGGTTCAATTTACCTATTACTTATTGTAATCATGAACCTCGTAAAGGCTGTCGGTATTGCTTATAGGATGATTCAGGGGCAGGGCGTCGTAAAGGCGAGCGTGAAGGTTGATTGGCAAGAGCGTTTGAGGGAATTGGACAATGCTTCAGTTTCTCTTGAGAAACATACTGGTCATCCACGAAAAGAATATGCTTACAATGATCACGTTGAGAATTTAAGGAGAATTGTTGGTCATCAGCAAGAGTATCCGAAGTCTACGGATATATGGCATGCGGTAATTGTTACGATGTACAACGAAGGCGCTGATGTTTTGGTTCCTACATTGGAATCTGTTTCAAATGTAAGCTTCGATAAGGAACATATGATTGTTGTACTTGCTTATGAGGAACGTGGTGGCGAAGAAGCAGAGAAGACGGCATTTGAAATTGAGAAACAATTTAAGAATAAGTTTGGATATTTTGAACTTGCAAAGCATTCGAAAGATATTCCAGGCGAAGTGATTGGTAAAGGCGGCAATATTACAAATGCAGGTCGTGCAGTACAGAAACTTGTAGAGCGCGAGAATATTCCAGTTGAGAACGTGATCGTAACTACGCTCGATAGCGACAATAAGCCACATACTTGCTACTTTGACCAGGTCGCTTATGAGTTTATCGTGCGCGAGGATAGGCAGAATTTAGCTTATCAGCCAGTTTCTTTGTTTACGAATAATATTTGGGATGCGCCTGCCGTAACGCGCGTGGTTGCTACGACGAATTCATTCTGGAACTTAATTTGTACAATGCGTCCTCATATGTTGCGCAACTTCGCGTCGCATTCACAACCACTTCAGCCACTCATCGGTATGAATTTTTGGAGCACACGTACAATCGTGGAAGATGGTCATCAGTATTGGCGCAGCCTCTTCTATCTCGATGGTAAATACGAGGTTATTCCAATTCGTGCACCAATCTATCAGGATGCAGTACTAAGTGATACTTTATGGAAGACTCTTAAGGCGCAGTGGATTCAGCTTCGCCGTTGGGATTATGGTGCGAGCGACACGGCTTATGTGGCAGATTATCTCTTCTCGAAGAAGCGCAAAATTTCGTTTATCTCGCTATTTCCGAAGTTTTTCCGCCGTCTAGATGGCGATGTCACACTAGCAGCTGTTGCGCCAATTATCATGTTTGGTGGTTGGGTGCCTTTGATCTTTAACTTCGAATCGCGCGATTTGCTGTCACGTAATTTGCCGATTGTCGTGAGCTATATTCAGACAGTTGCGGCGATAGGTATTTTGATTTCGATTGTATTGTCGCTTAAGATGCTTCCGCCAAAGCCAAAGAATTGTAAAGGGAAGCCGAAGATTATCATGGTTCTACAATGGATTATCTCGCCGATTATTTCCGTGGTTTATTCATCATTCTGTGCATTCTATTCGCAAGCAAGACTTGCTTTTGGACTATACATGGAGAAGTTTGACGTTACACAAAAGACCGTCAAAAAGCATGACGAAGAAGTTGTAAAAGAGTAGGGAAAAATGAAAAATGTTGTAGTTTATACAACATTTTTTGTTGGCTAAAATATTATTTCTTTTGGGGTGGCAGGAAATAAATGATTAAAGAAGTCAAAAAGTATTATGCTAATGCTTGGCACTTTTTCTAGGATTTTATAGTATCTCGTGCAAGCAGGCGCGAGTTCTAGAAAACGAATGAAGGCGGCGTCTGCTTCCATTGATTAAAGCTAAAGAAAACGGAGTTTAGGAATGTGAGATTTGGGTTAATTTTTGAGCGTTTAAAAATAATTGGAGGTGAGATGAGTTTAAGAACAAAGGGAATTGCGATTGTAAGTGTTTTAACTTCAATTTTGATGGGGGCTTCGGGTGGTGGCTTTGCGAGCGCGGCTACTAATCCGGCAAAGATATCGGATAATCCAGACAGCGTGCAAAGCATTACGCTTTCGCATGTAATCCATAACGCCTACCTACAATCAAATGCTAAGGTGCATTACGAGATTGGTTGGTGCGATACTGCGCCAGCACTCAGTCAAAGCACGGATTTTGTTCGGATTAGTGGTGATTTGAAGTTCGTGGATCAGGGGCGTGATGAGAATTTAGATTCGACTACAAGCGAGACGATTTCGTTTGCGGATTATGAGTTTAGAGCGCCAGGCACGTATGAGTTCTGTGCTTATGAATCAATTGGTGATGCTAGTGGCGGTATTCCTGTCGTGGATTCAACGCAGTATAAGATTTATGTCGATGTTGTAAATGAGCTCGACGGCAATGGCAATGCGACCGGCAATCTAATCTCAACCTTGGTTCCCCAAGCGTTAAATCTCACGACGGGCGAGAAGGGCGAAATAGTCTTCGAGTCTACAGCGCAAAAGACTTCAATGCAGTTTACGCATAATGTCGTAGGCGCTAAGGCGGATAGGGAGCATTATTTTCCATACGATGTAAGCTTGGCTTTCGATAGGTTTATTCCTCGGGGCGCCACGTTTGAGCTTGAGGGCTTAGATGCAAGTTTTACGGATACTTATACGGGCGATACGAAGACGAATCCGACAGTGATTACCGCTGGTCCAGGCAAAGTGCGCGTCTATCTTAAAGAGGGGCAAACACTAAGGCTCGGTAAGAGAAATGGTGTAGATGATCTATCTCCTAGTGCAACTGTAACGATTCAGGCAGTTTCGGAGCATGCGCTTGAAGGTGAATATGTAACGGAGATTAATGGCCAAACAAAGGATTCAATTTCTAGCTTATTGAAATTGCCATTAGGCGAGAATCCGACCGAAGCTGAAGCTCAAGCTTATCAGGAGAACAACGATATAAAAATCGTGCGTAATCTACAACAAAACGCTGTTTCGACTGGTCTAGTGGCACGTATTATGCCATTCGTGGCACTAATTCTCGTTGCTGGTATTGTAGGCTTCGTAGCTTACAAGAGCGATAAGAATAAGAGAGCCAGGAAAGCGTAAGGAATGGTTATTCGGTATCGGAGAATTATAAGAATCGTCGAGCGTTTCGATAGATTGCTTAGCATTATGCTAAAGATCTTAATTCTTCCGATTGCTCTGATAGCGGTTTATGCGATTTATGATTATAGCTTAACGGAGCTCGATGCGGAGAGAGCGGGGCGGCTTGCAGTGATGTATGTAAATGATGCTGAAGATGAATCAAATACAGAAGTGGATTTTGCTTCGCTTAAACAAGTGAATTCTGAGATAGTAGCATGGCTGAGAATACCCGATACCAAAATAGATTTTCCTGTTATGCATGCGAGAGATAATAAATTTTATCTCTCGCATGACTATGAGAAGCAGTTTGCAATTGCGGGCGGTATTTTTCTAGACTATCGGAATAGTGGAGATTTCTCCGATAGTTTCTCGATAATTTATGGGCATCGTATGAGCAGCGGAAGGATGTTTTCGGATGTTGGTAAGTTTAAAGATAAGGAATTCTTTGATGGGCATCCTAAGGCTTTGCTATTTACGCCAGATAAGAATTACATCTTGAATATTGTGGCTTTTGCTTCGGTTGCAGGAGATGATGGTAAGATATATGGTTTTTCTAATTATTCGACAGAGGAGTCCATGGAGCGTGTTTTAGAAAAGGCGGTTCATAAGAGGAAGTTTTCTCTGGATTTGGACAGGAAATATATTTTGCTTTCAACTTGTAGTATAGAGAGCGAAGGAGGGAGAGACGTGGTGTTGGCGTATCTGGAATAGCTTTCTTCCTGAATTAAAAAATGACCCTAAAGGCCATAATCGAATATTTGGTGGAGTGTAGGAGAGTCGAACTCCTGACCTACTGATTGCGAACCAGTCGCTCTACCAACTGAGCTAACACCCCGCTAACGTGCTTTTATTATATCACGGTTTTGGCAACGTATAGAGTTTTACGGGGTTCATTATGGGTGGCGATGTTATACTTTAAATATGTATAGTGGCGTTGTTATCGAAGAAAGCTTATCTAATAAACAAGCGCTTGAGGGCTTGAATATTATAAAACAGGAAGTCGAGCAGGTGACAGAGGAGCACGAAACACCATGGCTCGCACAATGGACTTGTGATACTCTCGAAATTCCTGAATCTGAAATCGATGTAGTTGCGCAGAAGTTTAGCGAAGCAATCGATACGAGCCATATTGGAAACTGGTATTGTGATTTCAAGAACGCCGATTGGCATTATGTGATTTTCTCTGGAAAGATTTTTAAGATTGATCGTAAGAGCCCTGAGGCTTATGGTGAAATGCGGGATTATGCACTTTCGATTGGCTTGCCAGAGCATCAGTTGCCTAGATTTGAAGGTTTTGATTTGCAACAGCTCGCTAAATTTCTTATCGAGGCGAAGAAGCAAACCTATGCGAGTGGCGATGAGGCTAAAGTAGCCTCAAGCCGTAAAGCTTCGAATGATTACGAATATACTGATGGCCAAATGACTTATCATGACACTTATTTCGGTGGCGTGAGGTTTATGGGCGAAGAAGTGGTCTATAACTCTGAGGGGCAACCAAAGTGGGGCATGAATTACCGTGGCGAAACTTTGCGTCCAGACATGTCAGAAGCTGCGATGGATGCAGTATTGCGCCCAGCTTTGAGTATGGTTGGCGAAGATACTGATGTTATTCCGGTGCGTGGTCCACATAGGTTTGATTGTGATGGCTATGTTTATGAATGCGTAATTGAAGGAACGCTCGAGAGTTTTAGTGGTAAAGAAACCGTATCGAAAGATGGCGAAGTGATTTATCGGTTAAGCTGTAATGGCGGAATGATTGAGTAAAATGGTAGAATCGAAAGCTTGGGATTGGACAGTTGTTGAGGGCGGCCATAAGGCGCATTGGCTTGAGCCAGCGGAAGAATCATATTATCTGATTTCGCGTTGGCAGAAGCAGGGCAAGAAAGATTTTTTGGATCTTGGCTGCGGCTTGGGTCGTCATACAATTCAATTTGCAAAGGCCGGCTTCAAGACTGCTGGCTTTGATTTAAGCGAAGAAGCAGTAGCGAGAACGGAAGAATTCGCAAAACAAGAAGGTCTTGAGATTGAGCTAAAACAAGGTGATATGTTGGAGCTTCCATACGAAGACGCTAGCTTCGACTGTATCTTGTGTCGCAATGTAATTTCGCATAGTGATACGGCTGGCGTTCGTAAGATTGCGGATGAGCTTTATCGCGTCTTGCGTGATGGCGGCGAATGCTATTTTACGCTTGGCTCAAAGCAAACTTGGGGTTGGCAACAGGATTGGCCAAAAGTGGATGAGAATACGAAGATTCGTCAAGAAGATGGTCCAGAGGACGGAATTCCACATTTCTATGCGGACTATGATTTGATTTTTGATATTTTTGCTAAGTTTCAGATTTTGAAAGTTTATCAGATTGAAGATTTTGTCTCGAAGAATGGTAAAACGACGAGTTCGTGGCATTATCATGTATTAGTTAGGAAAGAGGAGAAATAATGGAACGCCCAATCACAACTTTGTTTATGCTCGAGTCGCTTGATGGTAAGATTAATAGCGGTAATAGCGATGTGCTTGATGTAGATCGCGATTGGAAGAATATTGATGGCCTTAAAGAGGGCTTGCAACAATACTATGATATCGAGTCTGAGACTGATGTATTCTCGTTGAATACTGGCCGCGTGATGGCGAAGATTGGCGTCAATGAGCGCGAGAATCCGCCAGAGAAAATGGACGTTATGACTTTTGTGATTATTGATAATGCGCCACATCTTAACGAGCGGGGCGTTGATTATCTTTGTCGCTGGGTAGGGCGTTTAGTTTTAGTGACAACTAATGTCGAGCATCCGGCTTTTGTGATGCGCGAACGGCATGATAATCTAGAGATTCTGCAATACGACAAACTTGATTTGGCGCAGGTATTACATGACGTACATGAGAAATATGGTGCTGAACGTTTAACGATTCAATCTGGCGGTAACCTAAATGGGCAGTTCTTGCGCGATGATTTGATAGACTATGTGAATGTTGTTGTGGCGCCGGTTTTGGTTGGTGGTCGTGATACTTCGACATTGATTGACGGCGATGCGATTAGCTCGCCAGAGGAGTTGGATAAAATTCGTCCAATGAAACTGATTGAGTGCAAAGCATTGAACAACTCGTATGTTCAGTTGCAATACGAGGTAATCCATAGATGATTTTATTTTGCGATTTTGACGGAACGCTCTTTCGGCGTGGCATAGAAGGGGACTTTGAAAAGAACCTTGAAAAGGTTCGCCTCTGGCGTAAGCGCGGAAATAAGTTTGCTCTAACGACCGGTCGTGGTCTGGGTAGTATTTTGAGTGCGTTTCCTGATTTGTGGCAATTTGTGGATTATTTGATTTGTGACAACGGTGCGCTTTGCTATAGTCATCACGAGAAATTGTTTGAGCTTTCGATAGACGAAAAAATAGAACAGCGTGTTGTAAATTTTGTGCGCAGCTTGCCCGGTAGTGATCGTTTTGATTTTGTGTATTACCGTGAGGATGGCGAGTTTGAATTCCCAAGTAGTTCTGATACGAAGATTCGTATCTGGACGGTAGATTTAGAAACTATGGCAGATGTTGCTAATAAGCTACGTCAGGAGCTTGCTGGAGAGAAGGTAATTTTCTTCGAGGGTCATACTTTGATTCCGTACAATTCTGGCAGTCAGCCATTTTTGCGCGATTATCATCATGGTGCAATTGACGTGATGGCGTCTGATGCAGGGAAACAGAATGCGATTTATCGTGTTTTGAGAGAAAATCCTGGCGAGGAAATTATTGCGGTAGGCGATGGCGGCAATGATATGGACATGCTCAGCGAGTTTGATGGCTATATTATGTCCAACGCGAGCGAATCGTTAAAGAACGATTTTAGAGAAAGCCATATCGTAGATTCAGTGGCGGATTTGCTTGAGAAGCGTTTAATCTTTGATGATATTAACGCTAAGCTTAATGTAAATTTGGTTGAGAGCAAGCCGCATTACTATACGGATGGCGCTACAAATTCGACGGTATTTAGTGTTGATGACAAATACCTTGTAAAGATATCTGACGAAAGAACCGTGCGTGAGCTGGTAGAATTTTTGACAGCCAATACGAATCCAGTTTTTCAGAACTATCTTTGCTCGGATGAAGAATTGAAATATGCCTGCCTAGGTTTTATTGAAGGGAAGCATTACAAAGAAGACCCACTTGAAGCACATGTGGCGGCCGAGCAGATTGCGAATATCGTGAAGAATTATGCAGTTTATGATTGTGAGCAGTATGGTTTTATGAACGATATGAAGCCGACTTGGTATGACTTTTTGCTTGATGAAGTAGAGTATGCCGCAAAACGGATTCCGGATATCTCGCAGGATGCAGTGCGTGTAGCTCTCGAGAAAACACGAGGCTTTATTCCTGAGAAGCGATTACTGCACGGCGATTTTGGCACGCATAATTTCTTGGTAAACAATGGCATTATACGCGTAATTGATCCAATGCCAGTCGTAGGCGATAAATTGTATGACTTTTATTTTGCAATTTTGTCGAATATTGGAATATTCCCAGAGCTTGGCCTTGATTATATTTTCTCGTTCTTCGATGAATATGACGCGGAGTATAAGAAGGCGATTTTGACGATTGCGCTTTACGTGCGCATGAGCCGTGCGGCAGTTTATGACACGAAGAACTTGGACAAATATGTAGAAATGTATACTGAGAAAATCTAGGAGCCTTTACGAGAGAGAGGAAAGTTGGTATAATAGCTGTATTCGGCTTGGGTCGCTAGCTCAGTTGGCTAGAGCGCCTCGTTTACACCGAGGAGGTCGGGGGTTCGAGCCCCTCGCGACCCACCATTCGAGTTATAATCGCCCATCTGGGCGTTTTTTCGTGCTTGCTCGATCAATAATCGCGCTTCAAATAAAGAAAGCACCTATCTAGACGATTTTATCTATGAATTGATTTGGGATAGTTTCATGATGGACCATAGCTCTTATGCTTGAATTATTCTAGTAATCTGTTATAATACCTCTCCTAAGGAGGTGTTCTTTAATGAAAGTAGAAAATATATTCTTTGATTTGTGCGAAGTGTTCGTTTATGGTATTTATGGCCATGGCGAAATGGGACGTTTGGTTGAAGATAGGCTCGGGATTTCGATAGAAGAATACTGCGAGAAGGATACCGGTATAAGCTGGGACCTTTGGAAGAAGCTGAATTGCGGGGAAATCTGCGAAGAAGCTTATTGGCAGAAGTTAATCGAGATTCATGATTGGAAGGTAACGCCTGAAGATTTCATCCATTGTTCGCGTGATGCATTGAAGGTAATGGTTCCTGGTACCTTACAGGTGGTAGGTGAACTACGTCTAAACAGATATAATCTGTTCTTGGTTTCCGACCTTTGGCCTGAAATGCGTGATGCAATGCTTTCCGAACATCCGTGGATTCAGCGCGTATTCAAGAAGTGCTTTTTCTCTTGCGATAGAGGTCAGGTAAAATCCGATCCGGATTACTTCGCAAAGATTTGTACTGACGTTGGCTCTGATCCGACTAAAAGCCTGTTTATCGACGATTTTTACGTTAATGTAGATCGCGCGAAGGAAATAGGTATGCAGGGAATAGTTTTCGAAAATTCCGCTCAGCTGCGCGCAGAGTTGGAGAGGGGACTGGGTATTTGTGGGCCGTTTTGCACGACCGGCTAATGAATTCTTGGTTTATCTCTGCGATTTCGTCGCAAATGGGCAAAAAGCCTCGCTTCGGCGGGGCTTTTTTATGGCATAATAGTTTTATAGTTCTTCAAAAAGGGTCAAAAATGGCTATTGAAATAAAAGTTTTAAGAGATAAAAAGCTCGGCACCTGGCGGGGCTTAGGCGGCGCTATTACTGAAGCGACGGCATATAACTTTTCGAAACTTAGTCCCGAAAGACAGCAAGATTTTTTGCGGGCTTATTATAGCGAGGAAGGCCTGAATTATTCTTGGGGGAGATTAAGTATTGGTAGTAACGACTTTTGCTTGAAGCCTTACGAATATACTAAACGTGGCGATATGAGTGATTTTTCGATTGCGCACGACGAAAAGTGGGTAATACCAATGCTTCACGCTATTCAGAAATTCAGGAAGAAGCAGGGTTTTAAGGAAGATTTGACCTATGTGGCGAGCCCTTGGTCTCCGCCTAGCCATATGAAGACGACGCACATGACGCGCTTCGGCGGCAGTTTAGCATGGTGGAAATACAAGGCTTATACGGATTATTTGCGCCGTTGGTATGATACTTATGCGGAACGTGGCATAAAAATACGTTATCTTTCGCCACAAAACGAGCCGCATGCGGTGCAGCTTTGGGAATCCTGTGTCTATACCGCTACAAGCATAAAGCGTTTGACTTACAAATATTTAGCTAAAGAATTTAAAGATACGGATTTGCAATTTTTGCTCTGGGATCACAACAAGCCAGAGTTATCCAAGGTGGCCTTTAAGCTATTTCATGGTTCGTACGTAACGGAATATGGCAAAGATAAGCAGGTCGCAGGCTTGTGCTATCACTGGTATCGCGGAACGCATCCAGAACAAATGTGGCATGTGCGCGAAAAATATCCAGATATTTTATTGATTAGCTCAGAGATGTGCTGCGGCTTTTCGCCATACAATAGAGAAGATTGGCAGAACGATGCGCGCTATTATCTCGGCGAGTTGTTTCATGATATTAACTGTGGCGCAGCGGCGTTTATTGACTGGAATATGCTGCTCGATTATTCCGGTGGCCCAAGTTATTGCCATAACAATGTAAAGAGTCCAGTGATTTTAAACGAGAAGAGCAATGATTTTATTCTTTCGCCAATTTATGATGCACTAAAAAAGTTTGCAAAAGCATTCCCGATTGGTAGTGAAGTGGTGCGATGCGAGTTTGTGGAGCGTGGTGTTGTGGCAATTGCAAGAGGAGAAGGCGAGAATTATACCGTCGTGCTTGCGAATGTTACTTCTGATGAGCGCGAAGCGGTAGTACGTTGCGGCGAAAAAGAAAAGACGGTTCTTTTGAAACCGACTGAAGTGAAAGCAATTAGTTTCTAGATAAAAAATACCCCGGCTTCGTAGTCGGGGTATTCAAGTGCGAGGAGTGTAATTTTAGATTCCGCTGACGATTTTGTTTGCGATGTCCAGATGAGGGCAGAGCGGAATAGGCTTGCCGATTAGCTGTGTGATTTGCGCCATAAGATTTTCGTCAAATTTGGCAAAATCATAGAGTGACGACTGTTCTTCGTATAAGCGAATAGTTTGAATATAGCCCTCTAAGTAGCTGCGATCGGCTTGGCGGCTGAAGCTGTGCGGATTACTGGTGTCGTGGCAACCGCGGAAAATGCGGATAGCTTTCGTCCAGCATTCTTCAAGGCTGACGTTCCATTTTTCGTGCACATGCTCAGTGATTTGAGCGAAGCTTTCACCTTTGGCCGCGAGGTCTGCCATGATGATGTACCACGGCTCCGGCACGCCTTCAGTGGTTCCGAGGCAACGTTTACCAATAATGGCGTCGCTCATTTTGGCGAAACCTTCGGTAATTTTGCCATCTCTGTCGCTGACGAGTTTTGCGGCGATATCTCTGGGGATATCAAAATTCTTCATGAGAAGATCGATGCAATTCTCGTTGTGGCGGACATGGTTTTCGATCTCATGTCCGGCGAGCTGAATGCATTTAATTTCGTGAACCCGGCGGGTTCTCGGAATAAAGATGCGGCTATCGCCTTCGTTGGTCAGAGAGCTTACGCAGATAGCGGAATGCTCGTCGTCGATAACGACTTTCCAGGTATTCTGGAGGCGGTAATCTTCGAGCACAGCATCAAACATGTGCTTGATATCGGTTGCTGTATACATGGTTTTCTGACTGGCTTCGGCCTGCTTGTCGCTAAGCTTCTGTGGAAGAAGGTCGAGATATTTATACTCGACAGCTGCGGTGCCGTTGGCAAGTTTGTATGCCAATTCGATCAAATCGGGGTGAGCTTTGCCATAATACTTGCCCATGAGACTGTTGGTCATAGAATCGTCGCCAATTGCAATAGATGTAGTGATAAGGCGAATGAGTCTTTGACGTTCGATGTAGTCGCTGGCAAGCAAATAGAGCAGTTGTTCTGCTTTGGACTTGGGCTGAATTTCTTCCTCCCAGTCGTTAGCGATGATGCTCCATTCGCCGAGGATGGTTTTAGCTTCACTGAGGTCGGAATTATAAATAAAAGTCGGATTGGTGAAATGTCCTTTCTGGGCCTGTTCGAGCCAGGCTTTCTTGGCTTCGACGTGGTTGGCGGGAGAGATAACTCTCAGAAGCTCAACCTTCTTGACTGCTAATGCCGTTTTGATAAAATTCAGCATTACTATCAACTCCTTTGTAAAAAAATTCGCGCTAGCCAGACTAGCGATGCTTATATTATACCATATTTTGCCTAAAAACTCAAGCGTTTTAAGGGGTGGAACAGTTTGGCAAGGGGGCCAAAAAGTGGTAAAATAGGAAGGTATTATTTAATTTTTAGAAAGGGCAGCGATGTCAGAAAACAATATAGAAACTATGCGTCATTCGCTCAGCCATGTGATGGCCGCAGCGGTTAAGAATCTTTTTGCTGCCACAACAACAGTCCGCTTTGGTATTGGTCCTGCTATCGAGAATGGCTTCTACTACGATATCGACTTCGGCGATCTTAAAATCACTGATGCTGATTTGCCAAAAATCGAAAAGGAAATGCGCAAGATTATCAAGGCTAAGCTTCCAATCGAACGCAGCGAGAAATCCCGCGACGAGGCTTTGGCTTGGGCGCGCGAAAACAAGCAGAAATACAAAGTTGAGATTATCGAAGAGCTTCCAGAAGGCGAGACGATTTCCTTCTACAAGCTCGGTGATTTCGAAGATCTTTGCCGTGGCCCACATGTTGAGCATACTGGTAAGGTTGGCGCCTTCAAGCTAGAGAAGATTGCTGGTGCTTACTGGCGTGGTGACGAGAAGCGCGAGATGCTCACTCGTATTTACGGTCTAGCTTTCGAAACCAAGGAAGAGCTCGAGGCTTACGTTAAGAAACAGGAAGAAGCTAAAGCACGCGACCATCGTAAGCTTGGTAAAGAGCTTGATTTGTTCTGCTTCTCAGAGCTTGTCGGTTCTGGTCTTCCATTGTATACGCCTCGCGGTACGGCTTTGCGTGATATTTTGAACGATTTTGCTCAGAGCTATCGTATTAAGAATAATTATCAGAAGGTGACGATTCCTCATATCGCCCTTGTTGACCTTTATAAGACTTCTGGTCACTATGAAAAGTTCCCAGAGATGCTTCAGTTTACAAGCCAGGAATCTGGTGATCACTTGGCACTAAAGCCAGTAAACTGTCCACATCATACGCAGATTTTTGCCTCACGCCCACGCTCTTACAAAGAGATGCCAGTGAAGTTCCTCGAAACTACGATGGTTTATCGCGATGAGCGTAAGGGTGAGCTAGGTGGTCTTTCTCGTGTTCGCTCGATTACTCAGGACGATTCGCATGTCTTCTGTACGGAAGATCAGATTGGCCAGGTCTTTGGTGAGTTGATTGCTTCCGCTCAGGATTTGTATTCACGCATCGATATGAAGTTGCATCTTCGCTTGAGCTTCCGCGATGATGGCGATGGTTATACTGGTACGACCGAAATGTGGGAAAAGGCTCAGAATGCAATTCAGGCCATGGCTGACGAGCACAAGATTGAATACTTTATCGGTATCGGCGAAGCTGCAATGTATGGCCCAAAGATGGACTTCATGGCGGCAGATGCTTTGGGTCGCGAATGGCAGGTTGCAACGGTTCAGCTCGATTACGCAACGCCAAGCCGTTTTGGTCTCGAATATGTCGCTGAAGACGGTTCGAAGAAGACTCCAGTCATGATTCACTGTGCATTGGTTGGTTCTATTGAGCGTTTTATGAGCATCTTGATTGAGCATACGGCCGGCAAATTCCCAGCTTGGATGGCTCCAGAGCAGCTACGTATCTTAACCTTGAACGATAACGTCGCCGACTATGCAAAGAAAGTCGAAGATATCGTGAAGGGTATCAAGATTAATCTCTTCGAGCTTAATGATTATCCAATTCGTTACACCGTAGATGATCGCAATGAGAGCCTCGGCAAGAAGATT
>JAZQSO010000007.1:0-30964 GCA_045630145.1 Candidatus Nanosyncoccaceae bacterium
CAAGAATATGTCACAGCCTACGACTTATACCAGCAAGGTAGCGATGAAGTTAAATATTACTTCGGCGAGAATAACGACGAGACAATGGATGCTTCGCAATATCACAGCAAGCTATTCGACGCAGCCGTAGACCTCGGAAGCACCAAAGGCATGTTCTGCGGCCACGATCATTACAATAATACTTCCATCGAATACAAGGGCATCCGCCTAACTTATGGTATGAGTATCGACTATCTCGCCATGCCAGGTATTGCACGCGATACCAAACAGCGTGGCGCCACCCTCATTACAACCCACAAAGATAGTAGCTTCGATATCGAACAAGTTCCACTTACGAGTATCGAGCAATACTATCCACAAGACGATTGGTTTGTAGATCTATAAAAATATCCCAGATTAAGTTCTGGGATATTTTTATGCGATAATACCACCGCCAATGCAGATATCGCCACTATACAAGACAACGCTTTGGCCTGGCGTGAGGGATTTTTGTTCATCGGCAAAGATTAATTTGTTGCCTTCTAGTGCAGCCTCTACGAGTGGCGCACGATGACGAATACGCGCCTGAAGTTTAGACAAATCATGCTCGCCGCGAATAATAATGTCCTTGAGTCCGATTTCTTTCTTCCAGAGCGAAAGTGAATTCAAATTCTGCGAGACATAGACAATGTTCTGATTCATATCTTTCTTCACGACATAGTAAGGTAAGCCAGTTTTAAGGCCTAAGCCATGACGCTGACCAAGCGTATAGAAGATCGCGCCATCATGATAACCCAAGACCTTCTCGCTTTCGATTTCGCGGATTTCACCTGGCTTCGTCTCGACGAACTCGCCCAAGAAATCCTTCATATTTGCCTCACCAACAAAGCAGACACCCATCGATTCGGACTTATGCGCCACAGACAGACCCACTTCCTCTGCCAAAGCCTTCACATCCGGCTTCTTCATCTCGCCAACTGGAAAGATAATCTTCGGAATCACATCGGCCGAAATACGATACAGGAAATAAGTCTGATCTTTGTTATCATCAACAGCACGAAGCAAATTCTTACCATCCGTACGTGCGTAATGGCCGGTTGCAATCATTTCTGCACCCTGCTCGAAAGCCGTCTCGGCAAAGAGTTTAAACTTAATCTCCTGATTGCACATAATATCCGGATTAGGCGTGTTACCCTTCTTATATTCGGCAATCATATAGTCTACAACTTTTTGTTTGTATTCGTTCTCAAAATCAAAGACACGAAAATCCAAGCCGAGTTTCACGGCCGTGCGTTTTGCATCTGCCAAATCTTCTGCCCACGGGCACTTCATGCCAGGCAAATTCTTTGACCAGTTCTTCATATAGACGCCGATAACTTCGTGGCCAGCTTCACGCAAAAGATAGGCCGAAACTGCCGAGTCGACACCGCCAGACATACCAAGGAAGACTTTACTCATGGCGGCTCCTTGCGAGGCGAGCCTGCTCTGCCGTAATTACCTCACAGATAATCTCGCCAGCTTGTTTAATATTCTCCTCGTCATTCAATTTACCCATCGAAATACGGAGAGAGCCAGCAATCATTTCATCATTTAAACCCATCGCCTTGAGTGTTGGAGATTTTTCGCCTTTACTAGCTGCACAGGCCGCACCAGTCGAGAGATAAACTTCCCTATCCTCAAGCGCAAAAATAATACGCTCGGCATCAATGCCAGACACCGAGAAAGACACGAAGCTTGGAAGCTGCGTCTTTGGACTGCCATGAAATTCAATATTCGGGATAGTTTCGAGCTTCTTCTGCAAAGTTTTCTTGAGCCCCTGAAGGCGCTTTTTCTCAGCAACAAGATGATTCTGAGCATCAGTCAAAGCGGTCGCAAAGGCGATTGTAGCTGGGACATTCTCTGTGCCAGAGCGGAGACCCATTTCCTGACCACCACCGACAGACTGTGCGCTAATCTTCACGCCATGCCCAACATAGAGTGCGCCAATACCCTTCGGGCCGTAAACCTTCGCTGCATTCAAAGTAAGCAAATCTACACCAAGGCGAGCTACCTTTACTTCCATTAAGCCTAAACCCTGAGAAGCATCGCAGTGGAAATAGAGTGGACGATCCTCGCCATTCAAAGCACGGCGCTGGCGCTCGGCCATAATAAGCTGAGCAATATCGCTGATTGGCTGAATCGTGCCAATCTCACTCGAGACCAAACAGACCGAGACAAATTCTGTCTCTGCAGTGAGTTTCTTCTTGAAATCTTCGAGGTCAACGCGGGCGTTTTTATCGATGTTAATCGTTTCGTAGTTACCCTGACGCTCGGCACAAGCACGCACCGCCTGATGCTCAGCAGCCGAAATAAGAATCTTGGCGCCCGGACGAATCGTCGAGAAAGCCAAGTTAATCGACTCAGTCGCACCTGAAGTCATAACCAAATCTGCACCCTTTGCGCCAATAATATGCGCAATCTGATCCTTCGCCGCCTCATACTGATGGCGAACCTTCTGAGCTGGCAAATACGCCGCCGACGGATTATAAAATTCGACATCAAAATACAACTTCATCTCTTCGAAGGCATGTTTTGAGAGTGGAGTCGCAGCGGCGTGATCAAGATAAATCACAATTAACCCTTATAAATATTTGCTTTGACGAGCTCGAGATAAGCCTTGGTAGCATCGCGGAAGTGTGAAAGCTCAACACCATCAATCTTACGATAGTTGCCGTCGTCTACCTTTTTATAGACGCCATCTTTGCGCACTTCATAACGGATAGTTTGGCCATCTTCATACCAAAGCCAGACATTTTTCTGCAAGCAGAAAAATTCACGCTGATGGCCTGGTGCCACCTGACCAAAAAGTCCGCGGCCAAGTGCCGATTCAGCATTAATAAGATCACGTTCCGCCTCAAGCTGGCGCATTTTGCGCGCGCTAGACGTAATAGAAAGCTTGTTTTTGAGCCTTCCTAGATTCTTTCCAAGACCGCTTTTCTGCATGCTATTACTTCCTCGGAAATCGCGCTCAACTCATCATAAATACTTGCTGGGCTAGGCGCGGCTTGCGTTTTAGTTTCTGTTTCAACTTTAAGTGGTGCAGAATTTAGTTCGACGGGCGTAATCGTTCCTACTGTGCTAGAGACAGCGTCAGAAAGGCTACCGCTGGTCGGAATTCTGAACATCGCGTTATCTTCCATAGATTCTCCCTATATTTTATAGATTAGCTCGGCGTTTTTAGTGGTAATTTCTGCTACCTCGTCGAGGCTTAAATTATAATATTCTGCAGCCCATTCGGCAATATTCCGAATATATGCTGATTCGTTTATTTTACCACGAAATGGCTTAGGTGTCAAGTAAGGAGCATCTGTTTCAAGGAGAATTCTTTCGACTGGCGGATGGGAAATTTTCGCAAAAGTCGCAATGCCATTCACACCAAAATACAAGCCACGTTTCAAGCCCTGCTCAATATTCTCATCTGAGTCTGTATAGGAATGCAAAACCGATGGCGGAAGCTTAAAATTATCAAAAATCGGCCAAAAGTCCTCAAAAGCATCGCGCACATGAAAACTGACCGGGAGTTTCTTATCTTGCGCAATCTGAAGCATATTTTCGAGTAGGAACCATTGCGCTTGCTTATCTGTTGGCGGGAAATGATAATCTAGACCAATCTCACCGATGCCAACTAGCTTTGGATCGCTTAAAAAAGTCTTCGCATCTTTGAGGTCTTTTTCGAGTTTCACCCTGTCGCCATCGAATTCTTCTGGATGATAGCCAAAAGTCCAATGCGCCTCTTCGTGCTCGCCCGCAAAAACACAAGCCTTTTCTGAATCTTCCGGAGAAGTACCGATAACAATAATCTTATCCACGCCGTTTTCGTGACTCTTTTTGAGCGCCTCGTCGACCGGAATAGGATAATCGTCGTGCAGGTGACAATGCGAATCGACTAACATACAGATAATTATATCGCATTTTAGTCAAAAACACAGGCTCTTACTTGACTTATTTTAGATTTATTTTATTATATAGCTAAGGAGGTGATTATGTGGATAAATTCATTGTTCCCCATATCATGAGCTCAAACGGCGATCTGGATAACATTGAGAAAGTAATACTTTCCGGTGCCATCACGGACGTCGAGCAGTTCTTTAACAGCCATTATGTCATAGACCGACACATCGACGTCGCATTTTCGCGCGGGTTCTACCGACTCACAATCGTCGAAGATGGCATTGGTGGGCGCTGCTTCACCGATTCCTGTATCGTAATCGGTTTTAGCCAGAGCGACACGCCGCCACGGTCAATCATTGCCGAGATGCTCTGCCACGAAGTCGCACACGCCACGCGCTGGAATCTGAATGATCAATATTCTGGCGCCTTTATCTACGATGCGATTTTCGAAGGCCTCGCCATTTGTGTGCAGGAGCAATTTGCGCTAGACCACTCGCCTAGCACAACCTTTCTCCAAGTCATGCATAGAAGATATCAAGACGAGGCTTTTAATGCCAGGCTTATTAAGGGCACCCGCCCAATCTGGCACATGGATCATTTCGACCACAACGCATTGTTCTATACCGGCAACAAGCAGCTCCCGCGGTGGGCGGCCTATAGCTTGGGCTACTTTATTGTGAAGCAGGCTATCGAACAGAGCGGTAAAGACATCTTTACACTTCTGGATGCAAATTACGAAGACATCTATGACTTAGGCACAAAAATGCTCCCCGGCTAAGGGGAGCATTTCTTTTTCTTTTAGCCGCGTGGCGGTTCGCCCTCAGGCTCATCGAGCAATTTCTTACTCTTAATCTCATAGCGCTTGCCGTTTACTGGCGAGACAAAGTAATCTTCGTTCAAGAGATTCACAAACATGCCAAGATCCTTGTCGTCCATGATAATAATCTGACCCTGGTCGTCCGTCATGAGCTCAAGCTGCATATCGTCAGCATAATCAAGGAGCTCGTCCTGCTTCATGGCGCCAATCTCAACGTTTTGAAGCTTCTTAACGAGAGGCTTCTTGTCCTCGAGCAAAGCATTGAGCGTGAGACCTTCTGGGAAGCTAAGCTTGTAAGCCTCCTGAAGCTCCTTTGCCTTCTGTTCAGAGATAAGCTGAGACTTGTAATCATACTGGAAGAGCTTCTCGAACTTACTCTGATTAAAGATGACAATGTTGCCGTTTACAATAGCAGTCTCGTTGCCCTCTGGCATCTTGATTGCGATATCTGCAGTGAGCGGCTCAAAGCTTTCGCCATTAAGCTCCCAGCTAACCTTGCCCTTCAAAGCAGAGCCGGCAGCCAAGTTCTTAGCGATATAGAAGGATTCTGGGCCTTCATCGCCAGGATAGGTAAAACGTGCGACAATACCCTTGATGCGCTTGAATTCGTATTCGTTGTCCGTGAAGTAATTGATATCTTTGTATTCGTGCTCGATAAGATGAATGAGCGATTCAGCACGCTCAACACGTTCTAGCGGAATCTTGTAGATAACCTTGTCTTCACCATCGCTAAGCTCGTAATCGCGGCATTCTAGGCCCTTCTCGGCCTCTTTAACAACGAAATCCACTGCTTCGAGCATGAACATAGCCTTAACGGTCTGCGTCAAACCCTCAGAGTAACGCACCTTGTATGGCGCATAATTCTTATTAAACAAGAAAAGCTCGACGGAAACGTTGTTTTTGATTTCGTCAACATTGTTTGCCCATTGAAAAACATCAAATTTATCTGATGATGAAGAATTAGTCGTAGCCTGCTCTGGAGCGTCATTTTCTACTGGCTCTGACTGCTCTGGCTCGGTGTTCTCTACAGCTTCGGTAGTCTCTGCTGCCTGCACCTCTTCTGATACTTCCTCCATTTGCCTCCTTAATTACTTTAAATAGTATAGCATAGAAAAACTTGGCACCCCAAGAGCGCCAAGTTTAATTCTTATCTAATATGCCAATGCGGCGTCGAGCTGAGGATCCTGTTCCTTATTGATCTGCTCGAAAGTACGTTCTACCTTCTTGTCTGGCTCAATACCATCACCGTTAATATTATTGCCATTTGGCGTATACCACTTTGCGATTGTGACACGAAGGACAGAGCCGTCACGAAGCTTCTCGAGTGCCTGAACACTACCCTTACCATAGCTCTTCTCGCCAATGAGCGCAGCTTTACCATGGTCATGTAATGCGCCAGCGACAATTTCCGAAGCAGAGGCGGTTGAGCCGTTAATAAGGACAACTGTCTTCATATCTTTTAGCACCGCAGCGCCTGTGCGCGCATAGCCTTTATCGTCCTGATAGCCATTCTTCGAACGTTGTTCGTAAACCAAGTCGCCATCAAGCCAGAGCGAAGCCACTTCCTGAGCTGCGCTCACATAGCCACCACCATTGCCACGAAGATCGAGAATAACCTTTTCGCAGCCCTTGCTCTTGATTTCGTTTGCCTTCTGGCGAGCAAGTGTGCCAGTATCACTATCGAAGCGAGAGATCGTAAGGACTGCCGTCTTGCCACCATTACGATAAGCCACATAAACCGAAGCGTTATTAATCTTCTCACGAGTAACCGTAAAGGTCTTTTCTTCACCATCGCGAACAACTGTAAAGGTTACCTCTGTGCCGGCTTCACCGCGGAGACGCTTAGAGATTTCTTCTACGCCAAGCGCAGAAACGTCTTCGTCGCCAACCTTATACATAATATCGCCAGCGAGCACACCGGCACGGCGCGCAGGGTTGTCTTCTGTCGTGCGAAGAACTTTTGTATAGCCGTCACGCTCGCCAATTTCGACACCGATGCCAGCACCAACATCGCCCTCGAGATCCTTATTAAACTCTTCGGCTTCGGCGGTTGTCATGTAATAGGTGTATTTATCCTCAGCAGCATTCACAAGGCCACGCTTAGCCTCTTCAATAACCTTAGAAGTATTCAAATCGCCATCGTAATTCTCTGCAAGTAGCGAATAAACTTCGTTCAAACTACTAAAATCTACTTCGCCCTTTTTGGCGGTAAAGTTTACATCAGATTCAACCTTATACCAGTTCTTACCGATGAAGAACCCAATCACTAAGGTTACAAAGCAGCAAATGATTGTAGTTGTAAGCTGAATCTTTTTAAAACCAATCGGCTCATTATACGGATTATTCGGAATGATATCTTCACTATTTTTGACAATATGCCCAGATTTCGCCTTTGCGACGTCTTCGGACTCAAGATTAGATTTTTCATTATTGTTCGCATTAGACATAAGTATATTGTAGCACGCTAACAGATAAAAAGAGCCTCCTTAGAGGCTCTCTTTTAATTCTTTTTTGAACTCTAGCCACCGAAGTAGAGATAGACGAAGAGACCAGCGCCAACCCACTGCTCAGAGTATTCGCCGAAGACATAGCCCGTAGCAGCATTAGCAGCATTGTACTGGGAGATGTAAACCTGAGAACCATCTGAACTTACCGCCTCAATCCAAACGGCGTGACCGTAATATGGATCCTGCGCGATACCAACTGTGCCCGCCTTTGGTGTATTGCTGACCGTAATGCCCATGGCGCGAGCATTTGCTGGCCACTGGTTTGCATTACCGCGACCGCCCCAGTATGGCATATAGCCATAGGTCTGCTGAACCTTCCAAGCCGTATAGCTCACACATTCGCAGATATACATGCCCCATGGATCCGCATAGGCATCCTGATATTGTGGACAAACGCCGCTATATGGATAGCCACCCTTACTTGGGTCGCCAGCGTTTGGAATGCCAGCACCGCTGCTACCGTATTTTTGCGCAAGCAATTCTGCCTGCTTCTTACGTAGCTCGGCCATCTGTTCATTCTTTTCGCCCCTAAGGCCAGTCACTTCATTAGCGTTCTTTTCGTTAAGTGCGAGAAGCTCTTTCTGCTCATTCTCCTTAGCGATAAGCTGCTCTTTCTGTGCATCCAAATCCGCAAGCACACGCTCGGCTTCCTCTTTTTCTTTATTGAGTTCCGCCTCGAGGCGCTTATTCTCCTCAACAATTCCCATGAGAGTATCAGAAATCGACGAAAGATTTACTTCCTGATCCAGGAAGGCCGAGAAGCTATCCGCAGAAGCAAGGCGCTCAATGGTCGAGTTTTCTTCGCTGTAATAATACTGCGCAATCGCATAGCCAATCGCTTCGTTATTGTCATGAATACGTTTCTTAGTCGACTCAATTTCAAGAACAAGACGGTCATGCTCGGCCTGCTTGAGCTCAATCTCCTTACGAAGTTTATCTTGTTCAATACCTAGGCGTTCGATTTCGGTCTTGATATCACCAGCTTGCTCATTAAGCTCGGCAAGCTTCTTATTAAAGCCATCAATTTCGCCGTTAAGCGCAGAAATCTGCTCATTCACTTCGCTGAGCTCATCTGCATATGCACTAGGAATAATTGTGAAGCTTGTCACGAGCGAAAGTAGCGCGAGCAAGATGCTTGTCTTCTGCTTTGCGCTAAGAAAATTCTGTGTCATTATTTTACCTTTACGTATTTACGGGTCGCAAGCAATGCGGAAACGATGCCAATCATAACACCAATAAACATAATTGCGGCCGAGAAATATAGCCAGTTATTGCGCATAAGTTCGATAGTAGGATCCATCAATGCTTGGCCAATTGAATCGCGTAAAGCGAAGGTGCCAAAGAAGCCTACAAGCGCAGCAATAATAGAGGAAATTATACCATAGAATGAAGCCTCGACTACAAATGGGCCAATAATAAACCAGCGGCTTGCACCGACGAGACGCATCATATAGATTTCTTCCTTGCGGTTGTAAATAGACATGCGAATCGTATTAAAGACAACAAGGATAGCAATTACTGCAAAGACGCCAGCCGCAGCAAGACCAGCGAGGCGAATACGGTTCATGATGCCAGCAATACGATTAACTGTATTACGATTCTCGGACTTGTAGGTTGGTTCCTTTGCATCAAGCATGTTACGCATCGAAGAATCGTTATCAACAAAGTTTTCAAGCTCAGTCGTATCGTCGATATCTGTCACCTTGACGTTCAAAATCCATGGCATCATATTTGGCGCCTGATAAAGAACCTTAATAGCATCAGCATCAGTAATATTGTTATCCTTGATCATCTTCTTAATCGCCTCGTCGTTACTTGTTTCTGGCGATTTAGACTTCACTTCTGTAACACTATCAAGCGCTTCCATACGCGTGACAATATTTGCAATCTGTTCGTTTGTAGCAGTCTGCTTAATGTAAATCGAGTAGTCGACCTGGTTTTCAACCTGCTTGATAGCCGTGCCGAGAACATTTGTTGCAATTACAGTCGCAGCCAAGACTACGAGTGTAATCGTCATCATGGCAATAGCAGCAAGGCTAAGCCAAGCATTACGCACAAAACTCTTGGCACCATATTTAATTACACGGTTATTCGTGCGGACAGTATGGCGCTTCGCCTTCGTGATACGCTTGAGGCGACTTTTGCTGGCGGCAGCTTCCTGCTTTTTAGTAAGCTTAGTTGGCTGAATTTCGCCAGTATTTTCGATTACTTCGTCTTTCATTTTACCCATAGTAGTGTTGTTTTTCTGCTTTTAGTTTTTTATCTTACAATCCTACGCTTTGGGACTGGTTTAGATTTCGGGGCTTCTTTCTTTTCTGCAGCTTTGCCAACATCCGAGCTTACAACTGGCCCCTGGATATTCGGGCTTGTCACATCCATGTGGCGATACATTGATTCTGGGCCACCGAGAGGCTCCATTGTGACTTCATTATGTTTCGTAATAATGCGGCGTGAAGAATTTGTCGCACGGCGAATATCTTCAACGGTAGACTCGACAGGCATTGAAGCAGCAATCGTGTGTTTAATAATGCGGTTACGACCAGTTGCATCGAGATCATAATGACCATAACTCTTCTGGTCACCCACAATCTTACCATCTTTAAGTGTCACAACACGGCGTTTGAGCTGGTTAACGATGTTCTCGTCGTGAGTCGTAACGAGAATGGTTGTTCCAAAATTATTAATTTCTTCAAGCAAGCGAACAATACCCCAAGATGTTTCTGGGTCGAGGTTGCCCGTAGGCTCATCTGCGATGAGGATTTTTGGCTGGCGAGCCATCGAACGCGCAATCGCGACACGCTGGCGCTGACCACCAGAAAGCTCTGATGGGAATCTATCGCCCTTATCCGCAAGACCAACAAGCTCGAGAACTTTAGGCACAGTGCGACGAATCTCGGCATTCGAGACACCGACGATTTCTAGCGCAAAAGCGACGTTTTCGTAAACAGTGCGGTTTGGTAAAAGCTTAAAATCCTGGAAGACCACACCAAGGCGGCGGCGAAGATGCGGAATATGCTTGCGGCGGAGATAGGTATAATCAATACCACCAACCATGATCTTGCCAGAGGTAGGCTTCTCTTCGCGGGTAAGCATCTTAATAAAGGTAGACTTACCTGCACCAGATTTACCAACCAAGAAAACGAATTCCTTCGGCTCGATATAAAGATTAATCTGGTCCAAAGCTGGCGCTTTGTCGCCTGGATAATACTTAACTACATTATCGAGCAATATCATAAGAAAATTATAACATAAGCGATATTAGTCGCCAAATGTCTGTCCTTTCAGATTAAAGTCTAAATAAGCATCTATAAAACCATCGATGTTTCCGTCCAATACAGCATCCGCATCGGTTTCTTCATATTTCGTGCGCGTATCCTTGACGAGCTTATACGGATGAAGCACGTAGTTACGAATTTGCTGACCCCACGAAGCCGATTCGCCCGTGCGAAGCTCGTTGACCGATTCCGCATTCTGCTCATCCATCATTTGCTGGAGCTTGCCACGGAGAATCTCCATCGCCTTTTCCTTGTTCTGGAGCTGACTGCGTTCGTTCTGAATCGCCACGACAGTATTCGTCGGGATATGCGTAATGCGAATGGCCGAATTCGTCGTGTTCACCGACTGGCCACCATGACCACCAGAATGGTAAGTATCAATACGGAGATCTTTCGGATCAATCTTTACTTCAGAATCGTCACGAATGGCCGGCAAAACTTCTACGCCCGCAAAAGACGTCTGGCGCAAATGGTCGGCATTAAATGGACTAAGACGCACCAAACGATGTGCACCATGTTCTGATTTGAGACGACCATAAGCATCGCGTCCATTCATTTCCATCACAACAGTTTTAATACCAGCTTCCTCGCCAGCGACACGTTCGAGGATCTTCGCCTCAATATTATTACGTTCCGCAAAGCGGAGATACATGCGCTCAAGCATACCAGCCCAGTCCATCGCCTCCGTGCCGCCAGCACCAGAAGTAATGCGTAGAATCGCATCGTTATGATCAAAATGGCCAGTAAAGCGCAGACCAAGGCGGAGCTTCTGATATTTCTCGTCCATGGCAGAAATCTGCTCGTTAATTTCTTCAAGCAAACCTTCGTCATCTGCGCTCAGTTCAATCAAGCCAGAAATATCCTCGAGCTGAGTTTTCAAAAGCACCCACTCGTCAAGTTCGTCATGTAAGTTCGCAAGCTTCGTAGTCTTGAGGCGCGCATCCTCCGGATTATTCCAGATTTCCGGCACGGCCACCTCGTCTTCAAGCGTCGACATCTCAAAAAGACGCATATCGATATCTAGCTGCTGCCAGATTTTCGCAAATTCCTCCTTTAGGTCGCCCAGTCGCTTCTGGATGTCAAACATAATAATCTTATTTTAACATGAGAAACGGATAACTAACGAGAATCAGTCAAGCCGATTAGTTCATGATTAAGATTGCCAGACCAAAGAGCCATAATGCGATTACTCGCTGAATTACCATGCTCGCGCTGACTACGAGCAGCAAGCTTGCTAAGCTGTTCATAGATATGCATCGAAAGTTTGCCATATTGTTCAGAGACTTCTTTATCATCTGCGTCAGCCGAAATATTAGAGAAGTCCGCCCAGAAGCGCTCAAATTTTTGCGAATCAAAATCATCAAAGCTACTCGTGAGATCGCGAAATTTAACTACTTCCTTGAAGTTCGGATCAAAGAATAGCTCACGACGGTCTTCCTCGTTCGTGCGACGCATAGCATAAGTGGCAAGACGTTCAGTATAAGACAATGCTCGGATCAAAGAAGCGTCACAGCTAAATTGCCCCGCCTCAGTCTGAAGCTTTCGGTTAACGTAGACTATCAAATCGCCGATTTCCGCCAAATCAACTTTCGGAACACCATCAGGACCGACAAGAACATCAATCTTCTGCATAAGCTGATTAAGCTGGGCGTCATTGCATTCCGGCGGTACAATTGGATCCGATTCGGTATTTTTGACAAGACGGCGCAAAATATCAATTGCTCTTTCGCCGCTACCAGATCGAAGCAATTCTTCGGCTTCAAGGGTTCCAGCCGCATAGTGCCCTCTTATTGGCGAGTAACTTCGATCTCTGACTTCTTCGGCTTCCGGAGTTCCAGCCGCGTACATATAATCCTCACGGTACGCGACAACGCACTCATAATTCTGAAGATTAATGCCATAATGGTCAAAATCGACGTTACTTGTTAAATGATTACTAGAAATAGTACAGCGAGCCTCAGCTTCGAACTGAGGTCGATGCTCTTCGTCCGCATCATAGTAGGCGAGTAGCGCGCAAAGCACTTCATGAGCACCAGGCATCTCGTCATGAATAAAACCACGAGAACAGAAGATTACACTATCAAGCGCGCGTGCATCAATGCGATTTTGCATAAATTTTACCTGGTCCGAGGTTGGAATTTCGCGATAGGCCTGAATTAATTCTTGGATATTACGCGGACGAATCGGTCGGATTTGACTCCCGATCGTAAAATCCGAAATTCCATATAGCCCTCGTTCCATACCATAGGAATTATCAGATAAATCAAGGATTTTTGTATCTGGATCACCAGCATCGTAACGGTCAAAAAGACGTCGCAGGCCGTCCATTTGTTCATCATCAAAACTATGCAACCCCGCATAGTTTTCAAATGCTTTGACTTTATTTTCTGCGACATCAAGCGCCTCGGTGTTATTATCAGCTCCGCGGTACACATCCAGTACCAAGCTCGCATATTCAAATACCTTTTCTTCAGGAAGAGCCTCGTCACTCCGAAGCCTCTCTAATACATCCGTTAAATCCGAAGCGCAACTCTTCAAGCTCTCTGTGGACAGATTTGCCACATCTTTATAAAATTGGACAAAGAATTTCATAGCATTCTCATCATCAATCTGATAGTTTTCGCTAAAAGTTCCGACGAGAGACTCAATTACATGGACACATTCATCGCGGCCAGACAAAGTATGACGGACCAAGTTTAGGCCTTCCTGCATCGTTAGTAAACCAGAGCGCACACTACTTTCGGGATGGTTAGCAATCCGATTATTATCAATTCCCTTAATAATGTCTGGAATAGAATCGATATATTCCGCAAATTGCGCAAGTTCTTCGTCGTCTAAAGCGTAGGCTCGCAGGGCATGAATATCTTCAATACCATTCTGCGCAATCGGATTAATATTATTCAAAAACTCCTTACGGGCTGTCGTCAAAGATGTTCCGTCCTTTGATGACATAACAGACACTACGCGCTCGAATTGCACTTGTTGTTCAAAGAGATTTTTAAGCTGATCATCAGTAGCTTCTTTTAGTTGCTCAATCGATAAGGGTTCACCAGTCCTCAAAATCCGTTCAAGCGGATGAATAGCCTCTAAGATATCGTTCTTCGCTTTGCGTGCAGAATCATCACCGTCGGCCAAGAATTCGTCTAGGCGTAGCTCTACATCATGATATTCATGAAAATCTTTAACAAAACTATCAATAATATCCTTTACATTCTCGCGCCCAAGAGCATCGGCAGAAAAGAGACGCGAACGATATTCGGCCGCCCGAATTGAATCATCGCCTTTCGGAATAATAAAATCTTTAATCTCGTCTAAGACCGGATCTTCAAGTTCGCAACCAGCCTCCGTAGCAAGTTCATCAAATTCAGCTAGAGCCTTCTGGTAGCTGTCTTCTATTTCAGCACGAACACCCGCAGCTTCAGCGGAATTTTTAATATCCCCGTCCTCAATACCTTTAGAAATCATATGCTTAGCCGCACGACGCATGACTGCTAGTGTTTCAGGGTCTGGCGCATCGACTTCACCCAACGATTCCCAGGTTACATATAGAGGGTTTTTATTTGATGATGAAGCGTTTTCCATAAGCATATTATATACGATTCACCTCTTATGCAACAGCTATTCCGGGAGCTTAAAAAGCGGAAGTTCATCGATTTTATAGTCAGCAATCCGCGTGCGGCGAAGCTCTTTCGTATAGGCACCACAGCCAAGCTTCTTGCCAAGATCTTCTGCGAGCGTGCGGATATACGTACCGCTACTGACATGGGTGCGGATTTTAAGATAAGGCTTCTCGTAGCTCAAAATATCTAGCGAATAGATTTCGACTTCGCGGGATGGCATTTCGACTTCTTTGCCCTGGCGAGCAAGCTTATATGCGCGCTGACCATTCACCTTGATAGCCGAGAAAGCTGGCGGAGTCTGCTGAATCTTACCGACAAAACTCTTGGCGGCCGCTTCAATTTCTGGCAAATCTGGAATCTCTACACCAGTCTCCGTAATCTCACCCTCCGTATCACCAGTCGTCGAAACCGAACCGAGGCAAATCGTCGCTTCGTACTCTTTATCCAGCTTCGTGAATTCCATCGCCTTTTTTGTCGCTTTACCAGCCATCAAAATCAGGAGGCCGGTCGCAAAAGGATCTAGCGTGCCAGTATGACCAACTTTCACTTTCTTACCCTCGCGCTCGCTCAAAATACGACGCACGCGTGCGACGGCGCCAAAGCTCGTAATTCCAGCTGGTTTATCAACAAAAATAATTTCTTCCATTACCTCTATTATACTCTGTTCTCGCGAGCGCAAAAAGCACCCCATTTTCAGAGGTGCTTCTTCTTTTAGACCTTATTGATAACTGGGATCACAATTGGCGTATGGCCAGTAGCATCAAAGAGTATGTGCGTAACATCTTCCTTGATTTCATCCTTAAGAGCCTTTAGGTCAGCATCACTACCCTTGCTATGCTCAGCCTTCGTGCGGAGATAATGGCGAATCTTACCAATGAGCTCCTCAGAATCATCGAGATAGATAAAGGCGCGCGAGACGATGTCTGGCGTCTTTACGAGACGACCAGTCTTCTTGTTGATTGTAAGAACAACCACAAAGATACCTTCGCGAGAGATATGAATACGATCCTTCACGACTGCTTCATTCACCTGCTGATCAGCATCGTCGTAAAGCTTGTTGCCAACATGAATGCGACCATTCTTATGAATCGTCTGATCTGGCATGAGCTCTACAACATCACCATCATCCGCCACGATAATATTATCGCGGTTAATACCAACAACGTTTTCAGCCATCTCAGCATTATGCTCGAGCATATAGAACTCGCCGTGGTATGGCATGTAGTTCTTTGGCTTCATGTCCGTTACAAACTTAACGTGGTCTTCGTAATAAGCATGACCAGAAAGGTGGATAGGGCCAATATTCGTAAGGTGAGTCTTGCCATTCTGGATAACCTGAGCACCTTCACGGAGCAAGCCGCCAACCGTCGAAGTAACCTTTGGCTCGTTACCCGGAATTGGGTTCGAAGCAAAGACAATAGTATCGCTTGCTTTAATCTTGATGTAGCGATGCTGGCCGGTAACCATGCGGTTCAAAACAGCGTTCATCTCGCCCTGAGAACCAGTACAGACAATTGTAACCTTTTCGTCTGGAAGCTTGATGATATCTTCCATCTTCATGACGGTATCTTTTGGCACCTTGATAGCCTTAGCGCGAAGTGCCACCTCGACGTTGTTAATCATCGAGAAACCAGCGAAGGCAACCTTACGGCCACGCTCGAAAGCTTCACGCAAGACAGACTCGATACGCTTTACCTGGCTCGAGAAGCAGGAAATAACGATACGACCAGTGGCATAGTGATCCATAATCTTACCAAGGTTTTCACCAACGTCGTATTCGCTATGTGGGTGTGTACCTGGGGTATCAATGTTTGTTGATTCGTTAAGAAGAAGTGCGTAGCCTTCCTTCTGCTGAATTTCTAGCAAGCGATCATAATCTGCCGGAGTATCCATTGGATTAGTTTCGAAGCGCCAGTCGCCAGAAACGAGGATGTTACCGTTTGGCGTGCGAATTACAATCGAGGCATTACCTGGGATAGAGTGCAAAGTATGCACGAATTCCACGCTGAAGTGCTCAGAAACACGGATATCCTTGTGCTCGAATGGATCGACAATCTGATAATTAAGTTCAGGAACTTCTGGAACCTCGGTCATCTGCTTCTTAATCATGCCAATCGTAAAGTTCGTAGCATAGATTGGAACAAGTGGACCAAAATATGGCAAAAGATGCTTACAAGCACCAATGTGATCCAAGTGAGCGTGCGTAAAGAGAATTGCCTTCACCTTATCGCGATTATCGTCGAGCCATTTACAATCTGGCACCATGTAATTGACGCCAGGATAATCTGCATCGGCGAAGAGCGTACCCATATCAATCAAGATAATTTCGCCATTATACTCAAAGGCGGTCATATTTTTACCAATACCAAACTCGCCTAGGCCGCCAATAGGAATAATGCGGACAGCATCCTTATGTGGGCGAGCGGAGCGAATCTGACTCATCGTGACCTGCTGGCCCTTATAGCCGTTGTAACGAGATTTGTTTACTGGAATACCTACAATATGCTGCGTAGCCTGAGCGTTAACATCCTGGCTAAGCATGCGCTGATGATGAACCATCTCGCCTTTACGTGTAGAAACACCGAGCGCAACATTATGTGCCTGTGCTGGCGTGAGCTGCTTTTTGGTTTCCTTGCTAGCCTTTGCGCCTTTAGCAGCCTTGGCTTTTGTATCGGTTTTCTTCGTAGCGGTTTTTGCTGCAGTCTTGCGAGACTTGGAATTCTTTACCAAGTTTTCGTCTTTGCCACCAGGAGCAAAATTAGCATTGAAGTTTCTCTTCTGATTTTCCTCAAATTGTTTCTTAATGTCCGGAAGACGTTCAGCGCGCATCTTCAGTAATTTCGCGCGGCGAGCCTCCTCGGCCTGTTTTTTATTCTCCATATTCTCCTTCTTCATCAATTATCACTTTGGCACTCAAAACTCAGTCTCCACAAGGATGGAGTGCGGAAAGTGTTGCGTAAAGAATTTATTTGCTGAATATATTATAGCAAAGATACTGAATTTTGTCGAGCGCAAAAAAAGAAGCCCCTTTTACGAGGCTTCTTTGTTTTATATCTGTTATTTAGCGACGGCTACGAATCACAAAGGATGTAGTTGCTAGGATTGCAGCAGCGATGCCCATCATCCAGCTAAGACTAAAGCTATCGCCAGTATCTGGGTTGTCTTTGCCGTCAGTTGTTCCGCTATCCTTGTCATCGTCATCGTTCATTTTCTTTTCGAAAACAAGCATATACTTGTTGCGAGTCGTTACTCCTGGATCCTTAATGGTTAGAGTACCTTCATTACCGCCCGTAAGCGTGATAGTGTCATAATCATCATTAAGTTCCAAGCCTTCAGCAGTCACATAGTTCTTGTAGGCATCTTCGCCATAGCCATAGAATTTTGAATAAAGTGCCGTAAAGTATTCTGGAATACTTGCCGTATCGCCAACCATCGAAATATGTGTAACGTTCTCCGAAATAGCATTGAGATAGCGCTGATTTTCGTAGGCAGCATCCCAGTTGCTCGTCGAACAATCACCCGTGTTCATACAAACAGTCATAAGAACACCAATATTCTCGATGTAGTTACCTTTTAGATAAATACCGCTAGGTACGCTATCAAAACTTGCAAGCGAATTAATGTTTTTTAGGCCACCGTAATTGACAATAAGCTCTCTAAGGTTAGCCATATTTTTAAATCCATCAAGGCTACCGACTGGAACACCAGATAGCTTAACTGATTCAAGGTTAGTTAGAGTGCTAATATTTTTTGGACGAGTCGAATCATTGGTTGGTGTAACATTGTAGCTTCCATTCGCATCGCCAACCGTCAAACTAGTGATCGTTGTTGGCAAGGTACCGTAATCAATTGGCGCATTCGCTGATTCGCCACAGAGTTTAACGGTTGTTAGATTACTAAAGAAGTTACCCATTTTTCCGAGAAAACTAAAGTCTGTAACGCCTTCGGTTGGGTCGCCGTCTGTACAATCAAATATCAAAGATGTCGGCAAATCACCATCACCAACCACTATAGCCCGCTTATCTTGGTTTGGCGCAGGTGCGTGCTCAGTAATACTCAAAATCGTAATATTAGAATGTTCGACGAGTGCCGTAGCTAGCTTGGCGTCATTCTCGTTTTCGAGAGGGTATGTCGCCTGTGCGGCGAATGTTGAGCCATTCGACACGATACCGGCAGTGAAGGCAGCAAGACCGGCCGCCAAAAATAGAGCCTTTTTCTTCATTTTTGTCCTTTTTGTTTTTTTATTTTTATTTTGACCTTTTGTAAGGCTATTTTAATACATTTTTTAAATAAACGCAAGCTTTTTAATTAGCTCAAGATTGTTGACAAAAATTTTAACCTTATATATACTTAAAGCATACAGAAGATGACCGGCTCGAAAAGAGGCGGTATTTTTAAGCCGATTCATGCGCTAAAAGATTAGCGAGAATCAGAAAGGAAATATGCAATTCGATATTAAGCAAATGATCAGCATGGTTGACGTCATTGCTGAAGAAAAAAGCTTACCAAAAGAAACAATCATCGAAATTATCGAGCAAGCTATCGCTGCTGCATGGCGCCGCGAAGAAGGCGATCGCGACATGAACGTTCGTTGCGAGCTCGATCTTAACACTGGCAAGGCTAAGGCTTTCGTTATCCGCGAAGTTATCGAGGACGGCGTTGGTTACAACCCAGCAACCGAAATCCCACAGGCTGAAGCTAATGGTAAGGAAATCGGCGACACTGTCGAAGAAGAACATGATGTTGAAGATTTCGGTCGCGTCGCTTCCCAGACCGCAAAACAGGTTATCATTCAGCGTCTCCGCGATGCAGAGCGCGACGCAATGCTTATCGCTTACGAAGACAAGATTGGCACCATTATTACTGGTACCGTCGCTCGTGTAGAGCCAAAGGTTGTTCGCATCGACCTCGGCAAAGCTACCGGTATCATGCCACGCTCCGAGCAGATTTATGGCGAACATTACCTCGTTGGTAGCCGCATCAAGGTTTATATCAAGAATATCGACCGCGGCGAACGTGGCGCAGCCCTCATTCTTAGCCGTGCCTGCCCAGAATTCGTCGAGCATCTCTTCCGCCAGGAAGTCCCTGAAGTCGAAAATGGTAGTGTCGAAATCCGCGGTATTGCCCGCGAAGCTGGCCGCCGCACTAAGATTGCCGTTTGCGCAACCATCCCAGGCATCGACCCAGTTGGTACCTTCGTTGGTGGTCGTGGCGTCCGTGTTCAGGCCGTTATGAACGAAATCGGCGAACGCGAAAAGATTGACATTATCAACTGGAGCGACAACGCTTCCGAATACATCCGCGAAGCTTTGAGTCCAGCCGAAATCCAGAAAGTCGAAATCGATGGCAAGAAAGCCACTGTTTACGTCGACAAAGAACAGCAGTCTATCGCAATTGGTCGCTCTGGTCAGAACGTCCGCCTCGCTTCCGAACTTACTGGTTATGACCTCGCAATCGAAGTTGCTAAGGCTCCAGAAAAGAAGAAGCGCGCCAACGTTGAAGATTCTCTCCTCTCTGCTCTCGAAGAAGAAGGCGACGACATCGACGACAACGAAAGCAACGACGGCGAAGAAGAATAAATCTAGTCATAAAAAGAGCCACCGCACTGGTGGTTCTTTTTTACTCCAGCAGAGCCGCTCGCCTTTTCGAAGACGCCCCCCTACGAAGAATCTATAAATCTGGGCCATCAACAACATATTGATCGTTAGCCGCATTATCGATAATCGAGTTACGTTTATAGCCCGCATTGACGTTGTTATAAATCGTCTTGCCGAAAGCCACAAAAATCAAAGCTAAAACTAAAACCATAATCGCTCCTAGGAGCAGATGCGTGCCGCGTTCGTGGTCGTCTTTCATCTACTCCTATTTTACCATAAGCAACTTTAATCTTTTTATTCCTGCTTCAAATCGGCAAACTTTTGTGCCATAGTCGGATTACCGCGCGTAAGCTTCTTAATCGTCAAATCGCTCGCTTTATTGTTAGCAAGGCGCAAATTATTTTCGCTCGAAAGCAAAGCGTCTTTCGTCTTTTGAAGCTGCGCGATGGTTTTATCAATGCCATCAATGGCATCTTTAAACTTCTTGCTCGCAAGCTCATAATTGCGCGCAAAGCCCTGTTTGAAAGCTTCCATGTTTTCTTCAAACTTTGAAATATCGATATTCTGCGCACGCACAGCCGCTAACTCCGCACGGTAAGCTTGCGCATTCAGCGCTGCATTGCGCAGGAGTGTAATCATCGGAATAAAGAATTGCGGACGAATCACGTACATCTTATCGAACTTATACGATACATCTACGATACCCGTATTATAGAGATCACTATCTGCTTCGAGCATCGTCACGAGAACCGCATATTCACACTTCTTTTCGCGACGATCCTTATCGAGCTCCTTAAAGAAATCCTCGTTCTTGTGCTTGGTAGCGGTCGTCTCGTTCTCGTTTTTCATCTCGAACATAATTGAAATAATTTCATTACCCGCCTCATCACTCTCGCGGTAAATAAAGTCACCCTTACTACCCGAACGCGCGTCATTGTCCTTGTCGAAATAAGCATTCTTGAAAGCGGTTGCGCGGAGACGATTAAACTCATTCTGGCAGTGCTGCTCAAGCGTTTCACCAACCATCTTCGTACTGAGGCGCACCTTCATATCCTTGAGGCGCTCAATCTCCTCGTCCTTAAACTTAATCTCATTAGAATACTTAGAAATCAACGAAGCCTCACGCAGCTTGGCCTGCATCTTAATCGTCTCTTCGTTCTGTTTTGCGCGGTCGTCATGAATCTCAAGCTCATTCTTGACCTTATCTAACTGCTGCTGAATTGGCGCAGTCGCCTCAGACACGGCTAGTTTCTGCGCAATCTCAGCCTGAGCAATCTGCGCGCGCAACTCTGCGACTTCCTTGGCATTCTTTGCCTGAAGCTCGCTAATCTCGTGCTCTTTCTTAGACAATTCTTTTTGCAAATCTGCGCTGTTTTTAGCGATCTCGCGCTCGTTTTTGCTCGCCTGTTCAGCAAGAGCCAGACGCTTATCCGCCTCAGCCTGCTTCGCGTTCTCACTTAAACGATTATGTAGCTCCTTCTCAAATTCTGCGCCACGCACCTGACTCAAAATATCCGCATAACTATCGTCATCAACTTTAAAAGTAGTCCCGCATTTCGGACATTTAATCTCCGCCACTTTCACCTCCGTTTTTCTTTTTATTATACCCTATTTATTTGGGTAGGTAGCCGTAGATGAATTGACATAAGCACAGAAAAATAGTATAATATCCTCACGCTCGTGATTTTAGGAGGTGTTAAAATGCTCGAGTTAGTTCTTTTGCTGATTGCGCTGATTATCGTGGCCTCCCACCCCGCCATCTTCGTTATGGCAATTCTGCTCGGCCTCGCACTCGGATTTATCAGATTCGTTCTGAGAATTTGGGTCAATGGCTTCCGCTGGGGTTTCCGCTGCGCAATCGTTCTTCTCGTGTTGCTCGCATTTCTAATATAGAGCATCGCCCTGCAGTTCGCTGCGGGGCATTTTTCTTGGGATGCTTAAATTGACAGATTATGCTGTTTATGCTATAATATGCAAATATTTTGCACCTTATAATCCGAGTTATGGAAGGTCCATAGCAAGAGGTGCGCGAAAGGAGTTTCTTTATGAACAAAAGAACTAGATTATTCGCCATCCGTCTCGCAGGCACTAGCATCGTCGCGGCCGTCTGCCTTTTCGCAGGTATTATTATCGGCAAAGGTAGCGCGGCAAACGATATGGCCGAGAACAACCGTATCTGGCAGCAGAATGTCGACAAGGTTCGCGCCGAAAACGCACAGACCAACACTGCGCTTCAGGCAAATATCGACAATCTGCAGAAAGAGGTTAACGATCTCGAAATCAAGAACAACGCTCTGCAGAGCCAGGTTGACTACTTCAGCGCCGGTTACATCGAAGATCACAGTGATTGGATGGACTGTTATAGCGCCCTGAGCTTCATTGACGCCCAGCTCGATAATATCGAGAAAATCGACACTATTGCGCCCGTTCCAGTTATCTACATGAAGGACGGCCGCGCAATGACCGCCAATGCTGACCACGAGATCGTCGAAGTCAAATACCCCAATAAGCCCGATTTTCCCACGCCTCCACCCGTACCAAATGGCAAAGATTCAGGCTTTTCACCCGACAGTAGCATGGTTGTCAGCCTCGCGAATACCTCGAAATGATCCGTCATAAACGGAACAACAACCCAACCGCCCTCCTTACCGAGGGTGGTTTTTATAGTCCTCACCCCTGCTGCTATTGATTTTTTAGGCATTTTGTGATATAATATAGTTATCTTCATATGCATAGGAGGTGAAATATATGAAGGTGTCCCGTTTTTTAAAGGACAAGAAAGTTGAGTCCTATGTCGCAGACTTGCGCCCGAAGGTTCTGATCGCTTTCGTCCTCGCGATGATTGCAGTCGTACTCTTCTGGGTCTTCAGGCTTATTTGCGTAGCGAAAATCGGCTTCTGGTACACAATTTGGAATATCCTGTACCACTTCAGCCGCGGCGTCGCATTAATCCTGTTGATCGCACTCGTCGCGCTCTGGGTCTACTTGTTCGTCTGGTCGATCTGGGATAAGTTCTGTAAAGGTGGCTCCGGTCAAAAATACAGAACCGCCAGCACGCCCATGGACAAGCCAAAAGCCGAAGCCGGCGACTACAACTGGCACGTCGATGCTGGTGACTTGTCGGAATTCGACTAAGTTCAAACCTCTGGGCGCCCGAATGGACGCCCTATTCTTTGTCTAGAGGAGGCGAAGCTATGAGCAGTCTACCTAGTAGCCAGAAAACGCTCAGAAAGTTTTTCTTGGCAATTAGCATTCTCTTGGGCCTAGCGCTCGGCATGTGGATCAGTCTTTACTTTGCGACGCAGATGGAACAGCTACACGAAGTCACTTTGGTTTACAAATTCTGGTATGGCATCTATCTCGCAAGCCGATTCATATCCATCTTGCTAGCCGCTTGCTGGGTAGTCTTACTAGTCATGCGATTAGTTGTCGCGATCAGAGACGAGATAAGCACCAAGCCGAAACCTGGCGACCCCAATTGGCGAATCGATGCGGGTGATTTATCCGACTTCGACTAACCCCTTGCTCTTTACTTGACCCCTGCGGGGGTCTTTTTCTTGCCCGAAAAATACGCAAAGACAAGCTTGAGAATTTCTAGAACAGGCAGAATGATTAGCGAAATCGCAAAGAGGATACCCATATGCGAAATCGAAACTGGCACAGCGTCGAGTAAATTCGATAGCGGACTAAACTTCATAACGATAACCTGAAGGACAATATTGCCGATAATTGTAAGAATAACGATAGGATTCTTGAAGAGCGAGACGCTGAAGAGCGAATGATTTTCGCTACGGCAGTTCAAGACATGAAGGTTTTGCAAGAAAACAATCAAGCACATCGCATAGCCACGCGCTGTTTCTAGTTCGAAATGATAAACATTCATCATGGCATACCAGACTACAAATACAATAAGCGACATAGTAACACCGCCACTCAAGATACGCACAAGCAGGCTTTTATCAAAGATAGACTCTTTCGGATTGCGCGGTGGGTTGCTCAAGATATCCGTTTCGCCACGCTCAAAGGAGAGCGCAATATCCTGCAAGCCATCCGTCACAATATTGAGCCAGAGGAACTGAACGGCCGTCAACGGCGCTGGCATGCCGAGAAATACAACTATGCAGAAGAAAATCGCCTCAGAAAGACCACAAGAAAGCAAGAAGAAGAGAATCTTGCGAATATTCGCGTAAGCAATACGACCTTCCTCGACACCAGATACAATCGAGGTAAAGTTATCATCAATAATAATCATATCAGCAGTTTCGTGTGCAATATCCGTGCCACTACCCATCGCTACGCCAATATTCGCACTCTTGAGAGCTGGCGCATCGTTTACGCCATCGCCCGTCACAGCCACAAATTCGCCTTGGCGCTTGAGAGACTCAACAATATAAAGTTTCTGAAGTGGCGTTACGCGCGCAAAGACTGTCTTTGAGGCAACAAATTCATCAAAATCTCGCTCGCCCACACCGTAAGCTTTCTGAACATCATCGCCGTTTGCGACCTGCTCCGCCTTCTCTGCAATCTTTAATTCTTTTGCAATCGAAAGCGCCGTGAGCGGATGATCTCCCGTTACCATGAGAACCTTAATGCCAGCTTTGCGGCACTGCGCAACGGAGCGCTTAGCTTCTTGACGAACTGGGTCAATGAAGGCGACGAGACCCAAGAAAGTTAAGCCCTTAATATCTTTCTCGGCATAACTATCCTGCTTCTTGATCTCTCCCTTAGCGAGCGCGATGACGCGGTAACCCTGACTAGCAAGCATCTCATTCTGCTCCTCAAGCTTCGTAAGACTCTTCACCTTTGAGAAGTTTACCTTGTCACAGAAGCCGAAGACTGTCTCTAGCGAGCCTTTAACCGTACAATAATTCTTCCCGTCCTGTTCAAAGAAAACGGCGGAATATTTATTCTCTGATTCGTAAGGGATGGTTTCAAGAGTTTTTAGGCTACTCGCATCTACTTTGAGTTTCTTCGCCAAGACACGGAAGGCAATGTCTATCGAGTCACCAAAGAATTCACCCTTATCCTCGCGCGCCTCATTATTAATCTCGCCCATAAGCGCAATTTCTTCAGCATATTCCATGACGTTACCAGTCACGCTACCATGCACATCATAGCCCGTGCCTGAGATCTGGTATTCCTCGTTATTTGGCAAGACAATCTTCTTGGCGGTCTGCTGATTAACAGTTAGCGTGCCGGTTTTATCCGAAGCAATCACAGTGCAGCTACCGAGCGACTCCGCCGCCTTAAGCTGACGCACGATAACATTGCGTCTAGCCATACGATTCGAGGCAATTGTAAGAGCCATTGTAAGCGCGAGCGGTAGGCCTTCTGGCATCGCTGAAACCGCAAAGGCAATCACGGTAATTAGAAGCTCGGAAAGCGCCGTGTGCTTTATCGCGAGCAGAGACGCCGTCATAACAGCCACCACGACAACCATCAAGGTAATCTGCTTAGTCAACTTCGCAATACGAAGCGTGAGTGGCGTCTTTTCGTCATCGGTCTGATTAATCTTGTCTGCAATTTTACCAAGCTCAGTCTCTATCCCCGTGCCAACTACTATACCCATCGCACGGCCACTAACAGCAGTTGTACCAGAGTAAGCGATATTAAGGCGATCAGAAAGCGAACTCTTCTCTTCCTTAATAACAGTATCAATCTTGGCTACTTGAATACTTTCGCCAGTCAAAATGGACTCGTCGACAGTGAAATTATGCACCTCAACCAGGCGAATATCTGCTGGGATTTTATTGCCAGATTCAAGCAGGACAATATCGCCAGGCACAAGCAGTTCAGCATCGAGTGGCAAAGTGCGGTCATCGCGCACGACATTAATATTTACACGCACAAGATTCGCAAGCGACTCAGCTGTACGATTTGCTTTATTCTCTTGATAAGTGCCCATAATCGCATCGACTAGAATAATGCCAGCAATCACAATTGCGTCAACAATCTCCCCCGCAATCACAGAGGCGACAATTGCAACAAGAAGCATCAAGACGAGCGGGTCACAGAATTCCAGTAAGAAGATTTTTAGAATACTCGGCTTCTTTTGCTTCGGAAGCGTGTTTGCGCCGTATTTTTCGAGGCGCCTCTGCGCTTCCTTCGCGCTCAAACCTCGCTTGCTTGTCGAGAATAATTCAAAAAGTTCTTCGGTAGTTTCGGAATAATAATTTTTAGCCATTACTATAATTATATAGCACAAGCTTAACTTATAAAAAGCGGTCACTTAGAGTAAAATAAATACAAATGTCACAGACAAAAACTTACAAATTTGGGCTTTCTAGCGCCGAAGCTAAAGAGCGCGCCCGAGCTGGCAAAATAAATACCGCCGTCAAGCCGCCGAGCAAGAGCGTCAAACAGATTGTCCTTAGCAATATTTTTACCTATTTTAATTTCGTATTCTTAGTTATTGCGATTATTCTTTCGCTCGTTCATTCCTTCCGCGATTTAACCTTTCTGCCAATCATTATCGCGAATACTTGTATCGGTATTTTTCAGGAAATCCGCTCCAAGATTGTTCTAGATCATTTGCTAATCCTCAATGCTCCAACCGCACGCGTAATTCGTGATGGCGAGCTCATGAAGATTAATGCCGAAGAATTAGTCCAGGATGATATCGTCGAGTTTAAAGCTGGCGACCAAATTGTAGCTGATGCCGTAGTAATCGAGGGCGAGATTTCTGCAAATGAAGCTTTACTCACAGGTGAGGCAGACGAAATTCATAAGACCAAGAATAGCGAATTGCTCTCTGGTAGCTTCGTTGTTTCGGGCAAATGTTATGCCAAGCTTACGAAGGTTGGCGAAGAGAGTTATATCAATCAGCTCACTCTTGAGGCTAAGAAGACTAAGAAAAAGGAGCAATCCGAGATTATCCGTTCGTTGAACGTCATCGTGAAGATTGCTGGCTTTGCGATTATTCCGATTGGCATCATCTTATTCTCGCAGAGTTATTTCGGCAAATCGCTCGATTTAAAGAGCAGCGTCCAGGCAATGGTCGCCTCAATTATTGGCATGATCCCTGAGGGTCTCTTCCTTCTCGCAAGCGTTTCCCTTGCAATTAGCGCTATGCGACTGGCGCGCCGTAAAATTCTTTTACACGATATGAAGAGTATCGAAACTCTCGCGCGTGTCGACACGCTCTGCGTAGATAAAACCGGCACGATTACTGATAATAATATGGTCGTTTTCAATATCGACATCCTCGACAAGAAGCTTTCGCGCAAAGAGTTCGAGCAACTCATGTCCGATTTCTGCTATGCGCAAGATACCGACAATATTACAATGACCGCCTTAAAAGATCATTTTAATCAACCAAGCGGACAGAAAATCGGCAAGACACAGGCTTTTAGCTCAGAGTTTAAATACAGTGGCACAGAGATTGACAGCAAAAGTTATGTGCTTGGCGCGCCAGAGTTTATTCTTAAGAAGGATTTCGAAAAATATCGCGAAAGAATCGAGGAACATAGCCGCAAAGGTCGCCGCGTTGTCGTACTTTGTAAATATGCCGGCGAATTAACCGGTAAAGCACTTAAAGAAAAAGTCGAACCAATCGGCCTCATTCTGCTCACTAATTCGATCCGCGAAAATGCGCCAGAAACTTTTGCTTATTTCGCCGAGCAAGGCGTAGATATCAAGGTAATTTCCGGCGACTCACCACTAACAGTATCTGAGATAGCACATCTAGCCAAGATTAAAGGTGCCGAAAAATATATCGATGCCTCTACTCTTCTGACTGACGAAGCGATAGACAAAGCCCTTAAAACCTACACGGTTTTCGGTCGCGTCACGCCAGAGCAGAAGCGCAAGTTTGTAAAATCCCTCCAAGCCAACGGCCATACGGTTGCCATGACGGGCGATGGCGTAAACGATGTTTTAGCTTTACGCGATGCGGATTGCTCGATCGCAATGGCTTCGGGTAGCGACGCTGCGTCACAAGCCGCGCAGGTTGTCTTGCTCGAATCAGATTTCTCTTGTATGCCAGACGTCGTAGCCGAAGGTCGTCGCGTCGTCAATAACCTTGAACGCTCCGGCAGCCTTTTCCTCGTCAAAAACGTTTTCTCGCTCCTAACGTCCATTCTTGCAATCTGTTTCGCTGTGACTTACCCACTCGTTCCAAGCCAGGTTTCCCTAATAAGTATGTTTACAATCGGCATACCAGGCTTCTTGCTATCGCAACTCCCAAATAAAGATATTATCCGTGGCAATTTCGTAGAAAATATCCTCAAGAAAGCAATTCCGGCCGGCCTAACCGATGCCTTCATGATCGCTTGCATGGTCGTCACGGGTGCCGCTTGGGGGCTCAGCACAGCAGATACTTCCACCGCCACAACCCTCGTTATCGCCGTGATTGGCTTCTTCTATATCTTTACAATTATTCGTCCACTAGATAACCTCCGTGCGCTAATCCTCTTCGGTTGCGTTCTCGGATTAGTCCTCTGTACAGCCTTCCTACCAACTCTATTCAGCATGGCGCGCATGGAGTGGCGCGGCTGGTTCTTAGCAGGCGCAATGTCACTACTCGCACCGTTCGTCTTGAACGCAACGAACTTCCTCGTAGGTAAAATTTGGGAGTTCGTGCGAAACATTCGTAATAACACAACAGAGAAAATTAAGAGATAACTTGTCCTTCTTGACGCTTATGCTATAATATACTCAAACATAAGCTTAAAAGGAGTTATATAAAGCTATGACAAAAAATAAAAAAGGCTTCACGATCATCGAGGTCGTGCTTGTTCTTGCAATCGCAGGCCTTATCTTCTTGATGGTCTTCATTGCACTTCCAGCATTGCAGCGTTCACAGAGAAATACACGCCGCCGCCAGGATATGGCACGCATTCTCTCTGCACTTAACGATTACCAATCAAACAACAACGGCAGAATGCCAACAAAAGCCGCAGAAATGCAGACCTTCGTGACAAGATATGCGTCAGGCGACTCGAGTGCTGTTGCAGAATTATATACCGTCCCTGGCTATCAAGCGGGCTACAGGGTCAAAAAGTCTTCAAGCGACGCTTCTTGTCTAGACCAATTCTGCGATCCTGACGGAAATTCTTACCTTATCACAATGCCTCATACCGTTTCGACCTCTGGCGGCGCAGGCGCTTCAGCCGGAACAAAAAATCCTTATTACGGAAACGCCTCTCGTAAAGAAGAAGAAATGACTCACATTATCCACTATTGGACAAAAGCAAAATGTGACGACAACTCAGAAGATCAGATAGTTATGACTTCAGGCTCGGCAGAAATCGCCATCGCCTACTACCTCGAAGGTGGTGCCGTTTACTGTGGTGATAACCAGTAATCTATAGCACATCAATCCATCCCGCACGGGGTGGATTTTTGTGCATTTCAACAATCTGTTATAATAGTTTTAAACATTAGCTTATTTAAAGGAGTTATAAAAAGCTATGACCAGAAATAAAAAAGGCTTCACGATTATCGAGGTCGTGCTCGTTCTCGCAATCGCAGGCCTTATCTTCTTAATGGTATTTATCGCACTACCAGCATTGCAGCGTTCACAGAGAAATACACGCCGCCGCCAGGATATGGCGCGCATTCTCTCCGCTTTCAATGATTACCAATCAAACAACAATGGAAGCATGCCAGATGGCGCTAGTAAGTTAAAAGAATTTGTTCCTAGATACGTAGATAGCAACTGCGTGGCAACTGGAACAGTCACCTTCAAGAATTGCGGAGACCAATTCAAGGACCCAGACGGCACCGACTATTCTATGACATATCATTTATTCTCTGCATCATTCGGCACAGTCACGAATTGTCGCTACGACGGAAACGGCTGTGGCAAAGGCGGCGGAGCTCCAAAAGAAGACTCCATAACCCACGTTATCCACTATTGGCCAAAAGGTAAGTGCTCTACCAGCGAAGGCATAATCGATTACGACGGCAGCCAGAATAACATCGCTATCGCATATTACCTCGAAGGCGGCGCGATCTACTGCGGAGATAATCAGTAATAATCAAATCAGACAAAAATACCAGCCAAGTGCTGGTATTTTTTTGCTATTCTAGGATATTACTAGACAATTGACAATAGCGCTATTTTGTGTCATAATCGCCTTATATGATCAACGAAGAGCTCAAAGACGTTAGCGCAGAAATCGGATTCGAGCAGCCAAAGATTTCGAATCAAATTTGCGGAAAATGGTTTCCAGATACCCCTACAAAGCCTGGTACAAGGTGGTTCTATCGCCTTCTTGCAATCATGATTATTGGTAGCATTATCAGCCAAGTCGTCGGCGTCATTGCAATATTAGTCGGTTCGCTTTAATACGTAAAATTGTGAATAAAAAACAGACACCCGTTGGGGTGTCATTTTTTGTATAATGCTCCCGGGGCTGGAGCGCCCGGTCGTTATACTTTACTAACATAAAGGTATAATGCAGCCAGGTCTGGAGAGCCTGGCTGTTATACGAAGAAGCGATTGCTACGCAATCAAGAAACGTAGTTTCTTTCACCCCTTCGCGTGGCCTTTCGCTTTCCTAGACTACGTCTAGAAAGACGAAAAGCCACCCGTTGGGGTGGCTTCTTCGTATAATTCGGCATCTTGCTAGTTTCCCGCGAAGCAGTATAATCGCCGCTACAAGGCTTGACTTCTGTGTTCGGAATGGGTACAGGTATTTCCCTTGCGCTATGGACACCGAAGTTAGACTCTAAGGGCGCCACTGAAATACGCAATGCGGCTGTTTTAGAATCTAACTTCGATGTAGATGCTTATCGAATTTGAAATTAAATTGGCTTGATGCATTAAGCATCAGTTACTAGTTAAGTCTACTCTACTTATTAAGATCATGCAAGCATAATCTCGATAAGTAGAACATAAAAAGGCAATGCCTCGATTAGTACGCTTCGGCTCCATGTGTTGCCACACTTCCACCTTGCGCCTATCAACCAGATCATCTTTCTGGGAGGTCATAGGGAATTCTTATCTTGAAGTCAGTTTCGCGCTTAATATGCTTTCAGCGCTTATCTTACCCGAACATAGCTACTCGGCATTGCAGCAGGTGGCCACAACCGATACACTAGAGGTTCGTTCACCTCGGTCCTCTCGTACTAGAGGCAAATCTTCTCAAAATTCCTAACGATCATGCCGGATATAAACCGAACTGTCTCACGACGTTCTGAACCCAGCTCGCGTACCGCTTTAATGGGCGAACAGCCCAACCCTTGGGACCGACTACAGCCCCAGGATGCGATGAGCCGACATCGAGGTGCCAAA
>JAZQSO010000008.1:0-2406 GCA_045630145.1 Candidatus Nanosyncoccaceae bacterium
ATTTTATAGTCGAGAGACTTTAAATCGGAGGTCTATTATGACTGAAAATGTAAAATTCACACCCGAGATGGCACTGGAAGCTAAGAAGCGTCATGACGAAGAGGTTGCTCTCGTTGATGGCTACACTTGTCTCTTTAGAGATCTGTCTCTTGCTTCCGACATCGTTAAACAGCTCGACTACGCTGTTGACGATATTAACGTTCCTGCATTCAAGGCAGGTGTGTCTGTTCTGGCTGAGCGTGGCGATTTCGATTATCTTACTGATTTTATCGGAACAGTCACAGACAGAAGTGCAAACTTCGAAGCCTATGTCGAGATGGAGCGCGTTCTTGCAAAGAGTATGCTTGCTCTTAAGAACAGGGCCACAATGCTTCATGCATACGGCAAGACACTCATGATCAGAATGGCTAAGAGCGAACTCGGTATGGCATGCGCTCATTATGTGAGTCTTAAGGATTTTCTTAACGGCGTTGAGCAGCCTGGCGATTCGCCTGAGTTGGCAAGAAACCTTACTGCTTGTTCTATGCTTGGCGGTGGCACAGAAGCTTCCTTGAAGGCATGGGCTAAGGCTGATACTCGTTCTGCATTCAATCGTCTTCTGAACGAGTCCGTGAGCACAGATAAGTGATTTTATTCATCGACCAAACGCGCCCCGGTACATTTAGTACCGGGGTATTTTTCTTGCGTGTTAAACGATCCGGCTTGTATAATAGAATCAAAGCATAAGGAGTTTTTGATGGATAAATATTACACGGTTAATATTGGCTCTACGGTTCCAGTATATTTTGACTCGGCTTATACTGGTGGGCAGGCAAGTGCTAAATTTAATGGCACGGTTGTGATCTATACAAAGAATGAAGGCTTTGAAGACGCAGGTAATGCGGCTGGCGAGACTGCGCATATGGTTTCTTCAGATTTCGGCTCTGGACTTATGGCGGTTTTGATGACGCGCTATGCTAGGAATGCCAATGCAAATCCAAACGATTATGTGCCGGACAAAAATGAGCTTATTACGGCCGTAAACGAGTATGCCATCAAGAATGGCTATGGTATTATGAATATTGATTCGATAAATGTCGAGATTACAGCCGAGAAAGCTGCCGATACGACGACTAATGATGTTGAATATGTCCCAAGCACAACGGGCGGAGATGATACGCAGACGGATGTGGCGAAGCCGATTGAAACTCAGCCAACGACACGGATTGCGCCAGGCGAACGTGTTGAAAAAGACTATAGCGTAGCGCCAATTCTCGCAATTACCTTTGGATTCTTGTTAATTGTAGCAGTAGTTGTGATTGTGATTCTTGCGAAGAGTAATAAGAGCAAGACTGCACCAGTAGCGCCAGCTGCTCCTGAAGCTCCAGCTGAGCCAGAGAAGAAAGAAGAAAAACCAGAAGAAACTAAACCAGAAGAAAAGAAAGAATAAAGAAAAACCGCCAGATAGCCTGGCGGTTTTTGTGCCTGGAGGGCACAACGAAATATTTATGGTGGATATTTGTCTATTTGACTTTAGCTTCTAGAGCTTTGAGTTGGTCGTTCGTAACGAATGGTGTGATAATTGGACGGCTTTCAAGGATGTATTTGATGGCTTTCTCGGTCTTGATTTGGTCTAGAATGGCCGGAATGTCTAGGTTTCCGCCAACGGCACTGATAAGCTCGGTAAGATACCAGAGATCGTCCTTTTCGAGATAGTAATCGGCGATTTCTTGGATATTAAATGGTTGCTCGCGATAGTTAAGGGCGAGGCGCCAGAGCGATTCGCGTGCATCAGTTTCTTTGCCGACCTTAATGAGGGCTTTGAACTTGTCTTTGTCGAGCGTGATTGGGCGTGGAGCTTTAATGTCTTGTGCGATAAGTTCGAGTAAATCTTTGTCGGTGAGGGCAGAAAAAGAGTTCTGATAGTATTTGTTTTGTGTGATGGCGTCGCAAATTTGGCTCCAGCGATCGAAATTATCGCGAGGCTTCTTGGCGCCGGCTTTGAGCTCTTTAAGGTGTTTTTTAAGTTCCTCAGGAACTTTGAGGGATTTCTTAATGATGTTATCGACTTGCTCGATAGAAGCCTTGAGGCTTTTGAGCTCGTTGTTAACTAATTCGTCGGGCTCATCGGTGGTTTCTTTAAGAATGGATTCAATGGAGACTATGAGCGCATCAAAACTAACACGATCGTCTTCGCTAAGAGTCTTGATGTCAATCGCTTTGAGTTCTTCGAGGAGCTCTGCAGAATAAATGTAGCGATTGAAATATTTTTGGCAAATCTTTTGAAATTCCATAATGGCGTCATTAAAACATCTTTAGGGTGGAATTACAACTCCTTGATTTTCGGCGTAAAGAAGAGTATAATATGCCTATCAATTGATTTTGGGCCCGTAGCTCAGCCGGTTAGAGCACCTGCCTTTTAAGCAG
>JAZQSO010000009.1:0-2137 GCA_045630145.1 Candidatus Nanosyncoccaceae bacterium
AATTATCATGACATTAACGGCAACAAGGTTAAATTCAAGAGCGTTACAAATGGCGTCCATCTTGAGACATGGGTACTTCCTGAAATCATGGAATACTACCATCAGAATCATATTCTTACGAAGTTTGACCTCCCGGAAGAGATTGATTTTGAAGAAAAGGTAGATAAGATTTCTGCTGCCGACATTCGCCGCCTCAAGAGCATTGCACGCGTTAAACTTAATGAAGTGCTTGCGCACCGCACCGACCAGTACGGCAATACTGTTCAGATTCCAGAAGATGCTTTCTTGTTCGACTTCAAGCGCCGCTTTGTTGATTACAAGCGCCCATGGTTGCCATTTACTGATGTTGACCGTATCGCGAAGATTCTCGAAGAAAATAATGCGCATTATATTTTGGCTGGCCGCGTCCACTCTGGTGACGAAGTAATGTATGGCAAACTTATGGATTTGCTCCACAAGATTGATAGCAACCCAATTCTTAAGGCCCGTGTCCACTATTTGCCAGATTACGACGAAGAGCTTGGTCGCGCACTTTCGATTGGTGCTAACTCTTCGATTAACACGCCTATCGTTGGCCTTGAGGCTTGTGGTACAAGCTGGGAGAAGGATATCGCTAACATGGGTCTCCTTATCTCTACGCACGATGGTGGTGTCGCAGACTGCTCATCCGACAATTACCTCGCAGTCGAAGGCAAGAAAGAAGAAGACGAAGTTAAGAGTCTTTACGATAAGATGGAAGAAGCTGTCAAAATCTGGAATAACGATTTCGATCTTGAATACTGGATTCATACCGAACTTAAGGCTTATCTCGGCATCTGTTCAGGCTCTCGCATGATGCGCGATTACTTGAATTATCTTTTCTAGTATGCTAGACTCTTGACAGAGTCCAGTAGGGCTATTTTTAATGGGAGCATATATGGCAAACGTAACACGAATCAAGGCAAAAGACAGCAAATCTTCCGAAAAGTCCTCGGGTAGTGCGTCTGATGCCGAAATCTCACGCAAAGTCTCTATCAAGGCTAAAAATAGCGAAAACAAAAAGCTTCGTACCGCCGACAAAAAGGCGCTTAAAGCTAAAGCAAAAGCAATCCGCAAAGAAAAGCGCAGCGCAGAAAAGCGCGAAATGCCTAAATGGCTAAAGCCACTTTGGGTTATCTCCGCTCCATTTCGCGCAATCGGTCGCTACTTCCGCGATTCATTCCGCGAGCTTCGCCAGGTCCGCTGGCCAAATCGTAAGAATACTTGGAAAATCACTTTCTCAGTCATTCTTTACGTCGTCGTAATCGTAATTTTCATTATGCTTCTAGACGCTCTACTCAAATTCTTATCCGATAAACTATTAGGAGGAACAAACTAATATGGCAGTTAACCGCTACAATGGTGATCGTTCCTGGTATGCCGTGAGTACTTACTCCGGCTACGAAGACAAGGTCGCCGATTCTATTAACCAACGTGTCGGTAATCCAGATTTCGTTGGCAACATCTTTGAAGCAATCGTTCCAAAGGAAAAGCAAATTGAAATCAAGAACGGCAAACGCCGCGTTGCAGACAAGAAAATCTTCCAGGGCTACGTCTTTGTAGATATGAAGATGTCCGATGCTACTTGGTACATTATCCGCAACACCCCAGGCGTTACCGGCTTCGTCGGCACTGGTACTCAGCCAACTCCAGTTTCTCCACGCGAGATTGAAAAGATCAAGAAGCGCATGGGCGTCGAAGAACCTAAGTTTACTATTAACTACGAAGTTAACGAAGTTGTCTCCGTCGTTGACGGTCCATTCAAGGGCTTTGAAGGTACGATCGCCGAAATCGATCAGAGCAAAGGTAAGCTCAAGGTCATGGTCAGTATGTTTGGCCGCGAAACCGCAGTCGAGCTTGACGCTCTTCAGGTCAAGAAGATTGATAACTAATTAATCTAAGCATCAAAAAACTCCTCATTATCGAGGAGCTTTTTGTTTACCTACTGTGCGTTTAGTGCTTCAGCGGGAATAGTTAGCGGGCCAGCCGTGCCGAAATTGCTATATTTAACAACGACGCTTTGGCTCATATCTTCCACGCCTTCGAGATTCATCGTCATGGTATCGATATAGCCGTCATTATTGATGATAATCTCATAGTTCATAGCAGTATTGCTGAG
>JAZQSO010000010.1:0-21486 GCA_045630145.1 Candidatus Nanosyncoccaceae bacterium
CAATGAATAATTCAAGTCCTCTAAAACGCTTATGCTTGCTACCTTGAACTTCGTGATATAGAATTAGAAACGTGGAGGATTAATATGGCTCGTAGCCGCGAAAGCGGTTGGACAATCTAGGAGCGGGTCATTAAAATCCAAATCTTGTATTAATGAGCGGGTGGGACGCTCCCTTAATGACTTTAAGGGAGAAATAAAGTGGAGTCGGATTCCATTAAGAATCAAGGAGCGGTAGCTAACCTCATTTCTTTGCTAAATACTCTCGATAAAATCGAAGTAACAGAAGAACGCATTGAGCAAAACTCAAAGACTGGCGTGTTGAACGACGGCGTTGTCGTTATTTACTAGCTTTTTGTTGTCTTTAAAGTATAATTTGTCGTTAACAAAATCAGAGTTATGAAATTACAGACTTTTATAGGATTAAGGCCAGAGCTAAAACCGGTAGAAAAACCTCTACGGTACGTTATGTATGTCCGCAAATCTTCCGAAGATGCCGAAGCGCAAGCAAAATCGTTGCCAGACCAAATTGCGGCTTGCCGAGAGTATGCAAGAGCCAAAGGCTTAATACTTGTCGGCGAGCCGATCCAAGAGTCTAAGTCGGCAAAGAAATCGGGTAACCGCCCTTTATTCTCACAGATGCTACGCGATCTAGAAAAAGGCGTCTATGACGGCATATTAGCGTGGCATCCAGACCGCTTGTCACGTAATTCACTAGAAGCCGGAATGATTGTCGATATGGTAGATAACGAGGTTATAAAAGACCTCAAATTCCCGACGTTTGAATTTACTAACGATTCAAGCGGAAAGCTGACACTGAACATGATGTTCGCCCTATCGAAACAATACTCAGAACACTTGTCGGAGAGCGTGCAACGCGGTGTAGACTCGAATTTGGCGCAAGGCAAATCGAGTGGTGTTCCGAAATGGGGTTATAACCGCGACGAAGTGACTGGCCTATATGAACCAGATGAGAACTTCCCATACATTAGGCGCGGTTGGGAGATGTTGCTTGAGGGCGCAACACGAAACGAAATACTAGACTATTGGAGAGCGCACGACGTGCATCGCATGACGAAGCTAAGCCGCCGTAATAAGCATCCACGACGAATGGAAGTGAGTATGCATATGACGACGACGATGTTTCACGATCCGTTCTATTACGGTATACTAGTTCAAGCCGGACAGGCAGTAGACTTACGCGTGATATGTCCAAACTTTAAGCCGATGGTAACTGAAGAAGAATATAATAAGGCGCAAGAAATGAGCCAAGACCGCTCGCGCCGTAAAGTTGTGCTTTATGACGGTGAAACGCCAGATAAGTTATTCTTGCCGTTCCGCCATTTAATTGTATGCAAAGAATGTGGCCGCAACATGGTTATATCGCGCTCGCGCGGCAGTAAAGGCACGCATTACTTAAATGCCTACTGTCAGAACAAAGAATGCACTAGAAGCCCACGTGGCGTCCGTATAGGCGAGATATTAGACCAAGTATATGATATGCTAGACCGAATTGAATTCACAGAAGAAAACTATAACGAATTCGTAAAGAATATGAGAGCATATGTAGATACTAAGTTAGATGAACTTATAGTCGAAAAACGTAGTCTAAACGGCCTTAAGAGCCACAAGGAGCGCAATATTGACGAACTTGCATCACAATACTCGGCGTTAGGTAAAGACACGCCAGACGTGGTTAAAACGAAGTTGCGCAAGCAGATAGAAGCATTGCAGAACGAAGTGATTAATATCGACGATCAACTTAGGAAAATCAACGCGCAGATCATAGATCCGACGAGCTTAAAACTGACGCAGGAAAAGTTCTTGAACTTGCTAAATTCGGCGAGTTCAAAGATGAGAGCCGGAGATCCAATAGAAAAAGACATTTTGGCGCGCAAATTGTTCTTGAACCTCGAAATTGACAATCAAAAAAGGGTCACTTTCAGGTGGAGAGAACCCTTTAATCTGCTTTCTGAACGATGCAATTCTGGAAAAAATGCATCTGGTGGGCGAGGAGGGACTTGAACCCTCACGGCATTGCTGCCACAAGATTTTGAGTCTAGCGTGTCTACCAGTTCCACCACTCGCCCGTCTTGTATGTATACATCTTAGCATAAAAAGCGCATTTATGCTAGAATAGCAGTAATGGATAACAAAAGTGGTGGGCAAGCTAGTTCTAATTCTTCGGCTTCCCGGCAGCCACATGCTCAAACTAGTGCAGAAAAACAGCGCGAGACCGCAATTAATTTGGCGCGCCAGCAGGTTTTGAGTGCTTATAAGAAACAACCGCAAAATTATCGTCCGGCAAATGCTAGTGAGATTCAGGGACATCAGTATAATCAGGTCACTCCTCAAGTAAATGAGGCGGAATGGAAGAAATATCATTCAGCTTGGCAGAAATATTACCAGCAATATTATGGCGACTATTACAATAAAGCCGCTACGCAGTATATTGCTCAGGAAAAGCTGCGTCTCGAAAACGAGCAAATCGAAAAAGCCGAAAGAGATCGTAAAGAATTCGACGCGAAGGTCGCAAAGGAACGCAAGCGCATTAGCGGTGCGCGTATGGTGCTCGCGGCAGAGAAATCTTCTTTCGCTAAGGAAGCAGAGAGTCTAAGAAATAGTGGCGAGTTCAATGAAAAGAAATTGCTCGAGAACGATTTCCGCGCAAAGATTCGTCGCAAAGTGGAGAAGCGTGCTAAGAAAATGCGCAAGTCTCGTCATTTTATTCCAGTTGCGATTGGTTTGTCAGTTTTGATTTTCGGTTTGCTATTTGAATATAACCAGACAATTGCTTCGCATATTGTGGCATATATTTCGCCAGGCGACAGTGAGGTGACGGAAATTCAGGCGGTTGATCCAACGGTTACAGCTGCAGTGCACGATGTGCCGACTTTGATGATCCCGAAGCTTAACATTGAAGTCCCGATTATTATGGATTCAGCAAATGACGTGCAATCGATGCAGGTTGCAATGCTGGACGGTGTGGCGAACTTTAAAACTTCGGTATCTTCGGCAATGCCAGGCGAAGTAGGAAACTTTGCGGTTTCTGGTCACTCAGCAGGTAATATTTACGATACGCGCAGCCGTTACAAGTTTATCTTTTCTGGTTTAACTAGAATGGAAGCGGGCGATATGATCTATGTCGACTACAATGGTTCGCGCTATTCTTACCGCGTTCAGGGCGCCGTAGAGGTTGAGCCGACAAACGTTGAGGAATTGGCAAATATTACGCGCAATAATCCAGGTAAGCCAATGATTACTTTGATTACCTGTACGCCGCTTGGTACTTCGAGATATCGTTTATTAGTCTATGCTGAGCAAGTTTATCCTGATTACGGCGGCGCTTCTATGGCCGCAGAGATCGAGGCTACGGAAGGCGAATCGATGGAAGCAACACAGAACAGCGCTTCGCCAATGAATGGCTTCTGGAACTGGCTGGTAGGGAATTAGTTTAAAAGCGAGGGTTTAAGCCTCGCTTTTTGTTGGGTTGCTCGAAGCGTATTAATGCCGTCTATTTATGTATCGTGCAAGAGAAAAGCAACTTGGTTAACTAAGTTAACTTAGTTGCTTTTAAAACCGCCTCGATACTTCGGGGCGGTTATTTGTTTATCTAGTAAAGCTTTTCGCGAGTTAGATAGTAAATTGGTCTGGTGGCTGCTGGAGTGTTTGATTCTGTTGTCTCGGTAGTTGTTTCTTCGGTTTTTTCTTCTGCTTTAGCTTCGTCTTTTGTGATAACTGGAATCTCTTCGGTCGTGAAGAAATACAAATAACGATTGTTTGCACTGATTGTAATCGGAAGCTCTTCTAGTACGTCGCTGAGGAGTTCGCGACGATTGTCGCCATTGAAATCACGTACAACGATGGTTTTGTCCTTGCTTTGCCAGTAGAGGAAATCGTCTAGCCAGTTTAGATTTGTAAGCTCGATATCGCTTTGATATTTGCGCTCGGTTGTGTAAATAATGTCGTAAGTATAAATATCTGCGCCGTTTGCGGCAACGATAATTCTTTGATCGCTATTATGTGTAGCAATGCTTGGAACGTAACCTAGTTCAACTTCTTTTACGATCGCGAAATCGCTGTCTTGAGTTTTGTTGTAGATAGGGTAGCTACCTTTGCGAATAATTAGTTTATCGTTGAGATTGTAGACAAGCCAATCTTTGCTCCAGTAAGTGCCAGTATCCAATATGACAGTTGGATTTGCGCTGCCGAGATCCGCGATGGCGGTTGAGTCAATTTCGCCTTCATTGTAGACAAAGATTTTATCGGTCGCAGCTTTAATATCGCTTTCGGTATCTTCTTCGCTTTCTGCCGTCTTTGTGCTGCTGGTTTCGTTGCCATAGCTATCGAAGACTAAATCTTTGCTAGGCGCAACGTAAATGACTGTGTCGCCATTATTAATCATTTGTTTGACGTTGGTTGCGACTGCGATTGGGGCGGCTGTTGAATTTGTATTGAGCTCGCTTAGTTCGCCTTCTGCTGTGAGTGCCCAAAGATTTGTAGCAGCATCGTTAGCAAAGAGAAGTTTAGCAAAATCTTTGTTGTAGAGTTTTGTGATATTAATGCTCTTTGTAGGCTCACTGGTGTTTACGATGATCCATTCGTTGGTGTCGCCTTTTTGATGAGATACGAGGATGCGAGTATCGTTGCTGTTCCAGGCTACAACTTTAAAGTCGTTTGCAGTAGCGGCGGTTTCGCCTTCGCCGAGCTCGCCTAGTAGATCTTGGAATTTGATTTTAGCAACTTCTTTAAGCTTTTCGTCTTGAAGGTTTAGAACTGAGAAAGTTGTAGCTTTGTCTTCGGCGACAAGGATGCTGCGGCGAGATTCGGAAACGCTAGCAATTGCGAGTCTTTTGTCGAAAGTATCAACATTGGAGATTTCTGGGTTAAGTGGGAAGAGGCGAACCCAGTCAATTGTAGTAGTGAGACCAGCTTCAATATTAATTGTATAGTTCCAAGTATCGTAGCCGGTTTTTGTGATTTTAATATCGTGGCTGCCTGTGGCGAGTAATTTATTTACTTCGGTTGTAGAAAAAAGTTCCTTGCCGTCGATTGTGACTTTTGCAGAGCTTGGGCGGGAAGAAATTTCGACTAAGCCTGATTGTTCAATGCGTCCATTATCGGTGAAGCTGAAACCCATCGCAATAAGCATCATGATAAAAACAATCGCAATTACAGCAATGAGCATAAAAATATCGGTAGCGATGATTCGGGCGTTGCGAATCTTCTTAGTCTTCGTGTTCATACTATGAATAATTATAACATTATTAGTTTGAAAACGCTTATGTTAAATTACTTTTTGCTGAACAAAATTTTTAAAACGCTATTGATTTTGCGGCGCTTATGTTTTAAGATAGCTTTAACGGAATTAAAGAGAGGTAAGATGGACGGCATAAAGAGAACAGCACAGAGAGGGTCAACTAATCATTCGAGTATGGTTGATCATCGTACTGTCCAGAAATCTACCACTTTGAATCGCAAATTCGTAAAGCGCCCAGTCGCCAAGAAAGCTACTATTCAGAGCGAGGCACGTGCGCAGCAGCGAATTAGCCGCAGCACTGCAAATATTGCTACAACGAATGCTCGTGCAAAGCAGCGCGCTCAGCAGCAAATGATTGCTCGCCATCAGCGTGTTCAGCTTAGCCCAGCCGCTAAGAAGACTATCGCTCAGCAGCAACAGCAAGTTCAGCAAAAAGCAGTTGCCAAGTCCGCTCAGGCACAGGCCGCTCAGAAGGTTGTCGCGCAGCGTTCTACAGCACGTGCGCAGGTCCGTGCGAGTGAGCCAAGCGTTGTTCGCTCAGCTCGCGCTAGAATCGCTAGTCGCCAGCAGCCACAGGTGCATATGAGCGCTCAGGAAATGAAAGAACGTGCAATCAGTGATGCTTTGCAAAAGGTCGCTTCGATGGACAAAACCGAGCGTTCTCAGCAGCAAGAGCAGAAAAAGAGTTTCTTTAAACGTCGCGGTATTGCAATGGCTGCAAGCTTGGCTGTGATCTCTGTTTGTTTACTCGGCTACTTGGTTTATTTGAATTTGCCGGATTTGTCTGTACGCGTTGCTGCAATGCAGAGTGGCATCGAAAACGCTTATCCAAGCTATGTGCCTACAAGCTATCGCCTTCAGGGTCTTGTAAAAGAAGAAAACGGCACAATTACAATGAACTTTGTAAAGAATGGCGAAGATAAGTTTACCCTTATTGAGAAGAAGTCTAGCTGGGATTCAAACGCAGTCCTTACGAACTTTGTAAAAGAGAAGTGGGGCGAGAATTACACAGTCGCTAAAGGTCAGGGCTTATTAGTTTACATCTCTGATTCGAATGCAGTCTGGGTAAACGGCGGCGTTCTATACGAAATTCAGAACGATAGCGGAAGTCTTTCGACCGACGATCTACATGATATTGCAATTGGATTGTAATAAAATAAAGCCACTCGGAAACGGGTGGTTTTTTGACGAAAAACACATTTTGTGTTATAATATTATAGTTAGTCCGATTTAAGGACTCGCTTTTTAACTTAGCGTAACTGTGGAGAGTCCGCAGCGCTTCGCAAGTCACATTAAAGGAGGATAAGTATGTTGTATGCCATTTCATCGTCCGACTGCCTGAACTCGAGCTGTGATTTCGAAATCGTTTTTACGAAGAACGAAAAGCGCAAAATCACCGCAATGGTGTTTGTGCGCGATATCAGCAACAAGGCACAAATCCGCAAGACCTTCGTAGGTCATCTGCCGCTCGATGAAGCACTTGAAGCTTGTGATCTTCCTGATGATTTCAAGACGAAAGTGCACAATGAAAAGAACCAGACCGCATATGTTTACCGCTCGAGTTTGCCACTTTCCTATGCAAATCGCCGTAAGTATAAACTGAAGCTTGACCTTAGCGAAAACAATGCCGCGATTCTGATTGCGCATTTTAATCGCTCGGTTTTCTTGAACGAAGCGGCAGCGAAGCGCAAGCCGGAGTATTACGGCGGATTTAGCATCGTGAACTTGAAGCGTGGCGAAGTTATGCAGATTGATGACCGGTATGTGATTTTTACTGGCGAAACAATCCGTATGGCTTTTGACTGCGAGTTCGAAGATGTTAAGTTTGTAGACTGCTCGAGCATTCTCCATCAGAGCACTCTGACAAGTGTGCCAGTTACGTTATTCTAAATTCCTAAATCCCCGAGCCCGCCTCGGGGATTTTTAGGTTATAATAGATATATATGGAGGAGGTGAAATGATTGAATTGGATTATAATATCAAAGGTTTTGCGAGCGAGGACGATTTAAAGGCCGAGATTGAGCGCGCGCGTACCTTTGTGCAGCGTGCTCAGGAAGACGAGTTTGGTGGTTGGGTAGATTTGCCAATCAACTACGACAAGGAAGAATTTGAGCGCATTAAGAAATGTGCAGAGCGTATTAATTTGAACTCCGAGTATCTTGTTTGCATTGGTATTGGTGGTAGCTATCTGGGGCATCGCGCAGTAATTTCTGCACTCGGTAATCATTCTCGCACGAAGATTCTTTATGCTGGCAATTCCTTAAGTCCTTATGAGATTGAAAAAGTTCTTGAAGAAATTGGCGATTCTAATTTTTCAGTAAACGTAATTTCAAAGTCTGGTACGACGACCGAGCCTGCAGTTGCTTTCCGTATTTTCAAAGAGAAATTAATCGAGAAATATGGCGAGACGGAAGCCGCTCGTCGTATCTATGCTACGACCGATGCGAATAAGGGTGCTTTGCATGACGAAGCTGTCGAGAAGGGCTACGAAAGCTTCGTTGTCCCAGATAATATTGGCGGTCGCTACTCAGTTTTGTCTGCGGTTGGTCTTCTCCCGATTTTAGTAGCAGGCGTAAATATCGATAAGCTCATGGACGGCGCAGAAGAAGAGCGTGCAGCTTTGATTTCCGATGGTGGTGTTGCGGCCGAATACGCCGGTCTTCGTAATGTGCTCCTTAGAAGTGGTTTCGATATTGAAGTTCTTGCAAACTTTGAGCCAAGCTTTATGTATTTCAATGAGTGGTGGAAGCAGCTCTTTGGCGAAAGCGAAGGCAAGGAGCAGAAGGGTATTTTCCCAGCTAGCGTGATTTATACAACCGATCTTCATTCGATGGGGCAGTATATGCAGGAAGGTAGGCGCAATCTCTTTGAGACTTTTGTAAAGATTAAGAAAGCTCATAATGGCGTAAAGGTTCCAGCATTTGGCGAGGATGTTGATGGCTTGGCCTATCTCGAAGATAAGGAAATGAGCTTTATTTCCAAGAAAGCAAATGAGGCAACAGAGAAGGCTCACTTCGCTGGCGGCGTGCCAACTATTTCGCTCACGATGCCAAAGCTTGACGAGCGTTCGCTTGGTGCTTTGATTTACTTCTTTGAGATGAGCTGTGCTTTGAGCGGTTTCTGCTTGGGCGTGAACCCATTTAACCAGCCTGGTGTCGAAGCCTACAAAACAAAGATGTTTGAACTTCTGGGCAAGCCTGGATACGAAAAATAATTAAGCACGTCAAAACCCCGCAAGCAAAACTTGCGGGGTTTGAGTTTTAGAACTTACGCCATCTGTCAAATGCACCAATTTCCTGAAAAGCCTTGTGCAGTTCTTCGATTCCATCGAGAAGATCTCTGTCTTCAATTCCGGCTGTAGCGACTGCCTCTTCATACTTGAGCAGGTCATCAGCCAGTTCAATGGCCTTAGACATTGTTCCGAGGAGCTTATCGTCGAAGCAGATGATAGCGTCGGGGCCGCCCGCGAACCACATAAATCCGACCTGAGCGCGGAGCTTGCTGTTGAAGTTGTACTCTGAGGGACAGAGACACATCATAAGCTTTCCGAAGTCTGGTTCGCCGGGCTCAGGATCAAATTCCTCAAAATCGGGCAGGGCGGAGTCGGGGCCATCGAATAGCTCGTAAGCATAGCGAAGCTCCTCCATGAGCGTGCCAAACTTGAACAGGTTGCTTGTTTCGTTAAATGAGGCATCGCTTCGTGAGGACATAACCTCGAAAAGCAGATCGGTTTCGTTCAGCTTATTCAGAGCGTAACTGATAGAGTCGAGGAGAGATCTGCCACAGCATCTTTCTGGCAGATACCAGTGCAGATCGTGGAGTTTGCGCATGAAGCTGAGGTAGCGGCCTCGGCGCCAATCTTCTTCCAGAGTATCCGTGATGGCGAGCGTATGCATGAGCTCAATCTGTTCGGGATATTCTTTGCTGATTTCAAGTGCAGCGTTTTTGAGCTTAGCGATAATTTCGCTAGCTATAAGGTTTGCGTTAGCGATTTCGGCATAAGTATACATAAAAGAGCCTCCTTTAAATCGGTCGCGGTGGATATCGGATTTATTTATTATATCACATTTATGGTTATTTTGCAAGAAAAGGCCCCGCCACAAGAGGCGAGGCGAGGTAAAAAGAAAGGAAAACAACCGATAGTGTTTAGCTATCGGACTCAGCCAGGAGATTCGAACTCACAATGGTTTCGACCATTCTATGGACGAAATCTTCGACTTTTTTGCCGCATGGATGATTCTCGTGTTTGAGACGATAGTCAAAGCTACAGATCTCCATAAAGGCCTTCTTGTCGTATTCGCCGTCAAACAGGTCGCTGATGACATTCAGGGAGGCGTAGTAGGGCATAACTTCATTTTTCTGAATTTTGTCCACGTCGGTAATGGCTGCCTGAAGCAAGCACTTTACCTTGACTACTGCGACTTTCCTGGGCGTAAAAGTGGTGACGAATTCTTCCTGCTGTTTTGTAGGTGCGCGCATTTTTGGTCCTCCTTGGTGCGTATGTGTACGCGGATTTTCTGGTCTTTTTTAAAAAGACTAGGTTTTTGATTCTAACATGAGTTCTATAAAAAAGAAAGAGCCCCGCGGGGTTGCGGGGCTCTCAGATTTGCCAAAAATCCAATTTTGCTTTTTCGAAATTCGCAACGAAGTCATTAAGGGCTTTTTGTTCTTCTTCGGACAGATCCTTGAAATGGCTTTTTTGCTGGTATTTTGCCTGAAAATAGATTTCTTGTGCGAGGCTAATTTCAAGCAGAATGGGATGCGGCTTTTGGGTGCCTTCTTTACAAATTAGGGTGCTAATCTCGTTCGTGGCGTTTGCGCCCTGAATTCTGAGTAGACTCCATTTGCGCAGCTTCATAAAGAAAGCTTGTCTGTCTTCGTCGTTCATCGCATTAAGTTTTTCTTCGACGTAATCATCCGCGTGGCTCTGAAAAGCTTCTATTGCGTCTTTGATAGCCAGCGTTAAACGCCCCTCTTCGTTTTTTGAGTCGTCGAAGTAATGCTTTTTGCGATAAAAGAGGATATCTAGCTGTCTGAGTCCGAAATAAGTCAGGAAGATATCTCCGTTCTCGAAATGCTTTTCCATGCTATTGATACTTGGCAAGGAAATTGTGAAATGGCCGGGCTTGTCGTTTTTCTCGAGTGCTTCTTTTGCGTCCTGTAACCACTTAGGATGTGTGCATTCGAGTTCCTTTAAAGCGTCGAGAATCTCTGCAAGGGCTTGGCCGGTTTCGAGATAACAATGCGACTTCTCAATTACTGTCATGAAATCACCTCCTTTAAGGTAGAATCTATGCGAAATTGGATTTTTGGCTATTAAAAAATGCGCTTCAGCTAGGCTGAAGTTGTGGATATTATAACATAAAAAGCACCCCTTTTAAAGAGGGGTGCTCTAAAGCTCGATTATTTCTTGAATGGATTCTCAAGCGCGAGCGAGTTGTTGGCTTCGGAAATGCGCATAAGTTCGTTGTACTTAGCGAGGCGATCAGTGCGACTGAGGGAGCCGGTCTTGATCTGGCCAGTGCCAAGGCCAACGGCGAGATGTGCGATGCTGGTGTCTTCGGTTTCGCCAGAGCGGTGTGACATGACGCAGTTGAAGTTGTTCTTCTTGGCAAGAAGCACGGCGTCGATAGTTTCGGTGAGGGAACCAATCTGGTTTGGCTTAATAAGGATAGCATTGCCAGCGCCCATATCGATACCTTTTTGGAGAAGCTTGGTGTTTGTGACGAAGAGATCGTCGCCGACAAGCTGTACGCGGCCGCCGAAGCGTTCGGTGAGCATCTTCCAACCATCCCAGTCGTTTTCGCCAAGGCCGTCTTCGATGCTGACTACAGGGAAGTTGTCGATAATCCACTGATACCAGTTTGCGAGATCTTCGGAGCTCTTCCAGTCGCCATTTGTCTTGAGCTCGTAGTGATCATCTTTAGCGAATTCGGAGCTTGCGATGTCCATAGCGATGGAGATATCTTCGCCGAGCTTGTAACCAGCAGCTTCGACAGCTTCACGAATGAGCTCAAGGGGCTCATTGTTGCCGTCTTTGACGCGTGGAGCGTAGCCACCTTCGTCGCCGACAGTTGTAACATAGCCCTTATTCTTGAGGATGTTTTTCAAAGAATGGAATACCTCTGCGCCCATGCGAACGGCAGTATCGATGCGATCTGCGCTGAGTGGCATAATCATGTATTCCTGGAAATCGGTTGACCAGTCGGCGTGTGCGCCGCCGTTCATGACGTTCATCATTGGCATTGGAAGGCGCATTTCGCTCTGAGTGCCAGCGATTTCAGCGACGTATTCGTAGAAGCGAAGATTCTTAGCGTGTGCTACGGCCTTTGCGACTGCGAGGGAAACGGAAAGCACGGCGTTTGCGCCAAGGTTGGACTTGTTGTCAGTGCCATCGAGATCGAGCATGAGCTGATCGACTTTGCGCTGATCTTCGGCGCTGTTGCCTATGAGGATGTCGGAAATTTTGTTATTAACATTCCAAACAGCTTTAAGGACGCCCTTGCCGTTGTAGCGATCTTTGTCGCCATCGCGGAGCTCGAGAGCTTCGCCTGCGCCAGTTGAAGCGCCAGATGGGACAGCCGCACGACCAGCGTGGCCGCTTTCGAGAATTACGTCTGTCTCGACGGTAGGATTACCGCGTGAATCAAGGATCTGACGAGCCTTGATGTATTTAATATTGAAGTCGTTTTTTTGCATATGTTTCGATGCCTTTCTCCACTTAAAACATAACAGTTTTGTATATATTTTATCAGAATATATAGCTTTTTGCGAAGGCAAGTTGAGGTCGTTTTGTGATTTTATTTTTAGGATTTTTTATGTTATGATTAATTCAAAATTAATAACCATAAGCGCTAATGGAGGGCATATTAGCATGGCTACAAGAAAAACAACAACAAAAAAGGCAGCTCCACGTGCAGCTAGCAAGACTTCAGTGAAGTCTGTAAAAGCTTCCGGTATCAAGCGTATTGCTTACGAATCGAATCCAGATGCACACGTTGCTACTGGTAAGTTCCGTTTCTTGCTTTGCTTCATGATGGTTGCAATGATCATCTTTGCAGGTATCGCAGTTTGCGCAATGAGTGTTGCAATTTCTGCACTCAACCAAGCAGCTGAATACGAATCTTGCTACATGGAAGACAAGAACTGTTCTTTGCCAAACAAGGCTCGCGATAAAGAAGCCGAAAAGAACCAGGACAATACAAGCTACTACGATAGCAACACAGTTGTCGATAACGCAGAAAATTCTGCAGAATAATATAAATAAGGGAAGCAATGGACGATAATCAAAATAATCCGATTAATCCAGCTTCGCAAAATACAGGCAATCCTGGCGCCGCCGAATCGGCGGCGCCAATTGTGCCTAATAACGCGAATGCTAATTCGCAGGCAGCCCCAGTTGAACCTGGCACTCCTGTGGATAATCTAGTTCAAGATATTAAACCAGCTCCAGCGGCCGAAGAACCGAAGCCAGCTGAAAAACCAGCCGAACCAGCTCCAGTTTCTCAGCCAGCTACACAACCAATAACTTCAGCTCAGCCAGCTACGAGTTTTGCAAGCCAGCCTCAGCCTGCTATGCAGTCTCAGCCTGTGTCGCAACCTTATGGCGCTCCAAAGAAGAGTCATGCTGGTCTAATTGTAGGTATTGTAGTCTTAGTATTGCTCGTTTTGGTTGGTATCGGTGGCTACTTATTCTATCGGCAGCACGAAAAGACCGAACGTGTCTTGGCGGATGGTTTAATTAATCTCGTGACCGCAAAAGAACTAACCGCAAATTCAGTCATCAATGTTAGGTTTGATGATTCGAATAGCGAAGTCGAGTATATGAAGTTTAATACAATTTCTTCATATAACGAGAAATACGAAGCTTCTTTGGATGCTAAGATTGAATTCAAGCCTCGTGGCTATGATGCGATCAATGCTGAGGCTGAAATCATGGAAGGCGAGAATGCGCTTTACTTCCGCATTGTAGATACCGGTAATATTTCAACTGTTGTATCTAAGGCTCTAGAAGATGAAGGCGAAGACGGTGCTGACATTAAGTCGCTGCTCGAGTCTACCTTTACGAGCGTTGGTGATTCTTGGTATGAAATTCCATATAACAGAATCGACGATAGCGGTTCATTGAAGAAGACTATCGACTGTGTTCGCGAGAAATCCACTCAGATTACTCAAGGCGAAAACTGGAATAAGGTTCTCGATCTTTATCAGAAGAACGCATTTATCACAGTTACCGAAGGCGCAAAAATTGAAAAAGTTAACGGCTACAAGAAGTATCCTCTAACAATCGATGAGGATAAGGCTGAAGATTTCTTTGATGCTCTTGGCGACGAAAATTTCATGAAAGAGATTGAAAGCTGCTCTGAAACCAACATTAGTGCTCCTTATACTCACGATGATGACTATGACTGGGATGATGACTGGGATGATGATTGGGATGACGACTGGGACGATGACTGGGATGATGATTTCTATACATTAGATGACGATTATCGTTCTGGCTCGAATCGCAAATATAATGAGATTATCGTTGAACCAAAGAAGCAGGAAAGCGAAGACAAGTACGAAATTACGCTTGGCATCAAGCCTTGGAGCCACGAAATCGTTTGGGTTGGCTTCAATAGCGAGCAGACTCAACTTGGCGCAAAGGTTAAGACTGATGGCGAAATCAATTTGAGCTACAACTCGAGCGTTGCAACTCCTGGCAATACGAAGAGTATTGATGAATTCATCGATACAGTCGAGAAGAGCCTTGCTGAAGGCAATAGGGAATCTTACTACAAAGATTATTGTACTGAAGAGAACAATTACTCTGGTTATGATAATGAATCTGCATGTAAGAAAGCCGTTGATGAAGCATTTGGCGATGATGCCACTGGCGATATCGACGATCTCCTCGGTGACTTCATGTACTTCATCTAGTCACAGATAGAACAAACCCACCGTATAAGAGCGGTGGGTTTTGCTTGTGCCTAAAAGTGAATGATATAATTATTGTAATGAATGTGACGCCCAAACTAAAAGCGAAACTGAAGCAGCTTCCGGCCGAACCGGGAGTTTATTTTCATAAAAATCGCGAAGGTGAAGTGATTTATGTTGGCAAAGCGGCGGTTTTAAAGAATCGTGTGCGTCAGTATTTTCAGTCGCCGGAGCGCAAAGATGCAAAAACGCGTGCCTTGGTAGCAGAAATCGACGATACGGATTGGATTGTTGTTGATACCGAGATGGATGCTCTATTCCTCGAAAGCGAGATGATAAAGCGTTATATGCCGAAGTGGAATATCTTGCTACGTGATGATAAGACCGTGAGCTATATCCGCATCAATATGAAGGACGAAGTACCTTATGTAACGATGACGCGTAATCCCGATGATGATGGAGCGGAGTATTATGGCCCGTATTATGGTAAGACGCCAATTATTCGTGCGCTAAGGATTTTGCGTAGGATTTTTCCGTATTATACGAAGCCTTACAATGGCAAGAAGACTTTAGATACGGATTTAGGTTTGGCGCCTGGCGTTGAGATTGGCAAGATGACACCACGCGAATACAAGCACGAGCTGCGTCATATGATCTCGTATCTCAAGGGGAATCGCAAGAAACTTTCGCGTGAGATCGAAAAGTTGATGTATGAAGCTTCTGCTGAAGGGAAGTTTGAGAAAGCTGCAGAGTATCGCAATCAGTTGTATGGTCTCAAGGGAATTAATACAAAGATCGTATTCTCAGATAAGGAATTTTTGGATATTTCAAGCGATCAGGCTTTGGGCGGTTTGCAAGAGATTTTAGGACTTAAAAAGGCGCCGGTGCGGATTGAGGGCTACGATATTAGCCATCAATCTGGTACGAATGCGGTGGGCTCGATGGTGTGCTTTATTAATGGCGCAGCCGATAGAACAAAGTATCGTCGTTTTAAGCTACGCAAACAACAGAATAATGATCCGGAAAGTATGCGCGAGATTATCACGCGTCGACTCCATCATCTTGAAGATTGGGGAAAGCCGGATTTGATTGTCCTTGATGGTTCGGTAGGGCAGATTTCTGCCGTGCATGACTTGCTTTTGGAAGCGAAAATTCCAGTGATTGGACGCGATAAAAGTGGCGACCATGGCAAGAATGCTCGTGTGCGCATTGTTGTGCCGACGAGTAAGGACAATTATGAAATGATAGAATTGCCGCCAGACGGGCATATTGCGAAGCTGATTGCGCGCATTGACGAGGAGAGTCACCGCTTTGCGATTCAGTACCATACTTTGCTAAAACGAAAAAATGCGTTAAAGTAGAGCTTATGGTAAAAAAGCAGTTCGCAAACTTTTTGTTTAGCTGGATGATTTCGAGCATTTTGATGCTCGTCTGTTTGAACGTGTTTGGTGAGTTTAGTTCGGATGCTTGGCTTTTGGAGCATACTTGGTGGTTCTATGTGCTGGCTGGATTGGTTTTCTCGTTGGTTAACTCGCTACTGAGGCCGCTCGTGATGCTATTTGCTTTGCCGTTACTCCGTGTCAGCCTTGGTGCTGTAACGATACTTGTAAACGTTTTAATGATGGCTTTGACGGTCTGGATTTTGCCAGGGGTTTCAATGGATTTTTGGGGCGCACTTCTTAGCTGTATTACAATGTCGATTGCTAACTATCTTGTCAATTTAGCTACAAGTAATGTAAAATAGTTGTATGAATATAGGTGTGATTTTAACTGTAATTACTTACGTTTCGGCGATTCTTCTTGTCCTATTGATTTTACTTCAGCAGCGTGGCGCTTCGCTTGGTGCTGGCTTGAATGGTTCGGGTGAATTGAATACCGAGCGTCGTGGTTTGGAAAAGTCGATGTTCAACGTGTCTGTCGTTATGGCAGTTCTATTCGTTGTATCGATCTTAGCAATGCTAATTATTGGATAAATGAAACTAAATCTTAAAAAGAGTGGGCAAGAAACGGAGACTTCGTCTTCGTCAAAACAAAAGAAAACACGCGTTCCGGTAAATAGGCGTGTTCGTGAATTTAACGAAAAAGCCGGCAAGCATTTTGATGACTTTTTCGTGAAGCGCTGGAAGAATCTGCATAGCGTTCGTTTGTGGATGCTTGAGTGGGGATTGCTTTGTCTTACGGTTTTGATTTTGTCGATTGTGCAGATTTCTTGGTATTCTGACGCGTATCAGACGACGACATTTGTAAATGGCGGCGAATATAGCGAGGCGACACTTGGTAAAGTTAACTCGATGAACCCGCTTTACGCGAATACAAACAGCGAGAAGGCTTTGGCGCGTTTACTTTTTGCGAACTTGATGTCGCCAGATACGACTGGCCATATGAAGGGTGAGCTCGCTAAGCAAGTAAAGCGTGTTGATGGCGATTCTTCGAAGTGGCGCTTAACACTTCGCGACAATATCTTTTGGTCGGATGGCGAACCAATTACCGCAGATGATTTGTTGTATACAATTGATCTTTTGAATGATAAGAGGGCTAAGACGACTGTCGCGGTGAACTTTGAGAGTATTAAGATTGAGAAAATCGACGACAAGACAGTAGAGTTCTCCTTGCCGTCGCCTTACAACGATTTTACAGATAGTCTAGAATTTCCACTTATACCAAAGCATATTCTTGGCGATATTGATCCAGCTTTGGTCTATGAGGCAAACTTCTCGAAAGAGCCAGTAGGATCGGGCGTGTTTGTTTACAATGCTATGCAGACTTCAAGCCTTACGAACAATGCTATGCAGGCAGTTTATCTTAAGAAAAACGAAAAGTATTTCCTTGGTGGTATCAGATTGGATAGCTTTACTCTGAAGACTTACGATAAGATTGCGGATATTAAGCAGGCTTTCGAAAGCGAAGACGTGTCGGCTACGGCCGAGCTTGATGATAATATCACTTTCAATCGTTCATCAGTAGCTAAGCGCGAAAGTTTGTTAAATGCTGGTGTTTATGCCTTCTTGAATACAGAAAGCAAGAACGGTCTTAGTGATAAGAAGGTCAGGCAAGCGATTCAGCAGGGCATTAATATGGAAGAAGTGCGTGGCGAAGAATACGCTAAGCGCGAGTTGGATTATCCGATTCTTGACGTTCAGCTTGAAGGTTTGGATTATCCAGAACTCAGAAAATTTGATTTAGCTGCAGCAAAGAAACTAATTGAAGATGCGGACTATAGTTATACTGGCGGCAAGATTACGAAAGATGGCGCTCCAGTGAGCTTGAAAGTTGCTTATTTCGATAATACTGAGCTTAATCCAGTTGCAGAACGTTATATCGCGGGTTTGGAAGCTTTAGGCTTTAATGTGATTGAGGCTAAGTTTGGTGAAGCAGAAATTCTTGCAGGTCAGGATTTCTATTCGAGTGTTATTCAACCAAGAAATTACGATATTTTGCTTTACGAAGTTAACTTAGGCGTGAGTGTTGATCCGTTTGTTTATTACAACTCGCATCAGGCGAATTCGCATGGTTGGAACTTGAGTAATTATAGTAATGCACTCGCAGATGACGCCTTGCTTTCGGCGCGCACGACAGATGACGCGGCATTACGTAAGGCGAAGTATGAATCATTCCTAGGCTATTGGGCTGAGGATGTGCCTTCGATTGGTATTTATCGTTCGGATTTAAGCTATTACTATTCGGATGGCGTTCAGATTTATTCAGAAGATGTCCGTATGACTGATGAATATGATCGTTTTGCGGATGTGCGTAATTTCGCAACGCAAAAAGGAAGAGTAAACATTACTCCATAATGGAATACCCGCTTTAGCTAGCGGGTATTTTAGGGCTTGATTTTAGCATAAGAGTTTTATATAATAAACCTATAACAGGTCAAAAACAAAAAACAAAAACAAAAGGACATTATGAGAAAGAACAGGAAAGGGCTGGTTTCTGGCTTAGCCTGTGGCTTTGGCGTCGTTGGCGCCTCGGCTATAGCGTTTAGTGCAGCAGCTACGAGTTATGTCGGGCAGAGTTTTATCTCTGAAGATACTGTTGCGTCCGGCGTAAATTACACTTCGAGTGGAGATAATGAAGCTTCGCTCATGGTTTTGAGTGGAAATAGTGATATTTCTAGCTCAATGATTGTTGCTAGCGGTTCGAATTCCGTTAGCGTCGGTTTGCAGGGTGATTCGAATTTTAGCATTTCGAATTCGACTGTAATTAATTCAGGTCTAAATGGCACAACATTTTTGTTGGATGGTAGCACGGGAAGTTTAACGGTCAATAATGCTTCCGCAAGCTCTCTAGGCAATCTTGTTGCGGTTCAAAACTCGCAGGCTGCTATGACTTTTGCCGCAAACGAAAGTGCGAACGGTTCGATTATGGTTGATGGCAATTCGACATTGTTGCTCAGTATGACAGATGGCAACAAATTTATCGGAAACATCAACACATACAATCAGGGCGCCGTAAATCTTAATGTTTCTGCTGATTCTGTTTTGTATTTGACTGGTGATTCTTATGTTGCAAGCTTGAATGATGAAGCTGCAAATCTTATGAATATTTATCTTTGTGGATATACCCTTACGGTCAACGGAGAAGCAGTAGAAGCAAACAATTCCGATTGTAGTGTTTTGATTGGTGGCTATGGTCAGCCAACGATTATTCCGGATGATTATGATCCAAATCCAACACCACCAGCACCGCAGCCTGATCCGGATCCAGCACCAGCTCCTCAGCCGGATCCAACACCGACACCAGATCCGGATCCAACACCAGCTCCGCAGCCAGATCCAACTCCTGCACCAGCTCCAGAACCAGTGCATTACGAGCCAGTTGTAGTTACGCCAAATACTGGCGATAACGTAAGTAGTCAGATGGTGATTGCAGGAATGACAATTGCAGGACTTGGTCTTTGCTTCACGGTTGTAAGCAAAAAGTGTTTTAGGCGCTAATAATTAATATCACGTTCGTTTGCGGGCGTGATATTTTTTTGTTAAAATAAACTTAAGAGTAAAGAGGTGTGCGAACTATGAAAAAGTGTAAAAATTTTGCGTTTATAGCTACTTTATTGCTAGCTGGCTCGGTTTTGGCTTTTTCTAATGGGGCCGTTTTTGCCGACGAAGAAGCTGGCTCCGAGGAGTTGCTTGTCGTTACTAATCCAACTGCGACTTTACCTTCGCTAAAAGAGTGTGTCACGCCTGATGTTGAGATTTTGGATTTTGGCGAATTGTCCGAAGGCGGCCGTTCATATACGCAGAGTTTTATATTGAAGAATACTTGTAATTCCGAGTTGTCGGTAGTCGCTAATGTGCAGTCTTATGATGGGGGTGATAGTATCAGCGGTGCTTATAAGACAGCCGACGAATGGCTAACTTTTGTTGGCGGTAAGACAGAGTATGCTTTGCCAGCAAATAGCGACACAGTTGTTAAGCTTCGTGTTTTCTTGCCAAATAGCGTGAAGGGCGCAAGCTACTACACAGCTGTTGGGCTCAAACTCAAGGATAGTACTGACGCCGAAGATACCGAGATCGTAAATGTGCGCATGGATGTCGCAAGCGAAGGTTTTACGCGTAGTGGTAATTTGGTCAGTAATTACGCTCATGCGCTCTCGTTTGGCGGCACTGTAAAAGCAGGCGTAAAGCTAAAGAATACTGGCACGGCAGGTTTCTTGTCGAAGTATACCTTGAAGCGTGGTTCGGTCTTCGGCAAAGATGATTTTGAAACAATCGCTGAGGATAGTAAGGAAGTGCCGGCTGGTGCAGATATTGAATTTTACGGCGGAAACTACACTGAGAATCAATATGGTATTTACAAGATTCAGCAGACTGTAACTTATGTTAATGGCGATGGTGAAGCGATAGAATCTACGCTCGAGCAAACCGTGATTAATTTGCCATTAGTTGCTATCTTTGTTGCAGGTGGTGCACTATTGGCACTTATCTCGCTTGTTATCGTCGTGAAGATTATGAAACATCGCAAAGCCGAAGAGAAAGAAGACAAAAAAGCAAAATCCGAGAACGAATTGTAAGAAAAGGGCCGCAGAGAAGCGGCTCTTTTTGTGCGGATTAAAATGCTTGAATAATTATGCTTTTGTTGTATAATAGAAAAATGTTCGCTTTTTCGGACCGAGAAGCGAATAAATCCGCAAGGAGTTCTTTTAGGTTGATGAAAAGAGTGAAAGACGCTCCTTGACACTATCTCAAAGGAGGATATAGATCATGAGTGACTATATCAAGAAAGTATTCGTCGAGAGTGAACCGAAGGGCGGAGCAGAAGGTTTCGATCTTGATCGATTCATGTCTGGCTTGTTTTACGACAACGAGCTGCGTTTCGTGTCGAACCCTTTCGAATTCAGCAAGTATAAGACTGTGGGTGTGCGTGCGAGCTATTCGCATCGCCATGGCCATGATGTCCATGTTGATTTCTTCTGGGGATGCAGATACCAGGATTCGTTCCCGGCAGGTTTTCCGAAAGACGGTATTGGTAACGACGGCAAGGCTATCTGGGAAAGTTGCTTTTGCGTGACATTCCTGACTCCGAACGCAGTGCAGCGTGGCAAGGCTAAGAAGGTTATTCTGCCTACCTTTGCAAACGATGCGAAGGTAAGATGCTACGTTAAATCTCATATGCGTTCAAACAGCGAGGCTTCACGACGTGCGCTTAGCGCATTCTGCTCGATGTCGCAGCTTGAAGCATTAGAGGCTATTCTGAGCCGCTTTGAATCTACTGGCGATGAGGATGGTGTGGAGTTCGCTGCAACCATTCCGTGCGAAATGGTAGTCCAGAACGGCTAAGCCGCAATCCGTATTACTTTGGTTAGCTACCCGCGATCAAGCGGGAAGTTATCTCTCTTCTTTGACAGCCCTCGCTATTTTGGCGGGGGTTTCTTTTGCGCTAACGGTTGATTTCGGGTTGTCTTTGTGGTATATTTAGTTTCATAAGCGCCTGTGGTGGAATTGGTAGACACGCTACCTTGAGGTGGTAGTGGCCATTTTAGAGCTGTGCTAGTTCGAGTCTAGTCAGGCGCACCAAGAATAAAAAGAATGCCCAACGGGCATTATTTTTTTTGTTTTGGTGCCCTTACTAGACGAGAACGTAGTTCGGTTGCGGTAGGAGCCGAGTGAAAAACAGAGAAGCGCTGGCGCTTCGGATTTTCCGAGGCGACGCCCCGCAATGTCGTCCGAGCGTAGCGAGGGCGGCTGTCTAGTCAGGCGCACCAAACCTAGTTCTGTTCTTAAGAGCCTGGTTAAAGACGTCTTCAAGAGGTTTCTTCCATCTGAAGGAGACCTCATTTTTGTTGTTAATTTCTAGGTTCGTAACCAATT
>JAZQSO010000011.1:0-6446 GCA_045630145.1 Candidatus Nanosyncoccaceae bacterium
TTGACGAGTAGAAGTTAATCATCGGAATATCTAACAAGCGCCTGAAGTCGCTATTGAGATTCCATTTGTAATGCCCCTTAGCGTCAAGTGTTGGGGTCTTATGTTTAGCAAAAATCTTCGCCAGCATTGGCACCATTGGCAGCTCGTTGAACGCCCAGTTAAGGGAGTTGATTACGAACTCCTCTGGGATGTCCATTGTGCCGTCGCCAATCAGTCGGCGGAACTTTTGGCTGAACTCATTTACCGTGTATTTCATAACTCTATTATAGTTTAGGAGCTATGCTCGCAACCAAAAAGCCACCCCCGAAGGGTGGCTCTTGTCTTATTTAGGCCTCTTACCGCTTCTGATTTGCGAGAGGCGGATGGCTTGGCCTTGCTTTACGGCCTTAGCCTTGCTCTTGTACACTTTCCCAGTTGGACCATACTTGTAGCCGGATTTAGTTTTAATCACTGGCATGCTAGAACGCCTCCAAGATAAGCCTGGTGCCATCTGCCAAAACAGTCGCATCACCAGTTACTAATACGGCTAATTTGACGATCATAAGACCATCGCACCACAACCGTTCAGCTTGAGAAGAGAAATACGGCCATGCGAGATTAGAAGAATCGACCAATTTTTCTCCAGCGTAGAAGCTCTTTGTATTACCAGACGTATCTTCGCCATAGATGCAATATTCATGATCGTAGATCTGGGTCGACCTGTTATACTCAGAAATTCTGACAGAATCAAGCGTGCTGCCAGACTCAGTAGCGACATTTACGACGCCGGAAACTCTGAACTTTTTGAAGTACGACGGAACAACTATATCGCTGTATTGATTTGTGCTGTAAATCGGAAGGCCTTTCTTGACAGTCAGAGTGAGAATGGTAGCTCCACCTGTTGCGTCAGTAATGGCAACATCTTCGTCTAGGCCCAATATAATTCTGGCACCACTCGTGTCGACGCTGCCGATTGGGGTATTCCAAATGTTGTTTGCCCAAGTGAATTTTGCCGGGTATGCATTTGATGTCGTGTCGGCACCAGAGGCGTTACTCCTAACACCGCGAAGACAGTTATTGCAAATATTATCAACGAATTTGAAATCGCTCATTACCGCATTGGATGTGAATACAATGGCCTTAGCCCTATTGACAATATTGTTTCTGAAGATTGCTCCATCTAGCGAATACATGTGCGACATGTCATTTCCAACATAGGTATCTTCTGAAACAGATGCGCCATTATAGACGTTCTCCTCAACGATTACGCCGGTGGTTAAATGCCCAGAACGCCCAACGACCTTTATAAATACTTGGTCGGTAGTATTTCCGGTAGAGATATATTTATTACCTCTAATTACGACATCATGAAGAGTCATAACTCCAGAACTGCCATCGTTCGTGATATTGATAGCATAGTTATCCGTAGTTCTATCCGAGCGAATATTGTAAAATGTATTGTTTTCTACAGTGATGTTGTTTGCTTTCATTAAGCGAATGCAGGAATATTGGCAGTCGTAGAATTCACAGTTTCTAATCGTGATATTGTTATGAGCTGTAGCATTTGCAGAATGCGTGCCTACACCATTTAGATAGTAAGTATCTCCATCATTCTTTTTGAATACACAGCCTTCGACCAACAAACCATCAGTAGCGATTGCGTCAAAGCCGAAGCTAGGATCATCTCCCCAATATGGCGCCGCCCCATAAGTTGCGTAGTCTGGCTGAATTACTTCACGGTAGTTATTGGCCGCAGTGGTTAATAGATTGCCGACAAAGTTACAATTCTTGATAACAATATTGTTGCATCCGGCGAGGTCGAAAACATGGGTCGATACAAAACAGTTATTAAAATTGATATTCTCGAAAGTGCAGTTTTGAGCATGGAAGAGTGGGAATGCGAAGCCGCCAGCATTTCCGTTGAGGGTGCCGTTCTTAAAAACAAAGTTCTTAATTGCGCCGTAGCCAGTAGCCGTCATAGATGCCAAGTTGTTCATGAATTGGACGCGGTTATAAGACGTATTGAAGGCGGCACCATCTACGCATTTAAGCGTACAGTTGTTAAGGTCGACGGTTGTGTTGCTATAGATATAGAAATTGTTATCTACTAGGTATGTATCACCCTCAGTAAACTTGACAATGGATAAATTATTGCCATTGAACTTAAGGGCGTTCTGAATTGCAATAGAGTCTTCAGTTACGCCGTCACCCTTAGCACCAAATTGCTTGACGTTGACAGTATCGTCTTCAATGATCAATTTAGCACGAAGTCCATTTGTCATCTCGAACACGCTGCCATTGTCTGCCTGGTCGGACGATGCGACGATAGAGTATTTGCCGGCTCCTCCGTCATTTGGCTCGTAGTACCCAGAAGTTTGAGCGATGCTACCGACTTTCAGATTAGCGCCCATCATCTCACCAACACTGTTGAATCGGTATACTCTTTCCTCTAGGTTCTTATCGATATTGTCTACGGTTCCGCCCCAATTATCCTTATCAGCCGTTACGCAAATCGATATTTGCGCATCGTCGGCTACACTGATAGAGATGTCTCCGTCTATCGATAGTGTATTTTTAATACCTTCAAGCTGCGATACGATTGCCGGATCGGTTAATTTACTGATTACCGGAGTCTTTAATGCACATTCAACAATAGGGCGATTAGCGGCTATAAAGTCCTTAAACTCGTCAATGGTCGTGACTCTATCTGTGCTGAGCGCCAGGGCTATATTACCAGCGACATCTAATGTCCCATTATACAGTTCATAAATGCCGTCCGAATAGGCCGCAGAGCCCCTAATAATGAATTCGTTACTTAGAGAATTTGCGCGTTTGCTTACACTGAATCCGAGGCTGCTAATATCGAGGCCGCCAACGAACGTATCCGCCGTAGAGTTTCCGCTCTTAAACCATCCCTCAGATCCATCAAATTCGACCACGCCGATTTTCTTCTCGATATACCATTCGCCATTTTCGCTATATACCGTATCGCTATCGTCGCCTAGTCCATTGAACGTAACAGGTTTAATATAGTTCGCATATGCCGTAACGGCGTTTCCAAACTCAATCTGAAGTGTCTCTTGGTCATTAAAGCTATATCTTATGCTAAAGCGAACATAGCGAGCATTTGATGGAGCGGTAACTACGCCAGAATGATCGATTCCGAAAGAGCTGATAAATGTCTTGTTAGCCGTATACCATGCGGCCTTCGCACCGTTCCCAGCCGAGCTAGTAGTACCAGAATAAGCGTAATTATATCCTGGGCTCACTTCAATATATTCGGTAATCCTAAATCCAGCCGATGCCGTCTCGACGCCGCTAGAATTGATATAGTATCCTCTCGACGAATAAGAATTCTTATCGAACAGGTTCTTTCCAAGATTGAGTGATGCGCTTGAGCCGTTTATCGTAATCGGGATATTGCCGGTCGCTCCGATAATGCCCTGAGGATAACTAGGATTAGGACTCTTTTGCCCGCCCACGTACTGTTCATATGCCGTCGCCGTGGAATTTTTCTCTATCTGAACAGTGTCTAGTATCTCAGATTCGGTAGGCGTCGTTGCAGTTACGCGGAAAAACACACCAAGATATGCGGCTGTAGCTTCGGTCGTTATCGTATACGACGCAGAATCATCAGCGCCAGACCTGGTACCTACACTATGCAGAATCAGGACATTAATATCTGGTGCAGTATCAGTATCAAATACGCAGAACCTCTGGTTCGTGCCAGAATTAATTTTGCTGACAGTATAAGTCGTATTCGGGTCGCACTTAATATAAAGAATCCTTGTACCCGAGCCGCTGACAATCTTTCCGCTGTTGTTAACGTAACCGCTAATTAGGTTAGCGTTATTTTTATCGAACAAATTTTTTCCGGTATAGGTCTTTTGCGTAGAATTTCCGCTAATGCGCAAATCGCTAATTGGCTTGGAAAGCACGTTCTCAATAGAAATATTCTTTCCGCAATCTGTTTCGGTCGCGTTGCCATCGAAAAATCCGTCCGGAACAACATCGTCAACATTAATAGTGCCATCAGGCTCAATGGTTAAACCTTCTCCAGGCTTTACAATACCAGGCTCTGAAGTAGTAGCAATATTGGCAGAGAACTCTCCGTCGCTTAATGAGAGGCCTTGACCTGCGGTATAAGTAGTATCTGTAGAAGAGATAACATTATCCTCAATCCAGATATTTTCACCAGCAGTCAATTCGCTCTGAAGGCCAAGATCAGACGAACTCTGGTTCCCAATTAAGGTGTGTCCATTTATCTGAGGAAGGTTCGCTGCATCTTCATAGTTGGTTACTCCGTTGGTAAGTTTCGTCGGAATCCCATCAGAAGAATATAGCCAACTGGTCTGATCGGCCTCATAGAACACTAATACATTTCGGTATCTACCATTCTCTGGAGGATTGGTTTTGCTATCGCCCATAGAGGCAGGAATCGTCACCTTATGAAAGGTAACATAGGTAGAAGGATTATTGATTTGCAAGACAGCCGGACTCTTGCAGCCGCACTGGCCTTTGCACTTAGGTTTGCCACATTTGCAGCCCATCTTAAGCCCTTTCTTTATTAATCATATTCATAACTAAATTATAACAAGCAACAAAAAGACCCCCTTAAAAGTGGGGGACTTTCTGCTAGGCTTCAAATATTGTAGTAGTCACGCCATCTTTCGAGCCATAAATCTTCGAGATAGCTTTGGTCTGACCACCGACTGAACCATAGATGTTATCTATTAAGCGAGTCATCTCAATAGTAGAGCCGTAGAACTTAGCTGTTCCGCCAGTATTCGTAATGGAAATAGTGTTAACCTGAGACTGGACGCCCTTGTAAGTCATCCATGCCTCAACTGTGGCAGTATGCCCTGCCGTGATGGTGATTGTGTCACTGGTAAGCGAGGTTAGGGTCTTCTGGACATCTGACTCAATATTAATCCAAGCACCGTCATCAATCTTGTAACGCATGCTCCTAACGAGGTCCGCTGCGTCGTAGGTCGTCACGTTCTCGTCTGCCACGCCAGAGTAAGTCACCGTATATTGGCTGCCGTTCTTAACGTAGGTGAGCTGCCCCGGAGAAGGTGGCAAATATGTCGCATCTGCACTAAATTCAGAGATAGATTCCTTAGTGTTGTCGGCATAAATGTATGTATGAAGCCCCATCATACCCTTAAGATTGAGCGTTCCATTAACCGCAGTCGAACTGTTATTCACCGTGACTGACGCCGAATTCGCATTCAAAGTGGACACTTCTCTTCTCGGAGCGCTTGCACTAGCGGTCTCTGCGACGCCGAGCTTTATCAACCTACCGCTGCGCTGCAATGGACGCCGATAGTTGGTCGTGCCGGACAGACTAATACTATTCCAAGTCTTAGCGTCTATCGTAGGCAATGATATGCTAGGAGGAAGAGCGTCCATAATGGTGACGCTATCCGATTTGACGTCGGAGTATTTGCCCATATATAGCTGACGTCCCTCAACATAAACTGTCTGGCCATAATCACCGCGGACGCTGACCGTCTTAGATGCATTAGCGGCTCCGGTCGGACCATTCGTCCATCCACCCCAAGCCCCAGAATCGATTTTGCGCCGGTATTGGAAGGTGACCGTAGTGTTAGTGCTATTCACCGTCGAATCGCCACCTTTTATTGTCGCCAAAACATCAATATAGTCTCCAGCTCCGGCTGCCGCCGTAATGGTGTTATAGCCAGCCGTGACGGATGTCAATGGGGCAGGATTGGTGTAATAAGTTGTGTTGTTAAGTGCTGACGTAGAGCCAATATTGGTGCTGCCGTATGAAGCGATCTTGAACGGGGTAGCACCCTTAATTTCATAACCGCCATCGTACTGCGCATCCCCAGTTCCGGAAACGGTAAGGATAGAATTCAAACTGTTTGTGGAGATTCTCTTTACCGTGCGCCCTTTAGTTGTCCAGTTGCTAGATGTTGCGCTAGGATCCACTACGATAGCCTCTAAATTAGGCGTACCAGTATAATTTGTACCCCATGAAGTAACAGACGTGTAAATCTTTACGAGATTATATGCAGTGCCATTAAGCGTAGCAGAAGCGCCAGTAGGTGGAGTGCCGCCAGTAACCGAGAACGAGCCAGACAAGGCAACGCCGCTGTATTTCGTGATACCGAATGTTACTGTTTGAGAGCCGCTAATTGTAGCTGTACCGCTATAAATCGTGAAGGTGTAAGCGCCGCGGTTGTCTTGGCCAGTATACTCCATCACCCTTCCAGGGTTGCTCCATACAGTGTTACTGCCAACTTTAATCCAGGCATTATCCAACTGAGCGTCACCACCCTCGAAGTAAAAGCTGAGCGTATAGGAGAGAGTCGTGCCGGACATTGAATAGTCGCAAACCATCCAGCAATACTTGTTGGATTGGACTAATACTTTATTGCTAATTGCTTGAGCCATACAGCCTCCTAACTGCTATAGACGCAGATGAAATGATTGGCTTCGAG
>JAZQSO010000012.1:0-3479 GCA_045630145.1 Candidatus Nanosyncoccaceae bacterium
ATGCGGCGACATCAGGTTCTGCGAATACGGCAAAAAGGCTTGCGGCTGTATCCGCAATATTGACCCGACTTGCCCATTGCAAGCAGTTATCCCAGCAGTCGTAGTGGAGGACGCTAGCGGCTTGAAGAGATTAGCTGACTGTTTCGTCCATGTCGACAATATCAATACTACCTTCTATATCGATGGTAAGCACCGCGCTATCATTACTTGGGCAGGGCCAGTTGAGGCTGACGGCTATGACTATCAGAATAACCCTCTCAATCTGCGCAACCAAACCGTGTATGACTTCGAGAATAACATTGCTATCTATTACTCGAAGAGCGGTAAGTATCGTTTAACTACTTTAAGTGAGGAACAAAATGGATAAAAAGAACTGTGGCGACTACGAAGTAACTTGCAGCTCTTGCGGTCGTCCGTGGGCCATCTGTAAAGAGAAAGGCGGTTGCAGCAAGTGTGGCGATGTACGTTTCTGTGAATATGGCCGGAAAGCATCTGGCTGCATTAGAGAAAAACAACCTGGCTGCCCAATGCAAGCCGTCATTCCTTCAGTAACCGTTGATACGATTGAGGGGATTAAGGGTCTAGCGGACTGCTTCGTTCATGTTGCCGATATAAATACCACATTCTATATCGACGATGAAAAGCGGCTTCTGACTGCCTGGGAGGGAATGGTTTCGGTTTATGACTATGATTATGACAACAACCCACTCAAGCTCAGGAATCAGATTTCGTATGATATTGAAAATAGCATTATGGCTATCTGGGATGGCCAAGGCGTTGCCCATAAAGTAACGATAGACGACCTTAACAATAGTTACACGTTCCTAACAGATAAGCCGCAGATAAATGGGGTCGAACTCGATGGCGACAAAAGCTCTAGCGATCTCGGCCTCCAGAGTGTTTTATCTGCTGGACAGAATATTACTATCGATAGTCAGACATCAACCATCTCTGCTACTGATACTACCTACACCGCTGGAAGCAATATTCAGATTTCAAACGAGAATGTTATTTCGGCTACCGATACCACATACACTGCTGGAAATGGGATAGAGATTTCTGACAATGAGATTTCCGCCACAAAAGCTACGGTTAGCAGTCTCGGATCTATAATTGTCGGAGACGGCCTTAACATCGATGGGGATGGTAAGCTGTCCGTCGATGACACTATCGTTGATTACCAAAAATCGGTTATCGGCGAACGAATCATTAATGAGCAACAGGTAAGAATAGCTTGCGTCGGCGATTCCCTAACTTGGTGCCAAAAGCCTAGCGATACTAGCACGCAGCTAACCACCTGGTCAGATATGTTGAGCACATTTATTAACAACTGGTACAATATCCCGAACTTGCTTACTTGCTATAACTTCGGCGTCAAAGGACAGAAGGCTTCCGCTTCGGTGGAGAATTTCGATACGTATATCGGAAATAACCCACATGCGATTATTTGGGGATATGGCACGAACGACATGTCGCAGGGTGTTACTGTTGACGAGTTTTTAGCTGACCTAAGGGCATTTTACGAAAAGTGTATCGAGCATGAAATTGAATTTATCGTATTGATTGCGCCGCCGTCATTCCAAACGCAAGCTCGTCGAGACAAGATGTTGAATCTTGCGAAAGCCGAAAGATTGTATTGTGAAAAGTATGGCATCAAATATGTTGATATGTTTGAATATGTCGACAATCTATACTCGTCTCAAGCTTATGCTCATAACGTACTTCAGAGCGATAATACGCACTTCGCTGACTATACATGCTATCGTGACGCGATTCTGTCTACGATTTTTGGGGTTACGTTTAACCAGGATGCAAAATCTGTAGACTATATCGATATTGGTAATGCAAGAAACTATTTCCATTGTAACGGTAATGCTATTACGGTCTCTGGCGGAGTGAATATGTTCAATCTTGGATGGAGATTGCGCCAAGGCCAGTCGGGAGAAACTGGTTTTACTGTCAACCTGCATCTAACAAGAAAGAGCAAAATTTATCTAGTGTCGTTTGGCAATAGCACTGCTGGCAAAATAGAATATTCTATTAATGGTGATACGGCTGAAACTATTGATACCATGGTGTCATCGTCTTCGTCCTCAACGTCAGATAAAAGCTTATCGGAGATTCTGCAAATTGGCGGTGTACAAAATGCCGGCCTGAAACAAATTGAATTCAGCAATCCAACTTATCCAGGCGATTCTGACGGTCGTATTTACGCCTATGGTTTTATTATTCAAGAAATCCCTGACGTGATGATGGATTCGGACAGAAGCTATCAGCTCACGAAACAGATGCAAATTTGGTCAGGCAACGAAACGTCACTAACGAGTGTTTTGCTATCCCAGGATGTTTCTAGCTACAATAAGCTCTTGTTAGAGTTTGGTTCCACGGCAGCCGGCATAAGTTACGTTGAGATCTATCCGCACTCGGCAATATCGAACTTCTCTTCCGATGGCGCCAATACGGTTATCCCTTATTTTGTGTCTATTCCTACGTCAGGTGGAGCGGTGGCAGGGACTCTTACCATCGATCACGAAAACAATACTGTGAGCTTTGTAGCAGACGGAACTGTCGCCATAAGAAGAATCTATGGCGTCATGAATAATGCTAATAAAGGGTATTTACCGGTAACGCAATACGACATCAATTCAGGCATAGATGCGCAATAATCACTGAACCGCTCCTCGTGGGCGGTTTTTTGATACCCCATAAACGGCGCTTATATAATAAAAGTATGGAAAAAGAAATGAATTGTGGAAGCATCGACTGCAATCGTGGTAAGAAGGATTGCTGCTCCATGCTCAAGAAAATGATTATCCCTGCCGTCTTGGGCGACGATTCCAAGGGCAGCGATGTCGCTCCTTGCAATGGCGCTTACAGGAATATGATTGTCGAATACGAAGCTAACGGCACCGTCTATATCTATTCCTCTGATGGTATCTATACTAAGCTCGGCAACAGCCTAGACGAGAATGAAGCCGCATCTGTTGCTTTTGTGCTAGAAAAAGACCGCGAAGTGCTTCGTACGGCTAAGCAGTATACTGATGACAACATTGCGGACCTCTCGCTTAATCTCACTCAGTATGCCAATAATGTATCTGGCGATGCTTTAACGGAAGCCAAAGCCTACGCCGACCAGCAAGACGCCGCTACTCTCTTAGAGGCTAAGGCATATGCTGACAGTCAAACTTCCAGTGGCGCTAGCGTAAACTATGTCGATCAACAGGATGCTACTGTCTTAAGCGACGCTAAGCTCTATGCTGATGGAGTTTCTGCAACGGCTGCCGGAGCAGTTCAGAATAACAAGTCGGATCGTAGCCATGTCGATCTGTGAGCCAAGGAGTTGCAGACCAACTTTGTCTTCCTAAGACCGCTTGGCCTCCGACTTCTATGTCGATCAACAGGATGCTACTGTCTTAAGCGACGCTAAGCTCTATGCTGATGGAGTTTCTGCAACGGCTGCCGGAGCAGTTCAGAATAAC
>JAZQSO010000013.1:0-18594 GCA_045630145.1 Candidatus Nanosyncoccaceae bacterium
TCTGGCATATACGTTAGGATGTAATAGTAATGACCGTCGCCGTCCTGAGCAGCTTGAGGTTCATACCAGTATTCCTTATTCGTAATCGTTGCTTTTTCGGTATGGTTCGCCTTATATGCTGGGAAGCCTTGTTCATTCTGAATCAGCTTACCGTCATAATAGTTTAAGTTACCACCTTCAAGGGTTGCCGCATAGCCAGCCGTCATACCGATTGCCTTGATTTCTGGCGCAGTTACCGAAACATTTGCATTGGCCGTACCGCGGTTTGGCGAGCCTACAGGCTCAGCCTCACCAAGCGTAATCGTGCCATCCTTCGCCCAGACACCATAGGCATTTGTAGCACTTACATCGACTTTGCCGCTCACAAGTACAACTTCAGCACCACTCTCCTTTGCATATACACCATATCCACTAGGAGCGCTTTGAATTATATAGTTCGCATTATCGCTTGTAACCTTTCCGCTAGTGTTATGTAGTACAAATGCTGAGTTTACGCTATTCATCGTAATTGAAGAATCGGAAATATCTATAGTACCAGTATTATTAATACCAATATTTGTGATTTCAGAATTGTAATAGCTTTCCGTACGCGACATCATTACATCGTCGATCGTTAGACTGCCACTGTTGTTTATGATGTAATCCGTGTATTTATGCGAACCGCCCTTAATGTTGTCCGCAATTGTCGTGCCGTCACTAATCGTCATCGTGCCACTATTCGAAATAAGCGTGCTACTAGTAACAGTTGCACTATTACTAATAGTACTGTCCTTAACGACAACCTTACCATTCTCGATCTTCATCGTACCGTTGATCGTCATTTCACTCATCTCAATATCGGTAGAGGAGCCCTGCTCATATGCCGAGCCGATCTCGCCTTCTGCAGCGGCACCAAGCATCGTATTCTTAATCGAACCAGTCGCACTAATCAAACGTATGGACGTATCATTACTATTGATCGTTGAGTTCTTAATATCAACAATACCATTTTCGACATAGACAGCTCTGCTTGATGCTGAAATATTAGCGCCATCAAGAGTTAGGTTTCCGTAAACATTTACTGCTGTGTTTGAACTTGGATAGTTGATATTAAGGTTTTTAAGCGTAGTTGTAGTATTCGTCGCACTGTAAATAGCATACGAAGCATCAATATCTACACCATCAATGGTTAATTTGCTGCCAGACGCATTCGTAATGAAGGCATCGGACTCATCAAAGTCAATTACAACTTTCGCGCCGCTATTTACGATAGTAGCATCAGAACCGTTTGTAATCTTATTACCCGTAATTACATTATGTCCGGCCAAGTCAATCGTAAACTTCTTACCCTCAGGCATCGTTAGATAGTAGAAGAGATAATCATCGCGCAAGAGCGTAATAGTATCGCCCTCATTCGAAGCATTAATCGCTTCGATCATAGTATTAAAGCACTGCGCACCCTCAGCGTCACAATCGCCAGTACCGATCTGAGCAATAGGCTCAGCTGCCACCAGATACTTCACATCCTTACCGTCCACTTTTTCGTCGTTTAGATTGGTATTATCGGCAATTGCACGAATGTGGCGAATATTGTAAATCGCATCAGTACCTCCCTTAACAACACCGTCATAGATATAGGTATTATTTGATTCATAAATGCCATAGATGCCGCCTTCTACTTTAGGAGCCTCAGTATTAACCGGCGCTTTGTTATCGCCTAGCGTCACATTCAGACCACCACGCGTACTAGTAATACCATACGTTGTACCATAAACTTCACCGCCAGTAATTGTTGCGTTCGTAGCAGCGATACCCTTACCAATCATATCGGTATTCTTGGTTTCGGCCTTAATTTCGCCAGCACTCATTGTTACCGTCAAATAGCCAGTGCGCCAACCATAACCATCGAGATAGAAATCACCAGAAAGCGTACCATAGGCATGATTATTATCGCTTTCGGCAGTCAACTTCGCATTAGCGCCATTCATGGTCAATGATGCACTACTCCAGTTGGCACCTCTCATACCAATCGCCTCACCATCAACGCTCTTCGCCGTTGCAGTGCCAGAAGTGAAAGTAAGACCATAATACGAGGATAGAGCAATTGCTGTACCACTTGCAGTATTGGCATCAATAGTAATATTATCGCCATTAATAACGCTGGCCGTATTAACGTAAGTATAGATACCAGTAGCATCAGCGCTGCCAGTGCCAGTAGCAGACACTGAGCCATTAGTCATGTTTAGATATTTCACGGACATACCCTGTGCCAAGCTACTACCAGTAATATTAATAGCACCGCCCTTCATCGTAACAAGACCGCCAGATATACCATATACACTCGCACCATTAGCAGAAATTTCGCCTCCCGAGACCTCAACGTTAGCATCAGTTTCAGCACAGATAGTCCTATAAGTACTAGATACTACACCGCCCTTGAGATAGAAATTTTTCTTGTCACGAACATTAATCGTACAATCACTACCCTCAAGAGTGCCGCTCTCGACATTTAGCGTGCCACTATTGTCTACTAGATAAGACATTGTATTCTTGATAGAACCGCGATGATACTCAGTATCGCCATCAACAATCGTAAGAGTACCGCTATTCAGGAGAGGCTGAGTATACTCTAGCTTAAAGCCATTAAGGTCAAGCGTGATATTCTTGCTATTATTTGGCAAAACAGCCTGAGTGGAGGCATCCCTAATAACCGTAATAGTCTCACCATCGCCAACATGTTCATACGCTTCACCGAGCGAGCGATATCTATCACCATTCTCAAGCTCAAGATACGGAGCATCATACTCGAGCCAGCAATCTTCTCTGTCGCCCTGATCCGTCACTACCTGATGTGCACCATCAGGAATAGCTTTGATTAGATCAGTGTTCGCAACATACGCAATTCCGCCCTTTATGATGCCATCATAGAAATAGACATTCGAGGCGTCATAAATGCCATATTTGCCACCTTCAATCTCTGGAGTCGCAGAATATACTGTACCTGTTTCTGGGTCGGCTTGGCCATTATAGAGAGGTTCAGCATTGGTGCCTAGCGTAGCGTTTAGACCACCGCGAGTATTAATAAGACCATAGCTCGAGCCATAGACTTTTCCGCCTGTAAGGTTTGCGGTCGTAGCAGCAATGCCTTCACCTAATTTATCAGCTTTCTTAGCCTCAGCCTTAATCTCGCCCGCACTCATTGTTACCGTCAAGTAACCAGTGCGCCAGCCATAACCATAGAGATAGAAGTCGCCAGAAAGCGTACCGTATGCATTATTGTTTTCGCTCTCGGCAGTCAACTTTGCATTAGCGCCATTCATAGTAAGATATGCACTACTCCAGTCTGCACCTCTCATGCCAACTGCTTCACCATTAACGCTCTTGGCCGTTGCAGTACCAGAAGTAAAGACAATTCCCTGGTATGAACTAATAGCAAACGCAGGGCCGCTTTCTGCCTCGGCTTTTATTACTACATCATCACCATTAATAACACTAGCCGTGCTGTCATTCGTATAGACACCAACAGTCGTAGCGCTTCCAGTGCCCGTAGCAGATATCGTGCCGCCAGTTATTTCAGCATATCTAACACTCATGCCGTATGCTTCGCCGCTACCAGTAATATCAATACTGCCGCCCTTAATTTTTACAGTACTATTACTACTAATGCCTCTAGCGCTACCACCTGTCGCCAAAATACTACCGTCGGTCATTTCAATCAAGCCATCCGAGTCGCCATAAACAGTCACGCCACTACTATTCAAAGTACCGCCCTTAAGATAGAAGGTAGCATATCTCTCGTTATAGATTACATATTCGCCGCCTGTAAATGTACCACTAGAAATTTCCAGCGTGCCACTATTATCCACTACCTTAGTAACCGTATTTGTAATTGAGCCGCGATGATTTTCAGTGTCGCCATCAACAATCTTGAGCGTGCCAGTATTCAAGAGTGGCTGAGTATAAACGAGTTTCTTACCATTCAAGTCTATAGTGATATTTTTATCATTATTTGGAAGAACAGCCTGTGTGTCAAAATCTCTAATTACTGTAATCGTACCGCCGTCAGATACATTCTCATAAGCATCACCAAGCGCACGATACTGCGAACCATCCTCTAGTTCAAGGTATGGTCGCTCGTATTCTAGCCAGCAATCCTCAGTATCATCATCAGACTGCTTTTCTTTCTTTACAGTCTTAGTGCCATCAGGTATAGCCTTAATTTCGGATTCATCCATTATATATTCAAGGCCACCCTTAATAATACCGTCATAGAAATTCACATACGTAACATTATAAATGCCATATTTGCCTCCTTCGATTACAGGAGTTGCAGGATACACTACTTCGGTTTCTGGATCGGCCTTACCATTATATAGTGGAGCCTCGTTTGTACCGATAGTTGCCGTTGAATTATGATTTGTGCGGGTATGGTTTATACCATAGCTAGATCCATAAATTTCGCCGCCAGTAATCTGAATATCCGTACCATCGACCGCCAAGCCGAGCTTGTTAGAATTTTTAGCTATTGCCTTTATTTCGCCAGCACTCATGCGAAGCGTAAGATAGCCATAGCTGTAGCCCCAATAATAAGAATCGTTAGTCGCAGTGCCATAGGCATTATTGTTTTCGCTTTCAGCATACAGCTTAGCATTATTACCATTTATTGTTATGCCGCCATTCCCAGAGGCATAATAAGCAAAGGCTTCGCCGTTCGTACTAGTAGCATTAGCGGTGCCAGCTGTGAATGTAATGTAATGGCCGTAACTCGAAACAGCCATAGCGGAACCGTTCTCGGAAATTGCATTGATTATTACATCTTTGCCATTGATTGTACTGCTACTGCTATTTGCATATACCCCCGTTGCCTGAGCATTGCCGGTAGCCTTAGCGGTAATTGTTCCTCCGGTAATATCAAAACTATTGGCGCGAATGCCTTGAGGAGAGCTAGCCGATTCGATATCAATTTCTCCAGCTGTCATATTCGCAGTATTTACGCTCATGCCATACACAGAACTACCCGTGTAAGTGACAGTGCCAGAAATCTTGCCACCACTCATATTCACGTCGCCGCCACTAACGCCAACCGCGGATCTATAGTCCGTAGGATTATTAAGGACAATTTCACCGCCCTCAATGTTTACAGTATGCGCATTACAAATTACGTTTCTGTTTCCTTCAATCTTTCCGCCTTTCAGCGTAAATGTTTTCGTAGACGCAACATTCACAACGCAATCAATGCCTTTAATGTTACCTTTTGTCATTTCAAGGTCAGTCAATACATCGATAGCTATATGATCGGAAGTTGATTCGATAATCGAATCCTCATCCATAACAAGCTGCTGAGCCGAATTGCCACGTGCAACAAAAGTCTCCGCAAGGCCCGTAGTGAGCTTGGCATTTTTTAACTCTACGGTGCCAGTATTATCTACAAGATTATTCTCCTGCGTACCAGTAATTGTAATGTCTTGAATAGTTAACGAACCGTTGTTTTCAATAGTTTTACCAGTGGTTAACTCACCCTTCGCTTCGCCAGTCTTACCATCTTTAATTGTAAGAGTACCGTTGTTTACAAACGTACCACCAAGATCAACCTTGTAGCCATCAGTATCAAAAACAATCGTGTCGCCAGAAACAATCTCGGTTGGATTTGAGCCGTCAAAATTACGCGCCGCATAAATCGTATAGCCAGTAACGGCAGACATATCAATATTATCCTGGAGCTCGTAGTAATAGATCGCACCATGATCAATCGTACGCGAAACAGCGCGGTTAGAATTGGCGAGCTGAACGCGCTGGTAGCTAGCCTCGTCACGGGTTAGTCTCGAGACGTGCGGATAATAGTGAACTTCTTGCGTTCCCTCATGGTCCGGAGAATCTGTATCGCGATACCAAGGAGAGCCATCATAGCCACCAACGAGACCGAGATCGCCATCAATGTGGCCATCGTAGAAATAGAAAATATTGTTTTGGATTAAGCCGCGTTCGTCGCCTACCAGGCGGACATAATCATTGTCAATTAGCGGAGCTTTGTTGTAGTTGTCGTTATCAGTATAATCGTCGTAGCCCAGAGTCAATGTGCCGTTGTTAATAGCGGCAGCACCATAAGGATTTGTTTCGTCCTTGATTGGATTCTCGTAGTTATTGAACTCGCCATTAACAAGGAGGAGATTACCATCCTCTGTATTTACGAGATAGCCAGAAACCGTATGAGTATTCAAATCCAAAGTAACATTCTTGGAGTTAGTAACAATTTCCGAAGTATCAACAAGAAGCGTAATCGTATCGCCAGATTCGGCCTCTTCGTGAGCAGCCATGATAGATGGATAAAGCTCCTGCGTACGCTCGATGCGTGCAATAATTGGTTGCCACTCAGCAGTTAAGCTAACGTCGCCAGTAACAGTGAAGCTAGCTTCATCCATATGAGTTTCAGTGTCAGTATAGTGCCAGTAATGGAAGAGTTGCCCCTCGTAAGTTGCCGCAAGCATCGAATAATCCGTACCCTCACGAACAGAGTACTCGGAAGCAGTGGTCTCGCCATCATAGATGCCGCCGTTAGGAATAATTGTAACAGTATAGAAAGTAGAGCTCCACCAATTAGCAATAATTTCAGTATCTTCAGTAATTGTAATTGTTGAAGTTTCGGCACTCAAAATACCATTTGTACCGAGATTGCCTTCAGCGACAGTCCATTCCTTAAGATCAAAACCTTCACGTGCGGTGTTAGAAATATCAATTTCAGTACCCCAATCAACAACATCTTCATAAGTTGTAGACTCTCCATTAAAGGTGCCACCATTAGGATTAATCTTGACGTTGATTTGTTTGATTGAATAATTAGCAACAAGTGTCACGTCCTCGACCATGTTGATGCTAGAGCCGGTAAACTTACCATCCGTGCCCACATTGCCTTCTTCGACAGTCCAGTTCACAAAATCATAACCCTCTAGCTCTGGAGTGGAGATTGTTGCGGATTCGTTCGGGCGGAAGCTTTCGCTCCATTCTTCGGTTGAGCCCAGATATTCGCCACCATTTGGCTTTATCGTAAGCGTATAGGTATTTTCATTCCATTTGGCCTTAATAGTAGTATCGGCATGGATTTCGATATCGTTATTCTCATCGAGATCACCTGGGTTTACTTCCCATTCGACAAACTGGAAGTGTTCACGAGTAACTTCATCGACATGATAGCTTTCGCCTTCGCGTTTATAGACTACAGTGTTTTCAGTTTTACCACCATAGATGCCACCGTTTGGATTCACGGTGACGGTATAAGTATTGATAAAATTAACTTTACCAAGGATTGAGAAATTTGTATCTTCAGCAGCGGAAGCATTGAAACCCAAAGCGCAGACACCAAGAGAGGAGACCGTAAAGATAATTGCAAACTGACGAATTTTCTTGCTACGACTAAAGATAAAGATAATTGCACCAGCGCCAACTGCGGCAGCAGAAATCGTACTAATAACTGCGGTCGTAGAAGTTTCTGGGTTATCTTCGAGCTTAATCTGATCGTAATCTACGCTCAAATTATATTCATCAGAAATTGTCTGCGTATTATTGTTATTTGTTTTGACAGTTACAATAATTTCTTTTGTATCGCCAATCTCGAGTTCGTCGCCAACTTCTAGGCCTTCGAAAGAATACTCCAAGAAATCATACTCTGATTCATTTAGAGTAATATTACTAATGCGAATTGGGAATTCTTCGTCATTTTCGATTGTAGCTTTGTACGAAAGCTCCTGATTCTTCGCAAGAAAAGTAGCGTCAAAAGCGTAGCCTTCTTCTGGCTCAGCAAGCTCAATAGCTTCGGAAACATCAGAAATCTGCTCTAGTTCGCTAACACTCAAAGCACTAGCTGGAACAGAGCAACAGAGCAAAGCAACAATGCTCGCCCACAAAAATAGCGTACCCTTAAATATTTTCTCTCTTAACACTTTTTGTCTCTCAAACAATAATGCTTGAGCTTATTATATGCCCAAGCATTAGCACAATACAAGTCTTGGCCTTTACTCTATTTTATCTATATAGAGTTTGCCGTCGTGCTCTTTATATGTAATTTTTAGTTCTTTAACAAATTCACCAACAGAATCGATGTCTTCGTTTTTTACAGCCCTCTTAAGCGACGCATAACTTCCCTCGCCTCGTAGATATGCCGATAGTTCAGGAACGTCAATATTATTCGTAGCTGTATAGTTTAGATAATTGTATGGATTTGCGACTTTATATTTTTCATAAACTACGGTCATTTTTCCACCCATCGAGCTCGCCTTCTTTTCTTTATATAGCCAGGTCGGAATTTGCGTAATTCTCTTTTCATCAAGATAGCTCCGATCAAGAACAACTAGCCCGCCCTTATAGAAAATATATTTTTTATTAATGTAGCTACTCATTAGAGCTTCGTCAGGATTGGACAAATCAAGATCTTCATCAAAGACATCTTTAATAATCTGCTTCAGTTCATCAGATGTAGCCTCCGCCTTACCGTTTTCGCCATAATTATATGCAACCGCATAGGCCAAATATTTCGTCAACTCACTCGGCTCACTATTTTCATTCTCGATATCGTACTCATCCAAGTAGAGCAAAGCGTGTGACGAAAAATCATCAAGTTTCATACGTTCTTCGTCGTTTAATTTTGCCGCCTTCATTATCACAAAAAGCGTCAGGTATGCAACAAGAATTACTCCCAAAACCGAAGATACGATTGTAATAATGTTTTTCTTGCTCCCAAACTTCTTCATAATACCCAATTATACATTATAAGCTTAAGCTTCATGCTTCTTGGGCAAATTATTTAACAGATATGCTACAATTATTACATCGCTGGGGGCATAGCTCAGCGGTTAGAGCAGTCGGCTCATAACCGATTGGTCGCTGGTTCAAACCCAGCTGCCCCCACCAGACGAAGCATAAAATACCCAAAGGGTATTTTTTGTTTCGTTTCATGGGCAAGAAAGGGTTTCTTTATTGACAATTTTAAACACTTATGCTATAATATAGTCATGTTAGCCTCACAGGGAGGTTAGCACATCTTTACTCTTTGCGTATGCACTGAGTAGCACATTTTTAAAGGAGGTTTCCGATATGGAGACAAATTACAGAATCACCAACGGCCCGAGCAAGGACAGACTCTTCGACGCATGCAAGTACGCCTGTGGCGAGGACAAGATTAATGTCGCCTTCAACATCGAAATCGAGGGCAAGTCGCAGGTTGTTAGCGCAACCATCCTCAGCCTCGCTCACGAGGACGGCTCCGGCGAAAGCTTCATGGTAACTGGCGCTTTCAAGGTTAATCCCCACGCACGCCGCTTCACTGCCTACTACAGCTCGAAGCGCCGCCAGGGCGTCGTTACCTCTCTCGACAAGTAATCCTATCCACTCCTACAACACCGCAGCCCGGACATGAGTCCGGGCTTTTTCCTTTTCTAAAGAATAGCCAAATCGCCGTTCAGAACCGTAATATCAAAAGATTCAATTTCATCTTTTATATACGACTGTTTTGGTAGCGGATTGAGCGTATAGATTGGCTTGTGCATATAGTGTGCCGCCGCAATCTCGACAAAAGTATTAGCGCCGATATAGTTCGCAATGTCTTTCTTATCGTAATTACAGACCAAAACCGCATCCGACTCACGGATTTTATCGATATGTTTGCGCACTGCATCAGTCGCAGCTTTAGTTTTGACGGGATCAAAATCCTCTTGCTCGGTTACGCGATCAATCATGCCATTCGGTAAGAGAGGCTCATGACCAAGCGCCTCAAGCTTCTCCGCCAAAGCCAAAACCTCATCCGTAAAAGACAGGCTACAACAGATACAAATCTTCATGTCTTGATTATACGATACTATTCAAGACATTAAAAAGGCCGCCCACGGGGACGGCCTGTTTTATTAGCATAAGTAAAATGTTATAGTATAAATATGAGCAAATCTTCTTCTGTGAAAAATAGCGCCAAAAAGGCACCAAAAACCAGCTCTAAAACTAACACGGCAAAAACAACAAAAGCTACTGCGAAAGCCAAGCCAACCCTAAAGGATTACCTAATCCAAGTCGCTTTTGCGCTTTATTTCGCGTTCTATTTTGTCGCACATCACTTCTTTAGTTGTTATGGTGTGCGCTGGATTCTCTATTTCGGTTTCGCCGCTATGGTTATCTATGCCATCGCCACAAAGAAAAAGAAAGAAGAAAAATTCGCCGAAGGTTTCTGCTTTAATAAAGTCTTTCTCATCTACTGTATTGGTTGCATGATCGGCACCTATTACGAAGAAATCCTAACTTTCTGCCGTTCTGGTCAGTGGCTTTCTCGCCAAGGTATCATCTATGGTCCATTCAACCCAGTTTATGGCGCAGGCTTCCTCGCCTTCACGGTTCTCCTTTGTCGCAATCTCAAGCGTAAGTGGTACTGGACTTATCTTTATGCCTGTTTGATTGGAGGCGCAACAGAAACCGTCTCGAGTCTCATCGGCGAATATGTCTTCCAAGCAAACGCCTGGGACTACTCTGATAAGTTCCTCAATATTGCCGGTCGCACCACAATTCCTTACATGCTCTTCTGGGGTGCAGGTGGCTTAATCTTCGTAAAGGTCGTTTATCCAGCACTTTCGAAGTTTATCGAGTTACTACCAAAGCGCATTGGTAACGTAATCATGCCAAGCTTCCTAATCTTCGTACTTCTCAGCCACGTCGTATCTTATACCGCTCTCTTCCGCTACGGCACTAGGGCCGAAGGTAAAGCGCCGCAGAATGCACTTGAAGAAGCTCTCGACGAACACTTCGACGACAAGCTCATGAAGCAATACTACGACAATCCAGCACACAAAAAGATTGGTGAGTAGCACAAGAGGCCTTCGGGCCTCTTTTTCTTTTTTAGTTTTATGTTATAATAGCTCCACGAGTGGCGGCATCGACCGCCAAGTTTTTTATAAGAGAGGTGTATTAACATGAAAAGACAGAATGGCGTTTTTGACGGCAGCACAGTCCTCACAAAGGATAACCTGGCGCTCGTAACGGACCTATCGAGCGGTTTCAACAAAGAGCTCGCCAAAGAGCTCGGCTTTGACCTGGTAAGCTTCCCCGTTAACATCTACTACGCTGGACAGGAAATCGCTTTCCTGGACGGCAACGAAGCAAACGATGCTTTTTATGCTCGCCTGGCAGATCCGAACACGACAGGCGCAAAGACAGGTAGCACTATCGATGGATTCTTAAGTATCTTCGAGAAGCGCCTGAGTGAAAGCAAGCTTGTAGTCTACCTTGGCATCACAGACTCCCTGTCCGCCGGCATGCGCAACGCCGCACTTACAGCACAGGGTATGATCCGTGACGAACATCCAGACCTCAACGCAGACAACATTCTCATCCTGCAGACGCATTGTGTTGCGGGCGGACTTGGTCTTACACTGAGAATGCTGCGCAAGTGGCTCGATGCAGCACCACGCACCGTCGATGAGCTCAAGCAGAAAGTCGAGGATATGGGCGACCACATGGCACACATATTCACACTTTTTTCGTACGACTTTATGAAAAAGAGCGGACGTTTCTCGAGCGCAAAGGACCAGCTCAAGATCGCACTGGCAAAAACCATGAAGATCTACCCCGTGATGCTTTCTCCTCGCAACGGTCCTTTACAGCCGACCTGGAAGAAAGTTCGTGGCGACAAGAATCTGCTCAGGATGTTCATAAGCATCTACGCCGAAACAGCTGAGTCTCCTGAGACTGGCGAGATCGAAATCGACTACTCCGGCATGACAGACAACGACAGCATCGCCTATCGCAAGGCCGAGGAACTGCGCAAAGAGCTTCGTGCTCGCTTCCCGAAAGTAAAAATCCGCACAGGACAGACCAGTCCTTCGGTCGGATGTCACGTTGGCCCCGATGAGATATCTTTCTTCTTCATTCAGAAGGAAGTTCGTCCGGACATGCAGGGTTAATAATTCTTTTCATTCTTCATCTACAACCGTCACGTCAAGTGGCGGTTTTCTTTTGTATAATTAAGCTATGCGAAAAAGAACTAGCTGGCTCAAAATAACTATCTTTGCGGCACTAGCTTTTTTGGCGCTTTTAATTGGTTTTGGCATTCCACTCGGAATCAAAATTAGCCACCGAAAAACCATCGAAAAACTTGGATATTCTAGAGAGTTTGCAGATTACGTCCTTGAGCAAGATATGTTCGAAACAATCCGAGATTTAGGCTACAACGAAACTCTTAGCGCAGTTTTTATGGCGCCAGATTACCAGGCAGACAATTACGACGCTTACTTACAAATTAATTATCACGAGACGGATAATTTCCTACCACTTGCAAACGCTTTCCTTAGCAAGGGCTATGCGCCCGATGATATAAATTTCTTTTTCGACCGCTTCAATGCCGAAGATTTAAGCCAGCTCGCTGCGCGCGACCATCTCGACCATGCACAGGAATACTTCGCAAAAGATTATGCAAAGCTCAAAGATCTAGATCGCTATCTTGCTTATTCAGAAGATATCGAGGAAGCAGTTTATGCAGTGGCAAATAATCTAGATTTACCAGAATACGAAGCGGACGAATCTCGCCACGACTTCTCTTTTGACATGCTCGTAAATAAGAATTATGCCGTTACTGAGGATTTCGAGCCGGACAATCTAGTAGACGCCGGCAACGGCTTCGAGCTCAATAAAGAAGCTTATAATGCCTTCTTAGAAATGGCAGCTACCGCTAAGGAAGAAGGCCTAATCCTTGAAATAAACTCTGCTTATCGTAGTGTTGCCGAGCAACAATCGGTTATGAATGCGCAATGCGCAAAATACGGCCAGGCTTATTGCGAGAGCCACGTCGCGCAGCCAGGCTTTTCTGAACATCATACTGGACTTGCCATAGATATCAAGACACCACACAACGGCACTTTCGCCTACTCTAAAGAATTCGCTTGGCTCAAAGAGCACGCCGTGGAATATGGCTTTATCTGGCGCTATCAAGACGCACAAAAGAAGTATTCTCGCTTCGCCGAAGAGGCTTGGCACTACCGCTATGTCGGCAAAGAATTAGCCCAGAAAGTCAAAGACTCCGGGCTAAGTTATGACGAATACTATGTAACGCAAATCGAGCGTTAGACTAAAGCGTGCGCGACAGTATAGCCGTAATAGGCCAAGAAGACTAGTAGGAAGATTACACCTTCAAACTTGCCCACATGACGATCCTTAATCGTAAAGAAGAATAGCAAGACTACTGCGAGCAACATCGCTGCAACATCAATATAATTAAACGAAGTCATGTCGCTCACGCCACCGAGGAGCAAGATCGGAATACCAGCTACGATGCCGATATTAAAGATGTTAGAGCCGACCACGTTACCAATAGCAATATCACATTCGCCTTTACGAGCAGCCACAACAGAAGTTACAAGCTCCGGCAGAGAAGTACCAAAGGCCACAATTGTAAGAGCAATTAAAGCGTCCGAAACACCCATGGCGCGCGCAATCGTACTTGCAGAGTCCACTACGAAATTACTGCCGAAGATAATGCCAGCGATACCAAGCAAAATAAAGACAATCGCCTTCTGAATGCTCATTGGCTTGATTTCAACATCATCGTCCTCGACAATTTTATACTTCTCTGGCTTGCCTTCGAGAGCAAGTTTCTCGTTAATCTTCTTATGGCGAATACGACGGCGTGTCGTACCGATAAGGTAATACATAAAAATGCCAAAAGCGAGTATCAAAACTAAGCCATCCTGGCGCGTCAAGGAATTGGCATCCGTAAAGCCAAAAAGCTTGTCGCACATCAAAGCAGCAAACATCACAGACAAGAAGATTAGAAGCGGGATTTCTTTCTTGAGCGTACTGTTTTTGACTGGAAGTGTGCGAATTAGCGAAGCTGCGCCAAGAATCAGGAGAACATTGAGAATATTTGAGCCAATGACGTTGCCGACCATCATATCGCCAGAGCCGGCAAGAAGAGATTTGATGCTCACAGCAAACTCTGGAGCCGAAGTACCAAAGGCGACAATCGTAAGGCCGATCAAAATCTTTGGCATACCGAAATGTTTCGCAGTACTGCTAGCACCATCCACAAAAATATCTGCGCCCTTAATCAGAAGGACGAAACCAACAATCAAGAGAATAATCTGTAACAAAATTTCCATATAGCATATTCTACCACTTAATAACAGAGAAGAAAAATCCCCCGATTTTGCGTATCGGGGGATCAATCTCAATCCTTAGCCTCGAGGCGAGCTTCCAGAGTGCTGTAGCCGAGCGAAACATTCTCCAAATCCTGACGGAATCTGTCTTTGTCGAGAGACTCGCCAGTGATCTTATCTCTTGCACGCACGGTATCGCCGGACACTTCGTCAATAACGATGATATTGCCGAAAGGTGCATAGCCGAACTCGATTTTGAAGTCAATCAGCTGAGCGCCAACTTCATCAAAGAAGTCACGCAGAATGTATGCCACTTTCTCGGTTACATCACGCATGAAGGCGACATCTTCAGCATCACGAACAAGGCCTGCTTTGACGATTTCACGGTCAGTGATACGAGGATCACCTTCGGCGTCATTCTTGTAAGTAAACTCCACAAAGACACCATTAAACGGGATATCCTTGGGAAGTTTAAACTCTCTGCAGAAGCTGCCTGCCGTAAAGAAGCGTCCGATGACTTCGAGCTTGATGGGCTCCGTCTTTGCGACATACTTGGAGCTCTCGCTCGAGCCTGGGCCAAGATAGTGTGTGCCGATTCCGGCAGCCTCAAGGCGTCTGAAAATCTCCGTAGAGATTTTATTGTTTGCCTTGCCTTTGCCAGGAATTACAGCACGCTTGGCGCCATTACCAGCCGATGCACGGTCAGTATGGTCGTACTCCAGCACACGGCTATCACTTGTCTTCCAGACATCGTTTGCCTTGCCGACATAAGGTTCACCTATACGGTGAATTTCAGCGGGATTGAAATTTGTAAGGTTCATAGGTACTCTCCTCCTAAACAAAAATTATGAGCCAAGCTCATAATTCGTATTATACAACTTTTGCAGGATTTATCAAGTTTAGAACTGCCCCAAGAGCGCCATAATAATCATAGAAAGAACTGCGAAAATGAATGGACCAAACATCATTATCAAGGCAATTACAGCAATAATCGTAGATGCGGTTTTATTGACCCGAGTCTTCCCTGAGCTATAGTAGCCACGCGCGGAGTTAGCCATCGTAGAGCTATGGTTTGGATTCGACTCGATTGTGATTGGCTTAGCTGTATAAGATTCCGTGGTCGAGCCAACCCGCGTACCAAAAGGAACACTTGAAAGACTATTCGAAATTGAACTGCTCGAGCCAAGTGTATTACTATTCACGGATTTGATACCGCCAAAGCCATACTGACGAGCGCGCGCGTCCATAATTGCAATCTGGCGCGCCTGATCGTTAAGCATGTTTGGCGAACCGTATACTAGCGACTCAGAGCTCTTGCCAGGAGTTAAACGTGGCGCAGAAAAATTCCTACCCTTTGCATCTAGACCCATCGTAAACTCCTTTTTATCATAATTATAATATAGCCCTATTATAGCGAATTATCTCAACAAGAGCAGCCAGACCAACAGAGGCATCGTGCCAATCGAAAGAATTGTCGAGATTGTAACTAGCTCAGAAGATTCGACCGTATTGCCACCTTTGTATTTTGCTGCAAAGAGACCGAGGCTCGTCGCGGTTGGCAAGGCCTGAATAAGCGTACAAACCACAATAACTTCCCTTGGAAAATGTAGAGATTCGAGCAAAACAAAACAAAGTAGCGGGCCAACAATGAGCTGAATTAGCGCCGTTACAATAAGACGCCATTTACGAACAAGCTTCTTGACCTCTGCGTGCGAGAGCATAAAGCCAATACTAAGAAGCGACAAAGCCGTAGTTGCGCCACCCGTAAAACTTACTGCGCTCGTAAAGAATTCTGGTAACTTGATGCCGAAGAGAAAGACCAGCATACCAAGAATCACAGCAATAATGTTTGGGTTTGTCACAATGCCAAGGAAGAGCTTTTTGCTGACCTTATGCTCAAACAAGAACACGCCGTAAGAAAAGAGCGCAATATTAAAGGCAATAATAAAGCCACAGTACGGCACAATTCCCTCGTTACCGAAGGTATTAGAAATAATTGGATAGCCCAAGAAGGTTGCGTTATTAAAGATGAGCGCAAACTGAGATTCGTGACGTAATTCACCTGGATAGAAATACTTATTGAAGATAATACGCGACAAAACAATCAGCGCAAACATCACGATAAAACCAGCGATGAGACCGGACACGAAGAGTGAGGAGGTTTCTTGACTATACTCTGCCGGGAAAGCCGCAAAGAGCGAAGCCGGCATAAAGACCGAGAGCAAAAGATTCACGAGCATCTTATTGCCACGCGTATCGATAATCTTGCGCTTCCCCAAGAAGAAGCCAAGCGCCATGATAAGGGCGATTGTGCCTAGTCGGGCGTAAAAGTCTGACATCTGAATTTGCATTATTGCTCTCCTACGCAAGGTTCATAGTATTCGATTTTGTAATCATCTAGGTTTAGGCCAGCTTTTTCAAGCCATTCGAGCGCATTCTTCTCGAGACCCTTCGCGCGATCGTAGCGGCAAGATAGCGGTTCAATCGTCACGGTGATTTCGCCAGTTTCTTCGTCGAGCTGAGCATCAATATTAAAGCCATTCTCGTAGCTATGGAATGGCGTCACACTGAAGACCTTATCCGAAAACTTTTCTGCAGTCTCAATATCATACTGATGTTCGTGGATTTCATCGCAAAGATGAGCGTATCTTCCGTCGTTGCTATACCAATCAACACCATCGGTATTGTCCATACAGAGGTAAATTTCACCGTAACCTTTATCCTCAATCGTAAGCGTCTCGGTATGACTCTCAAAGCCATCACGAGTAATTGAGACTTCATATTGGCCAGGCTTAATGCGATGCTCACCATTACGATAGCGTTTGCCGCCAACTAGAACTTTTGCATCGACCGGTGCAACTCTAACTTTTAGGGTAGCGTTATTAATGTTTAGATAAATTGCTCGTCCGATAAAAATACCAATCAACACCACAAAAAGCCCGATAAGAATTCCTATTACCGATTTGCGATGTTCCCTTACGAACTCTGCGCGTTGATCTTGTGCCGAAATATTTCCGTTTTCCATCTTTTCTCTCCGCTATTTTAGACGATAAATCTCATATAAACCACGACCAAGCCCCGCATCGAGTCCAATGTACGAATGAAGCTCGCCCGAGTGACTATCTAGAGACGCTTCAGCGGTGCCGAGCGTGCCATTTCCAAGATCAACAACAACACGCACATGCCCACACTTATTGCCGGTATGCGGGACAATCATAATATCGCCAGCCTTTAAGACACTTTCATCTGAGCCGTTATTCGGAATCTGCACCCATTTGTCAGAATTCCTGAGATAATCCGTCTGAACCGCCGAGCCAGCCTTCGGGAACTCTGGATCCACATTAGCCGCCGCCACGACTGTACCAACAAAGTACGAACAGTCCGCGCCGCCATTGCTATACCAGTTATTCATGCCGACAGCCGCTTCTTTATAAGCTTCCGTTGCTACCAAGTAGTTACCACCACTCTTGCTCGAAGAATTGTGAACATCACCAAGTGGCCAAGCAAATTTAACCGCCGTATCACTGATGGCACGGGCGCCCGTAGAATTGATATTTGCACCTGCACAGCCAGTATCACCAATACTGCCACCATGAAGCGCAATATACATGACATATGCACCATGGTCTTGGTTGGCAGGATATTCGATTGGACCGTAATCTCGCTTAATCTGCCCCCAAGTGCCGAGCGGAGCTTTATTCGGATCGCGTTTCGCATCGGCTTTATTCATTACGTATGGCGAGCCCTCACCGAGCTTTGCTTGTTCTTCAGTAAAACCAAGGTCGCGCGCCTGGTTGATATATACGCCAGCCCTACCGTTGTAACCAAAGAAGATTTGCTTAACTTGGTCGTCCTCATTGAGACCTTCTTTAATCTTTGGAACTAAATGCACCGTAACCAAGGTATTGAGCTGAGCACGGAATTCGTCGTCGTCAACATAAGCGCCAGCGGTATAGGCACCAGTGCCAGCAAACTGGAAGAGACCATCACTATTTGGGTTCGTGCGGCTAAGGCCAGATTCGCGCGTATGAATTACAGCAAGCATTTCCCAAGGAATTTTCGTTCCCTCAACCGCTTCTTCATAGAATGGGCGATGTTCCTCAATTAGAGCAAGCTGCGCATCCGTAAAAATTGGGTCACCATTATAATCTTTGTTTGTGCCATTGATCTTTGCGTCAGCTAGGACGATATTCTTTGCACTTGCGACATCGCCAGAATAATTGCTTGGCTCAAGATCGCTTCGTCCGCTATATAGGTCGTATTTTTCTTGTGCCCATTTTTTACGATCCCTCACCGCACCTTCAATATCGCTAGGCACTTCAACATGGCGTACAAAATATTCGGCTGCATCTGCAACACTGCTTTGGCTCAGGATGCCACGATAAGACGAGTTGCTACTGATTTCGTCATACAAGAAGGCGAGCTCATAAGACATCAATTCCTTGCCGTCATTGCCAGCTTTTTGTAGGAAGGCGTCGCCTTGAATCTGATATCCATA
>JAZQSO010000014.1:0-1883 GCA_045630145.1 Candidatus Nanosyncoccaceae bacterium
ACAAAAATCTTGTTTTTGTATATTTTGTGGTAAAATTAGCTTAAATAAGTATTAATTTTTCGAAAGGAAAACTTACACAAAATGAACTATAACTACGATTATAGCTACAGCACTGGCTCTTCAGAGCTCTCAGACGCAGAAGCAGCAGGTCTTCTCGGTGGCATTATGGCAATGGGTGCCGTCGTCTGGATTATCTGGCTAGCAATTATGGTCTTCTTCATTATCGTAATGTGGAAGGTCTTCACCAAGGCTGGTAAAAAGGGTTGGTATTCTCTTATCCCATTCCTCAACACTTACACAATGGGTGAAATCTGTGGTATCAAGGGTTGGATGGCACTCGTTATCCCATTCGCTTCCATCATTCCATTCGTTGGTGGTCTCGTAACCCTCGCATTCGCAATCTATGAAATGTACTGTCTTGCCAAGGTCTTCGGCAAGGAAACCGGCTTCGCTGTAGGTTTGATCCTCTTGAGCCCAATCTTCATGGCTATCCTCGGCTTCGGCGATGCTAGCTACCTCGGCGCAGGCGCCAGCCCAGCAAAGACAACCTTCCTCGCTTCTGACGAAGCTAAGGCAGGTGCAGCTCCAGCAGGTGCAGCTGCAAAGAAAGACGAATGGGTCGACGGCAAGGAAGCTAAATAATCTAAATCCAGATTTCAAAATCTCCCCCAAGCGGGGAGATTTTTTGTGCTCCATCTTTGCTATAATAAGCATAAGTAAAAAGGAAAAATACATGAGTAACGGAGCCCCAATCGATCCTACAAATCAAAATACAATACCAAACACACCGTCAGCGCCAACCCAAAAGAAGAGCAGTACAGGCAAAATCGTCTTAATTATCGTTATTGTTTTGCTACTTCTACTCGCTATTCCAATTGCTATCTTCGCAATAGCCTTTGGCGGTGTATTAGGCATCTTCTCGACTATTAGGGGCGAAATGGACCAGAGCAACAAGCTTGTCTGCAATACCACTAATAGCAGCCTCACGGTTTATTACAACAACAGCAACGTCTCGGGCACATTAAACACAGGTAGTTTCTTCGATTATGATACCGACGAAATCAGAGAACGCATCCACGGATATCCTACTATCGAAAACGGCTTAATCGACTTCGGTAAAAGTCTAGTAGAAAATAGCGACGGCATGGTAAGCTGCGAACTGAACGGCCAGGATGTCACTAGGCTATCCGTCAATAATCAAAGCGGCGTCACTCAAGTCGTCGGAAACGAACGCATCGGTTATGTCGATCTTTCTACAGACTGGGACATCATTCAGTCTGCAAGTTCTGATTCAGCCTATGGTAGCTACATTAATTCCTCGGCAAATGTTTCGATGGGTATCAATATCTCCTATCTCGCAAACGTTTCAACAAGTGACGACGAAAACCTAACTGTCCATCTACAAAGTCTAGAAACCTACGCCGAAGAGTACATGCAAGTTTTCGGCGACAAAGATGGCGTCAGAATCGATACGGAAACCGTTACAATCGGAAAGGACAAAAATATCTCCGCCATCAAAGCAACAAAACGCGAAGGCAGCGTATTGACTCAAGTTTCTTACTTCTTCGAAAATGGCAACAATACGCATATTGTCACCTTTAATATCATAAGCGGCAGCGATAGGGCATCTAGCTACATCAATCCAATCATGGATACTTTCCGTTTCGAGAATTAATCTAGCCGACAAAATAATCCCCCTCCTAGGGGATTATTTTATTGAATGTTATAATAATATATGTCTTATGAATTTCAAGTTGCATAGTAAATATCAGCCAACGGGTGATCAGCCACAGGCGATTCAGACCCTCATGAACGGGCTTAACATGGGCAAGCGCGAGCAGACTCTTCTTGGCGTCACTGGCTCGGGCAAGACTTTTACTATG
>JAZQSO010000015.1:0-4020 GCA_045630145.1 Candidatus Nanosyncoccaceae bacterium
CAACGGATGAAGACCGCGAAGGAGAAGCCATCTCATGGCACCTTACTCAGGTGCTCAAATTGCCTGCAGATACTGCACGTATTACTTTTCACGAAATCACCAAGCCAGCACTCGAGGCCGCCATTCAGAATCCACGCACCGTGGATATGGCCATGGTTTCTAGCCAGCAGGCCCGCCAAACCCTCGACATGCTCGTCGGTTTCGACCTTTCTGGCATCGTCCGCAAGAAGGTTCCAGGCGCCATCTCTGCCGGCCGTGTTCAGAGCCCAGCGCTCCGCCTTATTGTTGAGCGCGAGCAGCAGATCGAGAAATTCGCCAGCAAATTCACTTATAAAGTCGTCGGCGATTTCGGTTTCCCGGCCACTTTAAACCACACTTTCGATAACGAAGAAGAAGTAAGAACCTTCCTCGAAAAGTTAATTAATGCCGAATATCTCGTCAGCGCTGTTGAGCATACACCAGGCCTACGCAAACCAGCTCCGCCATTCACGACCGCTAGTATGCAGATTGAGGCTAACAGCCGCCTCGGTTATTCTACCCGCGTCACAATGAATGCCGCTCAGGCACTTTATCAGGCCGGTCTTATTACTTATCACCGTACCGACTCCCTAAACCTCAGCAAGCAAGCTATCGCCAGCATGGCTAGTTATATCGAAGATAATTACGGCAAGAAATACCTCAAGGTTCGCAGCTTCAAGACCAAGGATGCAAGCGCCCAGGAAGCTCACGAAGCTATCCGTCCAACCAATATCGCCGTCGAAAAAGCCGGCAAGAATACTTACGAGCAGCATCTCTACGCTTTGATTCGTGCCCGCGCACTTTCGACTCAGATGGCTGATGCCGAACTCGCCAAGACCACCATCACAATCAGCACTCCAACCGAATACGTTTTCGAGGGGAAGGGCGAAGTTATTACTTTTGATGGCTTCTTGAAAGTTTACGGTCGCCTCAAAGAAAGCGAATTGCCAGACTTCCAGGTTGGCGATAACGTCGACGCTAACTATATCGCTGCTCGCCAGAATTACAGCAAACCACCTGCCAGATACACTGAAGGTTCACTTGTTAAAGAGCTCGAAAAGCTCGGCATTGGCCGCCCAAGCACCTACGCCAGCATTATGACCGCCATTCAATCCCGCGGCTATGTCGTAAAGGGCGAGAGCGAAGGCGAAGACCGCGATATCGTTGAGCTTCGTCTCGAAGACCAGCAAATCACTCGCAATATTGTTCAAGAGAAATACGGCGCCAATAAAGGCAAGCTCATGCCAACTCCAATCGGCGAGCTTATTTCCGGCTTCCTTACCGACCATTTCAAGAACATCGTCGATTACAAATTTACCGCTAGCATCGAAAAAGATCTCGACCTTATCGCCGAGAAGAAGCTCGATCGTGTCAAAATGCTTCGCGATTTCTATGGTCCTTTCAACGACGAAGTTCTCGCCGCAGAAGGCATTGAGCGCTACAATAACGCCCGCCTCTTAGGCCATGATCCAAAGACCGGCAAAGCTATCTATGCCAAGGTCGGCAAAAACGGCGGTTTCATTCAGCTTGGCGACAACGAAAAAGAAGCCGGCGAAAAGCCAGTCTTCGCGCCACTACCAAAGCGCAAATCCGTTAAGACAGTCACGCTCGAACAAGCCCTCAAGCAACTCGAGCTTCCACAACTTCCACGCTCGCTTGGTAAGGCTGCCGACGGCACTGAAATCATCGCTGCCGCAGGCCCATTTGGCCCCTATCTCAAAGCTGGCAAATACAACGTACCAATGAAGAGCAAAGAAGAGAGCTTCGACCCATACACGATTACACTCGAACAGGCCGAGCCGCTTTATATCGCAAAGCGCGACAGCTACATCGCAGACTGGGGAGACATTCAGATTATTAACGGCGCTTATGGCCCTTACGTTAAAGGCCCAGGCCGCCGCAATAACGCCAAGATTCCAAAAGATGTCGATCCAAAGTCCATCACGAAGGAGCAGGCCGAAGAAATGCTTCAGAACAAACCTAAGACCACGCGTCGCCCAGCCACACGCCGCGCCGCAGCCAAGAAAACCACAAAAAAGGCCACAGCCAAAAAAGCTACCGCCAAAAAGACTACCAAAAAGTAAGCAGAAAAATCCCCGGAGCGAAAACTCCGGGGGTATTCTATATAAGAATTTAGTCAGTAACGAGAACTATCTCGACTGCAGTAGCGACACGGTCTTCATGCTGCTTCTTTGCCTTAGCATAAACACTTGTCTCTTCGACAGGGCGATTATCTGGCACAAGCTTCAGCTCCTCGATAACATCACAAAGCAGTTTAGTGCCACGGCGAGCAAAGAGCTCATTATCATCATCAGTCACACCGCCCACCTGGACGGCAACATAGTAACGAGCCCAGTTTTTCTCTTTCTTGAAAAATTTGCGCATTTTCGTAACGTCAAAACCAAGGCAGCCTCTTCTATTAGCCGCATTACCGGGACGACCACTAGGGTCGTAGCTCGATTTTATAGCATTAGCATGGCTATTTAAGACACAAGCATAAAGTCCGCTATAGGCTCTACGGGAATAGTCAACAGCAATACCGCCACGAGTGGGGAATTTAATTCTTGCCTCTCCCAGCTTAACGGAAAGCTTATCTGCTTTGAGTCGCTTGCAAGCTTCACGACAGAGTGGCTCCAGGCCAATCACTACCGAACACTCGCCTTTGCATTTGCATCTCAGATCTTCGTTGGTCAGTACGAAGTGTCTGATGTCCTCTGCAACTATTTTTGCTGCCTCGTTTGTTTCGATTACGTTCATATTTTTAACGCTCCTTCGGATTAAAATAATGCCGCAAAATAAAACGCAGGAAACTCCATTGCCTATAAATCCTTACATTTTAAAGAGCAACATTTTTCGAGTATAACATACCGCCTATGCTAAAATCTACATTTTCGAGAACAAAATAAGCCCCCGCTGGCTGCGGGGGCTTTTCGCCTTTTGTCACTCAATTATGCCTAGAGGGTTGCTCTGTTAGTTGGAATAGCTTAACTTGGCGTAGAGATACGCGCTAGTTAAAGCTGTCGTAAACCAATCGTAGTTCATGCGAATCTGCAGATGGTCGGTGAAAACACGAGCCATCATAGCCATTCCCAAAACCTGAATCGGCTCCGCCTCTTCGAGTATTCTCATAGCGGTGCGCTCGTCAAGAAAAGCAACATAGAGCTTGAACAGAGCTACACGCCATGGTGCGGCTGTAACTATGTACTCAGTCTCGTCGCCGCTCTCCAGACACTCTAAGTCATACAGAATAGTTCTATTCTGAGTCTCTGCGAGCTTCTTCAGGCAAATCTTGAACGTGCTGTCTTCGAAGGAAATGAGACGGCGAATATCCCCGAGAGGATTAATCAGCATCTCCAGAAAACGCTCCTCTACAGAACACTTCGGAACAACATGACCGTCATTGCGCAGATGATAACCCATCTCCTCAACAGTCTCACCATACTCCTTGCGGAATCTAGCAAGCGAAATAGCGGAAACGGTTTCATGCACAACTTTGTCATACTCCTGATCTGCAGCGCTATAAAGGCGACCGTTGTCGTCAAACTTGAAGCCTGCCTGAGCAAGATCCGAGGACTGTTTGTAGACCTCATGCATTACCGGCATCAAAGCCTTAACGGTTATGCTCAGAGCATCTTTCTTGGTCTTAGTAACGGTATTAAATAACATACAATCAACCTCCTAAGTTGACTAGAGTGCAAGCACTAGGCTTAGCACTCGGCGTAAAAGAACTCTGGTATCAAATCAGCCGAACAGCTTCTTCAATCCATGTGACTAAATTATATCACAAATAAGCATAAATGTCAATATAGGGAAGTATCTGATTCTGAGTCCAGAATATTGACTTTTTATTCCGTTTGTGCTATAATATAAGCATTGTTAGGGGACCGAACCGAAAGCCTAGCAATGAAATTTTATATGAAAGGAGGATATTCTCATGACTAAGAAGAATATCCTGGCTGCAATCGCAGCAATCACCGCATCCGTATCTCTTCTCGCAGGCAG
>JAZQSO010000016.1:0-2754 GCA_045630145.1 Candidatus Nanosyncoccaceae bacterium
CGCCTATGCTAAGGCTCTAGAAAAGGTCGGTAAGCGTTCCAAGGCTGTCGAATCCCTCGAAAGCGCATTTGAACTAAACCCAGACGAAAACGTTCTCAAGCATTTGCTCGAGCTTTACGAAAATGCTGGCGATGAGGAAAAGATCAAGGCAACCAAGCAACGCATCGCAAGACTCAAAAACAAAAAGCGCACTTTACTAGGCTACAATATTGACGACACAAGCGCCAAGACCGTCAAGAATGCTCGCTCAGATAAAGAAAACGCCCGCGCTTCTGCGCGCGCCGCAAAGATCCTCGCTCAAGCCGAAGCCAAGAAAAGAAAAGCTGAAGAGCAGGCCGCAAAGCGCCAAAAAGCCAACGAATTATCTATTCAGAAAAAGAATGCCGCTGAACTCGCCAAGCAGAAAAGACTAGCTGCTAAGAGCGAAAGAAACGCAACGCGCGCCGCAAAAAAGCTCGCAGCAAACAATGCTCCAAAAAGTCAGACTAAAAAACTTTTCAAAAGCAAAAAAATAGGGTAGAATATACCCATACGCCGCAATAGCTCAGTTGGTAGAGCAGCCGCCTTGTAAGCGGCAGGTCATCAGTTCAAGTCTGATTTGCGGCTCCAGAGGATTGAATACAAATCGAACCCGCACGCTAGTGCGGTTCTTTTTAAGCCAAAAAAATATTCTGAGGAATGCTCGCATTTCGAAGAATATATTTGAGGATTAAAAAGAATGGCGATGCTTTGCATCGCAGAGTTCGATTTGTATTCAATCCGAGTTGCACGCAAACGTCTGCGTAGCAGACATTTGCGCACAGACATTTGCGCCCCATCCATTGACTAATATATCATTTTATGGTATAATCACGTAATCGCTTGTTTAATCAAGCCGCAAATTCAAAAAATAATGAGCCTTTCCGCCGAGGCCTGAATATAGATAGCAACCCCATCCACAGAGTGTAAGCGACCACTTATGCTCACAATCCGAAAACCTGAAAAGGAGAAGATTGATATGACTTTTATCGAAAGTATCAACCCGAGCTTCACTGAGACAAACTTCAGCAAACATCCCGCAATCACAGGCATGGGTCTCCAGAATGACCCAGACGTAATCTGGCTCGTGCTCTACAATGGAGCTACAGGAGAAATCTTCGTCGACGAGCGTGCACCTGAATGGTACAAAAAGCTCGCGACATTCCATGAAGAAATCTGCTGCAAGCACCTCCACGAAGAGTTGATCCCGGACATCACTTCCGACAGCAAGCGCTGCTCCATAATCGAAGGCTACATCCTGCGCCAACTCGCAGATAACCCTCTGATCCGCAGCCAGTACGCATCGGCAAGACAAAAGATGTTCAAGTTTCTCCTAGCAAAAGGACTTTCAGGTCCGGCTTTCGAGGAGACGTTCAAGCAATCACTCACAACAGTAGAGAAAGCCATCAACTAATGACAATCAGAATTTGCGCCACCCCCGGTCACAAGCCGGGGGATTTTTATTGTCCGCAAACACCCAAATTGACAACACAAGCATTATATATTATAATATATACGTTATTTCTCATAGACTTTAGGAGGTGATAATATGAGAAATCGCACCCTTAAACTTTCCGGTTACGAGTTTTATCGCGAGATATCCATTCAGTGTTTCGACATGGCTTTAATTGCCGAAGGAGCAGGCAAGGAGAAACAATGGTTCTTAATGTTTAATCCTGGCGAAAATCTTGCCACAATCGACAGCACAATGCCTGAATGGTATGAGAAGCTCGCCATCCTTGCCGAAGCCATCGCTTATAACAAGATCAATAAAACCGACGTCAAGAATCTCTGCAAAAAGAATCCGTCTAGCCGCATCGCGGCAGAGAAGTATTGCCTAACGAAGACCTACTGGATTCGCCGCAAAGCATGGCTAAAAGCTAGAAGCCTGTATTACGATTTCCGCATTAATCACGTTAATAGCGAGAAAGAGAAGCAGTCCTTCATAGAAGCCAAAGAGTTTATTGATCAGCTTATTGCGAGCGATAATGGCGCAACAGTAGAGTATCTCAAATACAATAACGAATTTTATGAGACAAGCTACTTCCTAACATCGTTCGAAGACAAAGTTGCAGATCCTAGGCGCAAATGGCTCGTCTATTTTACGACCGATGGCCGCGTGTTCCTGGACGAAACTTCGCCGAAATGGTATCGCAAGCTTGCCGCTCTCGCTGAAGAAATGGGTATGGCAAATAAATATCCAGAACTCCTAGGAGACGAAGAGATTGCCGAGGTTCAGCTCTGCACGGAAGTCGAGAAAGCAATTCTAGACAAATTTACAGACAAAAGAACTCGTAGAAACTTTATCGAAGCAAGAATCGAATTGTTTGAATTGCTTCACGAGACAGGCCTCAATACAAACGAGGACATCAGGCAAGCACTCGAATATATGCGACTCTGTCTAAAAGAAACAAATTCGTAACCAACCACGCCCGCAGCAATGCGGGCATTTCTTTTACTCTTTATTTTTATCCAAATCTTTGCTAAAATAGTTCTATCGCTGGGATAGCGAAGTGGTCAAACGCATCAGACTGTAAATCTGCCGGCATACGCCTTCGTAGGTTCGACTCCTACTCCCAGCACCAAGATAAAACTCTAAGCAATGCTTAGGGTTTTTTCTTGGTACTGAGTAGGAGAGAAGAATCACAGGTTCGCGAGAAGTAGGAGCCGAGCGAAAACGAGAAATACAAACGTATTTCGAATTTTCCGAGGCGACGCCCTGAGCAAGCAAATCTC
>JAZQSO010000017.1:0-7731 GCA_045630145.1 Candidatus Nanosyncoccaceae bacterium
CCAGTGTTACATTCAACGTTAAATTCGCGCTTCAAGCGGTCGATAATAATATCCAAGTGAAGCTCGCCCATACCGGAAATAATGGTCTGGCCGGTTTCTTCATCGGTGTGAACCTTGAAGGTTGGGTCTTCTTCTGCGAGCTTACCAAGACCGATGCCCATCTTTTCCTGGTCAGCCTTAGACTTTGGCTCAACAGCGATAGATACAGGTGGTTCTGGGAACTCGATAGATTCGAGGTGGATTGGATGTGCTGGGTCACAGAGAGTGGTACCAGTTGTAGTATCCTTCAAACCTACGACAGCTGCGATATCGCCAGCGCCGATTTCTTCGATATCTTCGCGCTTATCTGCGAACATACGAACGAGACGACCAACGCGTTCCTTGTTGCCAGTTGTAGCGTTAAGGATGTAGCTACCTGCAGCGAGCTTACCGGAGTAAACGCGGACGAAGATCAACTTACCTACGAATGGGTCGGTTGCAATCTTGAATGCGAGAGCAGTTAGAGGCTCTTTGACGTCTGCGTGGCGGACAATGTCTTCGCCAGTCTTAGGATTCTTACCAAGAATTGCTGCAATATCGGTTGGAGCTGGCAAGAAATCAGTAACAAGGTCAAGAACCTTCTCGACGATAACGCCACGGCCATCACCACCAGTAACTAGGTAGAACTGGCCATCAATAATGCGCTTGCGGAGAGCTTTCTTGAGTTCGTCGACGGTGATTGCATCTTCACCTTCTTCGAAGAACTTGTTCATGAGGTCTTCGTCGGCCTGGACAGCTTCCTCGACGAGCATCGAGCGATACTGCTTAGCCTTGTCGACCATGTCTGCTGGAATTTCGCCAACAGTAAGCTCATGATCAGCGTAATCTTTGTAGGTGTAAGCCTTCATATCGATAAGATCTACAACACCACAAATGTCCTTTTCGAAGCCGATTGGCAAGTGAATTGCGAATGCATTCTTGCTCAAGCGCTTGCGGATAGAATCGAGTGACTTATAGAAGTCGCCACCAATCTGGTTAATCTTGTTGACGAAGCAGATGCGTGGAACACCATACTTGTCTGCCTGGCGCCAAACGGTTTCAGACTGAGCTTCGACACCCATCTTACCATCGAAGACAACTACTGCACCATCGAGAACGCGAAGAGAGCGCTCGACCTCAGCGGTAAAGTCGATGTGGCCTGGGGTATCGATAATGTTAATCTTGTGACCCTTCCAGTGAGCAGTAACAGCAGCGGAGGTAATTGTAATACCGCGCTCCTTTTCCTGTTCCATCCAGTCGGTTGTTGCACCACCGGTATCACCCTTAACGAGGTCGATCTTGTGCTTAAGACCGGTACGATAAAGGATAGCCTCGGAAGTGGTGGTCTTACCGGCATCGATATGCGCGATAATACCAATGTTCCTATACATAGATAGGTTTTCTTCTTTATTTGCCATATATTTCCTTTAAATTATTTAGACAACAGTAATTAAAGCCGTTGTGTGCTGTTTACTATATTAGCATATATTATAGGGGTTTTTCAACGTGTTTCTGATTATACGTTCTTGCCAACTTTTATGTCGATTTACATTTCAGAATCGCAATAGTTTGGGGTGTTGTATGTAAAGTCTTCTGGGTTGAAGCCGGTATATTCTAGAACTTCTTTTGCGGATGCGACGGCTTTGTTCTTCTTTTCTTGGCTTCCGCAGCTATCTACGCTAATTTCAAGCTCTGTTGGATTGGCCTTGTTGGTTTGCTTGATGGTGTATTTTAGACCTTCGTTCGTCTGGGAATTCATTGGAAGATACTTCGAGATTGATTCGGCTGATAGATAATTGCGGCCTTTGTTAGCCGAGTTGTAAGTCGTAAGCATCTCGCCATTCTTGCTGATTGTAAAGCTGTAGTTGCTACCACTTTCGGTTACCTCGGCATTGTAGGTTTCATTGCAGCGCACAATATCGAAGGTGTAGGTATTACCATCATTCTTGAAGTTTTTACCCTTGGCTTGCTTGTTGCAAGTTGGATTGATTACAACCATTGCATCGAAGAAGTTTTCGGCAAAATCCGAGTAAAGTTTCTGAGAAAAACCGAGTTCCGTAATCTTCGAGACGTCTGTCGTAACTGTGGCGCCATCGTCGGTTTTGAGGCCACCCGTTTCGCCTTTGCTACTTACTTGGCTGACCACCCAAGCAATGATAAGAATTACAACAAGGGCTCCGGCGAGCGCAATCGCAATGATTGTATTTCTTTTTTTATCGTTTTCCATTCTTGCTCCTTATTTCTTCTTAAATGCGTAAACTTTTACATAACCATCGGTTCGCCTGACGCCGTTATTGATGAGTTGATCTGGATCCATGGCGTTATCGTGCGCTTCGCATTGTCCAATAGCGGTACAATTTGCCGCCCAGTCGCGGTTTTTGCCGCCTGGATCAGCGATTAGCCATTTGCCGTCTTCGTCTAGGCCATAGAGGACTACGTAGTGACCACTGCTCGAGAATGGATTACGCGTGCTGTTATTAAAGGAGCTGTTATTGTTATTACCTGACGTGATAATGATATAACCTTCGCCTAAGTATTTATTGAAGGCTTGTTTGATTTGTTCGTTGCTTGCGCTTGAACCTAGGCCCGCTTCGGAGTTGACATTTAAGCCTTCAAAATCGTATTTTCCTGCCCATTGTAGTAGGCAGTCGCCACTTGCGGTTGTATCGCAATCCAAGGTTTTGATGAGGTCTGGTGGAGTTGTAAGGTTACCTGTAATTGCGCTGACGACCATCGCCATTGAGGTTACACCACAGCCCGCGCCACAGAAGGTGCCTCCCTTGAAGGAAGAATCTTTCCATTCAGCCTGGCACTGGAAGAGGAATGGGAAGCTTCCGGACCAAGTTGCGCCTGCAAGCGTATTACAAGAGCCATCTGTCTTGCCTGATTGAATCTTACTGAGTTGCTCAGAGATTTTACCCCAAATATTACCTGGATCGGTATGGTCGTTATCTGGAACGTGGCGGTGACCTATTACACCCTTGTATTCCTTGAACGCGCCTGCATCGAGACGCTCGACTTTCGACCAGTCAACATCTGAGGTGAGCGGAATACCAGTTTCGTCCGAAATCGCGACGAGTAGCTTAGCGAGGTACGCCCATTCAGCATCACCAAAGGCATCGTCGTTCTCGAGGAACCAGCTATCCGTGTAGCCGGTGCTCGCTGAAGTCGAGAAACCCATAATTTCGATCTGAACGCCCGCGGTGTCGTCATGTGTTTTGACGCCGCTTGATGGCTTGTTGATTGGCAAATGCTGATAAGTCTTCTTGTTCTTAAGGTCGACCGTAAAGTGCGACAAGGCTGCGCTGCTTGGGTTGTATACAGCAATACCAGAGCTTTCGTTGTAGCCTTCGACCGAGTGAAGGACGATTTTGTTTGGACCAGTCGCACCGCTCTTTGGACTGCTTGTAGCGTAATTGCCGTCCATCGAGTTATCTACTGGTGTTACGCCCATATCGACATAATATTGTTTCTGATAACCTTCGATGCCTTGTGTGAGCCAGCCATCTTGCCAGCTTGCACTGACGATTGCGGAAGATTCTGCGCTAGTTGTCGAGATAGCGGTTGAGCCGATTGCGGAGCCGAACTCATCGTTTTTGAGATGATCTTTGATGTATGCGAAGGTATAGCCGCTCATGAGGCTAGCCTTGGTATAGTGGCGGAGTTTACCATTGTAGCCTTGAGGATTACCCTCGTATGGCCAAGCCGATTCAACGGCTAGAACATCATCGCCGTTTACGGCTACGATAAAGCCCGTGTGGTTTTCTGTCGAGAAGATCGAGAATGGTTGGGGCTCTGTGCCGGTTTCGAGGTCTGGGTTGTTAGCTTTGAGATTTGCTACGACATCGCGACCGTTACCACCGCCCCAGGTGAGGTCTGTCATAACGCGGATAATATACTTCGAGAAGGATACACAGTTGTTTAGAACGTCATAAGTCTCGTTACCTGGCGTGCTCCAACGACTAATTGCGCCATTATTGTAATCGTCAGCAAGGAGCTGTGCTTGCTCTTCAGAAAGACCACCTTCAAAACTACCAGTATTCTTCTTGTTGCCACAGTTACAACCACTGCTCTTTGAGCTTAGGCTGCCGAGCAACGAACCTACCGATTCATAAACGAGGTTTGCGAGTTCTTGCATTCCCTCGCCCGTTGGATGAATATTATCTGAGCCTAGGAGCGACGGATTCGCAGCAATGACGTCGCGCCAACTTGCAACTTCGACGTTTGGATTAGAAGATGCAAGGTTATTAAAGACTTCGTTATTCTTGGCGTAGTTTGCGGCATTTGTTGATTCGGAGTTATTAACAAAGATAACCTTGCTTGCGCCACCTTCATTTAAGGCTTTGTCGATAATCTTAGATTGGACTTCACTTTCAGAGAGAGCGCCTGGATCATTTGTACCAAGAGCGACAACAAGAACATCGCGGAGTTCGCCTTTAGAAACGATTTCGTTTAGGATAGTTGCGCCAGATGGACCGCCAGTGTTTTCGCCGCCTTCCATGAACATGTGCTTACTACCCTGAGAATGAATATCGATATCTGGGAGCTTGCCTTTGATTGCGCCTTGAGACATGTTTGTAATCGAGTCGCCAATCATCGTGACGTTTCCGCCAGTGCCTGAGCCGAGCGAAGAGCTAGTTGAGCTTGCAGTAGTGCCTTTGCCTGAATATAGCTCATAGAAGTCGCGTGCATGCTGGCGGCGGCGGTCTAGATCCTGATAGCCGTCGTATCTCGTATCCCAGTTATTGCCGACATGCTCCGGGCGAACACAACGTGCTCCCCAGCCAGAAACATGACAAACTGGGCGCTCGTATGTAACTGTGAAAATTTCGGCTGCTTCTTCTGGGGTCTGTGCGGTTTTAATCCATTCGGTATATGTACCGTCATAAATGTATCTGTTCTCGTCGCAAATTTTGAGAATCCAGTCAATTGCTAGCTGCAAAACGCCATCGATATCTTCGGCTGGAATATTCTCTTCGCCGCCCGCGATAGAGTATTCGGTCGGGTGACCAACATATTTTCCGTAACCTGCATCAGCGAATGCCTGCCTTGAAGATTCGTACTGACCACTTGAGCGACAAATCATGGCGATACCCCAACAGTTATTGTCTACCTCGCGGACAGGGTTGTTGCCAGATTCTGCCTCGAAGTTGCCCAATAGACCTGCGGCTTGCGCATCGTTAAAACCTTTAGAAATTAGGTAGTTCCAGATTTTTTCGTCAATTGTATTGCCTTCTAGATGCGTGGAGGTGCCACCGCCATCTCCGGCGCATTCTTGCGGGTCGTAATACTTAATTCCGTTTGCGGTAAATTCATTTCTACCGCTATATGCGTAGATTTTTTGCGTCAAAATTGATAGCGCCAAAAGCGTAAAGACTGTAAGTGCAGCACATATGATAACTTTTTGCTTTCTAAGTTTGCGTCTGATTTTACTCATTTGTCTTTTTCCTTAAGATGTAATAATCGTCTGGGTTGTATCCTCTGCCCTTGATTATGATGTCCATATCGACCTTGCCTGGGTTTTTGGCTTTAACTAGCATGCAAATTGCAGCTGGGCATTCTTGATTGCTGCTGTAGTCCGAAATATATGCGCGCTCGATCTCCCAAGTACGATTTGCGCCTTCGCCATATTCTATGGTGTTATTGATTTCTTCTGGCATTTCGTCAAAAATTTTCTTGGCGTTGTCGACTTTTTGTAGGAATGCGATTGCTTCAGGATCATCTTGTTCGGATGAAAGCATTTTGATGACATTATAGTCGCTCTTGCTCTTGATATAGCTATCATAGCTGCCGTTGACCTTGCGATAAACTGCTACGCGCTTTGATTTAAACATCTCGGCGTCAACTTCGGTCTCAAAAGATTCGATGCCTTCGCCCGACACTTTGATTGTTTTCTTGCCTGGGAAAAGATTATGCTCGCCATTTTTGACTTTTTTGCCGTTAATTGTGATTGTGGCGCTTTCTGGTGCAACCATAATGTAGACCTTTGCGGTTTTAAAAACAGCAAAAACCAAAAAGAGACCCAACCCTAAAATTAGTATGGGGATAGTTATCCCTATAACTAGACGCTTATCTATGCGCATTTTACCTCCAATTAAATCTATTTTAGCATAAGCGCGCTAGCTTTTGGACACAAAAAGACTCCCACTTTGGGGAGCCCTTTGTTTTTTGAATCGGAATTATCCGCGAGCAAAGTGTGCGAATGCACGGTTTGCTTCTGCCATGCGATGCGTATCTTCCTTCTTCTTGAAGGCAGTACCGGTTTCGTTGTATGCATCAACGATTTCGGCTTCGAGACGCTTAGCATATGGCATGCCGTTGCGACCACGAGCGGCTGCAACGAGCCACATCATTGCGAAGTGGAGCTGGCGATGACCATTGATTGGGAATGGAATCTGGTAGTTAGCACCACCAACACGGCGGCTCTTAACTTCGAAATCTGGGCTAATGTTCTTGATTGCCTGTTCGAGAACCTCGACAGGGTTTTCGCTCTTAAGCTTCTTTGCTGCACCTTCGATTGCGGCATAGACTGCGCGCTCTGCAGAAGGCTTCTTACCATCAAGCATAGAACGGTTGATGAGGCGGCTAACCAAAACGCTCTGATATTTGCGATCTGGCATTACTTTACGCTGAAGGCTACTAGTAACTTTACGTGGCATACTACTTGTCCTCCTTCTTTGCGCCGTACTTTGAGCGGCCCTGCTTACGACCATTTACACCCTGAAGATCGAGGGTGCCACGGACGATGTGATAGCGAACACCTGGAAGATCAGGAACGCGACCACCGCGAACTAGAACAACTGCGTGCTCCTGAAGGTTGTGACCTTCACCACCGATATAGGCCCAAACTTCCTGACCGTTGGTTAGGCGGACACGAGCGACCTTGCGCATAGCGGAGTTAGGCTTCTTTGGAGTCTTAGTTGTAACTTTGATACAAACACCACGCTTCAATGGAGCGGCCTGCTTGTAGTAACGCGTTTTGAGCGTATTGACGATAGAACCAAGAGCTGGGGACTTGCTTTTCTTTGCAGCCTTTGCACGTGGTTTACGTACTAACTGATTGATTGTTGGCACAAAAAATCCTTTACATTTATTAAATTTTGCTGAAATAAACTTCAGGGCTCAGCATCTGCCACCGAAGTTTGCGAAACTCTATGAGGTATTTTAACAAATTTTCTCTAGAATGTAAAGCCTAGCCTAGGGCTGCAACACCAAGAAGGCTGAGCGTCAACATAATCGCACCTGCGAGGGCGATACCACAGATAACTGCGATGCTACTTTTCTTAAAATCTAGATCAAGAAGACTTGCTGCAAGAGTGCCAGTCCAAGCACCTGTACCGGGGACAGGAATTCCTACGAATAGGACTAATGCAAAGTAGATAGATTGACCGGTTTTCTTAGTGAGTTTCTTGCCACCTTTTTCGCCTTTTTTGAGAACCCAGTTGCAGAATTTGCCGATGAGTTTCTTGTCTTTGCCCCATTCGAGGAATTTGCGTGCGAAGAAGAAAATAAATGGCACTGGAATCATATTACCGACAATACTGACAGCGAGAGCTAAGAATGGATTAACGCCCATAGCAACACCAAAAGGCACAGCACCACGAAGCTCGATAATCGGCACCATTGAAATCAAGAACGTAAGTAGAATCTTTACAAACATAAGTATATTATATCAAATCCGAGTTGAGGTAATAGTAGTAGTCTAGGAGCTCG
>JAZQSO010000018.1:0-3812 GCA_045630145.1 Candidatus Nanosyncoccaceae bacterium
CGCAGAACGACGCGTGAGCCAGATATGACAGAGCTAGCACGTGACTATGCGGGTAATATTGTTGGTGAAGGTGCACGCACAGGTGAAACCTCTCCACGTATTCGCGAACGCAAACAGCTCCAGCTCGGTCAGGAAGTTGACTGGTTTAGAGATCAGATGCGCCAGAAGCGTAGTGAAGATTACGTCAACGATCGCGAAAGCGATGTTCGTAAATCGCCAGAACTTAGCGCAATGGATGGCAAGATTAAGACTGTTGTAACTATCCCAGTGCATGCGCCAAGTGAAGCGCCAAATATCTACAAGACGCTTTCCCTCTATGCTCAGCAAAGAGATGTCGATATGGGTTCATTCATGGTCGTCTTAAACTTGAACTGGCGCGAAAAAGAGCCTGGTCCAAAAGATGAAGTTAATGCAAAGATTCGGGCTACGATTCGCGAAATCGAACGCGCGAGAGTAGACTTCCCGCAGCTTAAAATCGCAACAATCTATCAGCAGGGTCATCATGGTATCCATGAAGTAGCTCGCCAGATGAACGATACGGTTATGGTAGCTATCGATGATGCCGTAAAGAATGGTAGAATGGCTGCCGATAACGATATCTTGATTATTCGTAACGACTCGGATGTTCGCCACTTGAATGCTCGCTACATTGCATCTTATCAGGAAGCAATGGAGAAGAATCCAAAGACACCACTCTTTACTGGCACGACTTACTTCGATATTGAGCATACTAAGAAGACGCCAGGCTTCGGCGCAGTGTTGATGATTGAACGTATGAATAACCTCTTTGGTGCTGTTAACAATGGCAATATTCATACTGCTGGCGGTAACTTCGCTTATCGTGCTTCGCACTTCGCTGCTGCGAACGGTTTCGGTTACGAATCGGATCAATCGCACGGTTGGATTGGTGCAGGCTCGGACGATATGCGTGTGGGCTACAAGGTCAGCGATGTCTTTACCAATGCCTACAACGAACGCTATGAGAATTCTGGTCGCCCAGAGGACCATGATTTGATGGATCCAGATACGCGTATGCTAGTTCGTGTTGGCGGTGCAATTGTAGATACTGACGATGCGCGCTACTTGAAATATTACGCTACTCCAGGCGATAGCGTTACGAACGATGCTTACCGTGGCAATGCATACTCAGCAAACGTGTTACGCCCAGAAAACCTCGGCGATTTCTCAGAGAAACTCGACGATGCAATGGTCTTCAATGGCGTTGTTGAACAGTTCGAACGCGAAATGAGCGACTATATTACACTTGATGATGGCGATACCGAACGCCTCGGTAGGATTATCTGCTGGTGGTTTAATGCAAACTCGCTATCAGAAATCTGCACAGTCGAGCCAACGGATATATATAAAGAAGGTCGTCAGTGCTATCGCTTCAAACTAACGGCTCAGGGTAGAATTGAATATAAGGAAGCCTTGAGGAAGAGAATTGGTACTGGTACAAGTACGAACGCTCGCAATAGCCTCCAACGTGCTATTCAGAACAACGACTTCGTAACGCCAATTATGCATTCATAAAAACCGGCAAAATGGCTCTAGTATGCAAGCTAGGGCCATTTTCTTATCTTAAAAATATGATATAATATAAGCTATTATGGCCACATTACAAGATTTTCGCGATGAAAGAATTCGCAAATTAAACGAGCTCAAAGAAGCTGGAATTGATCCGTATCCAGCACATTCAAACCGTGATACTAAAATTGCGGATATTTTAGCAGATTTTGATAAATATGCCGGCAAGGATGTTTGTATTGCTGGTCGCATCCAGAGCATTCGTAGCTTTGGTAAGCTTGCTTTTGTGGTTGTTGCTGACGATTCTGGTTCGATTCAGCTTTTCTTGAAAGATGATGCAGCGAAGTTTACAAAGAAGCTCGACACGGGCGACTTCCTTGAAGCTGCTGGTAAAATCGATAAGACAAAGACTGGCGAGATTTCCGTCTTCTGCGAAATGCCTCGCATTCTTACTAAGGCGCTTCGCCCACTTCCTGGTCGTGATGGCTTCACAAACAAGGAAGAGCGTTTTCGTCGCCGCTATGTTGATATGGCCGTTAATCCAGAAGTCCGCGAACGTTTTGTGCGCCGCAGTAAATTCTGGACTGCTACTCGTGAATTCTTGAATAATCATGGCTTTGTCGAGATTAATATCCCAGTCCTCGAGCGCACGACTGGTGGTGCTGATGCTAATCCATTCGTCACGCACATGGATGCCTTGGACCAGGATTTCTATCTTCGCATTTCGCACGAGCTTCCTTTGAAGCGTTTGATTGGCGGTGGCTACGAGCGCGTATATGACATTGGTCCACGCTTCCGTAACGAAGGTATGGACGACGAGCATCTTCCAGAACATATCGCGATGGAATCTTATGCTGCTTATCAGGATTACGAAGACGGCATGAAGCTCTATGAAGAAATGATCAAATATGTCTGTAAAGAAACTTGGGGTACGCTCCAGTTTGAGCGCGATGGTATGAAGGTTGATCTCGATTGCGAATGGCCACGCATCAGCTACGCGGATATCTTGAAAGAGAAGTTTGACGTCGATGTCTTTAACCCTGACCTAGAGAAGATTAAGGGCATCCTCCGTGAGAACAAGGTCAAATACGATGATTCGATGGGTGCTGGTCGTCTCTTGGATTATCTCTGGAAGATTATTCGCAAGGAATCTGCTGGTCCATTCTGGCTAATTCATGAGCCTGTAGAGCTCTCGCCGCTTGCTAAGAAGCATGCAGCTGACCCACGCGTCACTGAGCGCTTCCATCCGGTTATTCTTGGCTCAGAGCTTGGTAATGGTTATTCGGAGCTTAATGATCCGCTTGATCAGCTTCAGCGCTTTGAAGAACAGCAGGCAATGCGCGACGCTGGCGACAGTGAAGCTCAGATGCTTGATGCGGACTTTGTTGAGATGCTTGAGTATGGTATGCCACCAACATGCGGTTGGGGTAACTCTGAACGCAACTTCTGGTTCTTCGAAGGTGTTTCCGCTCGCGAAGGTGTGCCATTCCCGCCAATGCGTGATGCTGAATAATTCACAGACTAGCCCACTTCGGGCTAGTTTTTTGTTGTAAACTTTTGGTCGAATATTCGCGAAATTGCAGGGAATCGCGAAAAGTCTTATCTGTCGAAAAAGCTATTGCTTTACCTTTGTTATTTATCTGCTAGACTCCTCGCATGAAATACAGAGAGGTAAATTTAAATGAAGAGTTTTTATCAAAGCTATACGAAACAGGCTCCGCAGATTGGCAAACAAACCCGCCAAAAAAGCTTTTTGCAATCGGCGAATTCCCAAAGAATCGCAAAACGCGTAAAGTTGTATCAATTGTTGGCAGTCGAGCGAGCACGTCCTATGGCGAGCAGATTGCTTACGACGCGGCGAAATTGCTAGCTGAGAATGGTGTGATTATTGTGAGCGGCTTAGCTTACGGCATTGACGCTGCGGCGCATCGTGGCTGTTTGGATGGTGGCGGCGAGACGGTGGCGGTGCTTGGCACACCTATCAATGCGATATATCCGCGCTGCAATCAAAGCCTTGCGGAGAGGATGCTTGTGCATGGCGGTGCGATTATTTCAGAATATGCGCCAGGCGATCCGGTCTGCCGTGGCAACTTTACTTATCGAAATCGTATTGTGAGTGGCCTAGCGGATGTCTTGCTTGTCGTAGAGGCTTCGAGCCATTCCGGCACGATATCCACGGTTAATTATGCCTTGGAGCAGGGGCGCGATATCTTTGCGGTCCCCGGAGATATTGACCGCGAAAACTCAGTCGGTACAAATCGTTTGATCATGGATGGCGCCAAGGT
>JAZQSO010000019.1:0-3638 GCA_045630145.1 Candidatus Nanosyncoccaceae bacterium
TATCAATATTATCGCCAGATTGAAGAGCACGATAGTAATAGATGCGGCCGATAACATTTACTGCACCAGCAATCATTAAGCCAATAGCGTTCGCTGGCTCCACCATAAAGACTGGACGACCAAAAATCGCAAGGAGTAGAATTAACGACAAGATTAATCCTGGGATTTGCAGGAGCGCAAAAGCACCCGCTTTCTTCTTTGGCAAGGAATGATCGACAAGTTCGTTCTCAATATAACCACTGAAGTTATAAAAAGTCGAAGCAATAATAGGAAAGATTGCCCACATCATATTCTTATTTTAACACAAGCGCTTCACGCTCTATAATTTACGATTCGCAACCGCCCAAATATCCGAATCTTCACAGAAATCATCTGGTACAACATCGAAAATCATCGAGAAGAAGCGCGCGAGCGTGACCGAGCCAACAAAATGCATCTTTTCATCTATCACTAGCACATAGCCCTGACCAGTGCGCAGAAAAACTGAGAGTATTTGATCAACGGTATAATCTGGGCGTGCGAAATAGAGCTTCGTATCAAGATAAGGCGAGATATTGTCGTCTTCTGAAACATGCGCGATATCAATATCTTCCTGATGAACAACGCCAAGCACCTGTCCTTCTTTGTTTAGGACCGGGAAGATATTTTCGCCGCTCTTCGAAAGGCGGTCGAGAGTAAACATGCTTAGTTTATCCTCTTCCTTCAGGAGGGCCATTTTACTCTTCGGAATCATTAAATCTTTGACGCGAATTTTATCGAGGCGAAGCAAAGCAGCAACAATATATTTTTGCTGATTATTGATAATCGTTTCAGAACTACGATTAAGGACTCCTTCGAGCTCTCGGCGATTTTTCGGCACGTAAGGCGTGCTCCTTTTCGGAGGTCGGAAGCGCTCCATTTTCGGATCAAGCGAGCGCACGATTTTCGACATCATCTTATAAAATAGTGGCCCCATATGTTAAAATTTTAGCATGAATAAGTTTACAGTCGCTATCATCATTTTAATCCTTGGTGCTTTCGGAGCACTCGTAGCTTTCAGCATTATTCGCCCAAATCAAGAACCAGAAACAGATTACAGTGCCATTGAAACCGGCAAAATCATCGAAGGCCGTGAAGAAAACGGCGGCATTGCTGACCATGTCCGCGGTAAGGCCGACTCTTCTGTCATTGTGGTCGAATATGCCGATTTCCAGTGCCCAGGCTGCGCCTCAATGGTTCCTCACCTAGACACTATTTACAACAAATACAAAGACGACGTAGCTTTCGTTTTTCGTAACTTCCCTATCTCCGGCCACGCTAACGCTCGTGCCGCTTCTGCTGCTGCTGAAGCCGCTGGCAAGCAGGGCTATTTCTGGGAAATGTATGAATCTCTTTACACGAATCGTAACTCATGGGTAGAAAAGACAGGCGAAGCTCGCACAAATACCCTTGCTGAGCTATTTGCCGGCGCAGCAAAAGGTGGCGACGTTGAAAAATTCCGCGCTGATCTTAGCGACGAAAATATCCTTAAGAAAATCGACTTCGACTACACTCTCGGCAAGGATTACGATCACGTTACCGCGACACCTTCCATCTACGTAAACGGCGAATGGATAGATATTACCAACATTAAGACCTTTGACGAAGTCGAAGAAGCCGTCTGCAACAAGATCGATATTGCGCTTGGCAAGAAGCCGGCAAATTCAGACGACAATACAGCCAAAGAATCTGAAGAAGCTAAGACAGAAGCAAACGCAGAGTAAAAAACAGCATAAAGCACCAAAAAACAGCCCTAAGGCTGTTTTTTGTGACTACATTTCGATGTATTCATTCCAACGAAGTGTGTCTTCCACTCTAAGCGTCCCCTTGCGGCTACGCTTCTTCATGGTGTTCTCCTGCTTACTAATGTATGCTCTAAACGACCTTTTGTCCCCTATAAACCGTAGATTACGGAATGAGCATAGATAGTATTATAGCAAAGCTGGGAAATTATGTCAATACTTATGCTTATTTCTAGAGCTTTTCACGGTATTTTAACAGAGGTAGAGGCAGGAATTTTAAGTTTTCAATTTATGCGATATTTTAACACTATTTTCGACTTTTTAAAGCTAAGCGAATGCGTTCTTCGACAGGCAAATCTAGGTCAACACCCTCGAGCGCACGCGTAGCGTCCGCAAGCTGGAAGCCCAGCGCCATAAGGGCGTCTAGAGCTTCATCATTAGCCGGAACCGTCATAGAGGCCACCGGATCACTCTTACGGCCATAGTAGGTCGGTAAGCCCACTTTCTCGCGAAGATCCACAATAACGCGCTCGGCAGACTTCTTACCTACACCACTCGCCTTCGAAACAAAAGCTGCGTCCGCATTAGCAATTGCGTTGCGCACTTCTTCGTAGCTTCCAAGCGAAAGAATCGACATTGCAGCCTTAGGGCCAATCCCCTGAACCGTAATCAGAAGTTCAAAGAGCTTCTTGCCCTCGAGCGCCGTAAAACCGAATAATTCCTCGGATTGCTCACGCACATGATGGTAAGTATAGACTTTGACAGTATCGTTTAAATTAAGAGCGTCATAATCTGGAGAAGTTAAACTAATCTCGTATCCGACTCCCTGAACATCAATAATGACTGAATTTGCGAATTTTTCCGCAATTTCTCCTTTAATATGTGCAATCATATCTTTATTTTAACACTAGGAGTAAGCCGCACGCGTCATCATAGCATGAGTTATTGCCGCAGCAAGAGCATCCGCCGCGTCATCTGGTTTTACGATATCTTTCATGTTCAAGAATTGACGTACCATTTCCTGCATTTGCTTCTTGTCCGCGCGACCATAACCCGTGAGACTCTGCTTAATCTGTAGTGGCGTGTACTCCGCAACAGGAAGATTGTGCTGTTTCATGACAAGCAAGACTACGCCACGCGCCTCGGCTACACTAATACCAGTTGTAATATTCTGATTGAAGTAAAGCTTCTCGATAGAAACCTCATCCGGATGCGTTTCATCGATTATCTGATTAAGCGATTCATAAATATCTAATAAGCGATCTGCAAGAGGCGTATGCGCAGGCGTAGCAATAACGCCGGCCGTTACCATACGTGGCTTTTTATGGAGCGCAAAATCCACCACACCGAAGCCGCAGATGCCCGTACCAGGGTCGATACCTAAGATGCGCTTATTTGCCATATCTTTTATTATATGGCACGCGACTTCTTACGGCGAGAAAACAAGCTTTTTATGCTCGAAAAACAGCCCCTAAAGAACTTACCAATTTCAAAACGGAATTGAATAGCAAGATAGCCGACCCCTACAGCGATTGTTAAGATCAAAAGACCATAAGCAGCAAAGCGCCTAGGCACAGAATAGCTTGTCTCTGCAGAGGTTTTAACGGCATATTCACTTGCATCTGTAGTTTGGATTTTGCGGCAACGATTCGTTTCAGGATTACGTTCGTAGCCCTCTGCGCACTCCGCAGGCGTATCGTCCTCCATGGTCTTACAGCGACCAGTTTCAGGATTAAGATATTTGCCCTCTGGACAAACCGTTTCGGTAGACTCGGCAATATTTACACAATTGCCCGTTTCGGGATTGATTTCTTTGCCTTCTGGGCAAGTCTGAAATTCTTGAAAAATATTCGCTTCGCCAGGCGTACGCGCGTAGCT
>JAZQSO010000020.1:0-5569 GCA_045630145.1 Candidatus Nanosyncoccaceae bacterium
GGCGGTTTTCTGATTAAGATACCAGCGAACATCGCCATTGATGTCGTAAGCGGCGGCTAGATTGTTGCCACTAGGCATAAAGAAGTATAAATCGTTGCTTAGCTGTTCTTTGTTGGCGGTTACGATATCGGCTTTGGCGACGGTTTCTGGGAGGGCTTCGGTTTTAATGCTGAGCGTGCTGGTGTTTTGCTGACCATTAATCTCGTAGCTCATTACAACGGTATTATTGTAATCTGCGTAAAGGCCATAGATTGGAAGATAATGCTCGGTGGCTGCTGGGAATTTGTGTGTAATTGTAGTCTGTTCGTCTTTGCCTTTAATCTCGACGGTTGGCGCAATTTCTTCGGAGGTCTTGAAGATCACGAGGGCTGCGAGAGGTGAATTGTGGTAAGGGTTCAGAATAACCTTTGGCTCGTTGAAGTTGGCATTATCTACTGTAAAATCTTTCTCGTATTCGGCTTGTTGTGTAACGAGGCTAGCCTCGGTTTCTAAAGTATTGTGGCCGCGGAATAGTCCTACCGCCCCCATATAAATAAGAATTACGAAAAACGATACAAAAATTAATGCAAAAAAGATATTTGCGAGAGCTTGCAGGCCTTTTTGGGCGCTTGCTGCCTTATTTGCTGATGACTTTTTCTGTGTCATTGTGCCTCCTGGTTATTACTATTTTAACATAAGCGTTTGTGTTATAATTATTCTAAACATAAGCTTAAAAGGAGTTATATAAAGCTATGACAAAAAATAACAAAAAAGGCTTCACGATTATCGAGGTCGTCTTGGTTCTTGCAATTGCAGGTCTCATCTTCTTGATGGTCTTCATTGCACTTCCAGCATTGCAGCGTTCACAGCGCAATACTCGCCGCCGCCAGGATATGGCTCGTGTTCTCTCTGCGGTTAACGATTATCAGTCTAACAACAACGGTAGTGTTCCTAAGTCTGGCGAAGAATTGAAGAACTTTGTAAGTAGATATCTCGATGAATCTTGTACAGCAAGTACTGGTACATGGTATGCCAATACATCCAACTGTGGTGATCAGTTCAAGGATCCAGATGGTACTGGTTATAACATTATGTCTAGAGGTACTTCTGGCGGTTTCGTATCTCAGGTTTCTGGTACCGACTATTATGATGTTGATATGGGCACTACTGGCGGTACTAAGGGCTTCAATCATCAGATTCTCTTGGTTCATGGCTATGTCTGTTCTGATAATGAAGGCAAGGTTAAGAAAGCCGCTGGTAACAATATTGTATCTGTCCTTTATACGCTTGAGGGTGGCTCAATCTACTGTGGCGATAACGAGTAAAGCATAATTTAAAAACTCTCCTTCGGGAGAGTTTTTTGATGGCTTGTGATTATTTTGGCATAACAAAAATACCACCCGTTTTCGAGTGGTATTTTCTTGTTCGTGGAGCGAATTAACGCTTGCTGAACTGTTCGCGTTTGCGAGCGCCACGAAGACCGTAGTGCTTGCGTTCCTTTTCGCGTGGGTCGCGCTTCATGAGGCCTGCCTTCTTGAGCACTGGGCGGAATTCTGGGAATTCGAGAACCAATGCGCGAGAGATAGCGAGCTTGATAGCGTCAACCTGACCGGCGGCACCGCCACCCTTAACGAGGACGGTTACGTCGTATTCTTTCTGCTTCTGAACGAGTGCGAGTGGATCGGTTACTTCAGCGAGAAGAGCCTTGTTGTTGCAGAAGTAATCTGCAGCAACCTTACCGTTGATAGTAAGTTCACCTTTGCCCTTGTAAAGACGAGCAGTGGCGGTTGCAGCCTTGCGGCTACCGTTGCCATAAGTGTATTTCGCATTCTTAGCTGGCATTACTTAATCTCCTTTGGGGTCTGAGCAGTATGAGTGTGCTCTGCGCCTGCAAAGACGCGGAGACGCTTCATGCGTTCAGCTTGAAGTTTGTTCTTTGGGAGCATACCGGCGACTGCTTTCTTAACGGCGAGAGTTGGATCCTTCTCGATGATTTCAGCGAGGGTAAGATCGGTCAAGCCGCCTGGGAAACCAGAGTGGCGGTAGTAATGCTTGTCGGTCATCTTATCGCCAGTAACCTTGAGGTTCTTAGCGTTAACAACAACGACATAGTCACCGTTATCGGTGTGAGGCGTGTAGGTAACTTTAGACTTGCCCATGAGCTTGTCTGCGATTACGACGGCCAATTTGCCTAGTGGCAAAGTGGAAGCGTCGATAATCCACCATTCACGTGCGATTTCGGAGGACTTTTGGCTATAAGTTTTCATACTTATTTCTCCTCCTTAGCTGCCTTCTTGTCAGCTTTCTTAGCTGGCTTTGGCATGTCTTTAATATCGTCAACGAAAGAAATAGTTGCCATTTCAGTGTTGTCGCCAACACGGAAACCGTTGCGTTCGATGCGGAGGTAACCGCTGTCGCGCTTAACTTGTGGGGCAATGACATCTACGAGGTAGTTGCCAATTTCTTGATCGTCGAGGCGAGCAATCACTAGACGGCGCGAAGCTAGGTCGCCGCGCTTTGCAAGCGTAATAAGCTTTTCTGCTGGGCGGCGAATTTCCTTAGCCTTTGCGAGAGTCGTATTGATTGCCTGGTATTTGAAAAGGGAGCGCATCAAACCGCGTACGAGTGCGGTGCGTTGGTCGGTTTCGCGACCGAACTTGCGACCCTTATATCCATGGCGATGCATTTTAGATATTTAACTCCGTAAGTTTATCTTTGACTTCGTCAAGCGCCTTAGCACCGAAGCCCTTGAGCTCTTTGAGATCGCTCTCGCTGAGGCTCTTGAGCTGCGCAACGGTATGAATATCGTTGTTTAGCAAAGCGTTTGCGGTACGAGCCGAAAGGTTAAGCTCTTCGATTGGGGTCGTAGAGCCAGATTCTGCCTCTTCCTTACCTGCTGTTGGGGCTGGTGCGGATTCGACAGTTGTGCTGCCGGCTAGTGCTTGATACTGGTTAACCAAGATAGCTGCTGCTTCTTCGAATGCTTCGCGTGGCGTAATAGTGCCATCGGTATCAATCGTAAGAGTGAGCTGCTGAAGATTGGTGTCCTGGCCAACACGGGTGTTTTCTGCGTTATAACGAACGCGTAGAACTGGAGTGAAGACTGCATCGAGGGCGATCATGTCGCTGTGGATGCGATCTGCACTGGACTGTTCGACCGTGAGGTAGCCACGACCTGTGTCGACGACCATATCCATCTTCAAAGTGAAGTTTGGGTCATCGACAGTACAGATAACCTGTTGTGGGTTTGCAAGCTCGATTTCGGCTGGGAGTTTGATATCGCCAGCTTTGACGACGCCTGCACCCTTCTTTTCGAAATGAATCTCAACTGGGTTGTCAGAGTGAGACTTGAAGTGGATATTCTTGAGGTTAAGCATGATATCCACAGTATCTTCTTTGATGCCCTTGATTGCTGAAAATTCATGATTGGTACCTTCGATGCGGAATGCAACGATTGCGGCACCTTTAATGCTGGATAGGAGAACGCGACGTAGTGAATTACCAAGTGTATTACCATAGCCATAGTAAAGAGGCTTGATAATAAAGCTTGAACTGTTTTCACCAAGTTCCTTGATCTCTGCTAGTTCTGCTTCATGAATTACTTTTGTCATGGTTCTCTCCTTTAGCGTGAGTAATACTCGACGATTAGCTGTTCGTTGATGCCCACCTCTGCTTCTTCGCGCTTTGGTGTTCCTGTGATTTCGACCTTCATATTCTTAAGATCGGCTTTCATCCAGGAAAGAGTTTGTGTTTCGCCATTTAGGTTAGCGAAATAAGTGTTCTTCTTGGACTTTGGACGTACTTCGAGAACGTCACCGGCGCTTAAGCGGATTGATGGAATATCGATACGCTTGCCGTTGAGAGTGAAGTGTCCGTGTGAAACGAGCTGACGAGCGGCGCGACGGGTGCTGGCAAAACCAGCACGGTAGACGACGTTGTCTGCACGGCGTTCGAGGAAGTTAAGAAGGTTTTCACCTGTCATACCTTCGGCACGCTGTGCTTCGCGCATCAATTTAGCGAACTGCTTTTCGAGCAGACCGTAGATGCGGCGAACTTTCTGCTTTTCGCGAAGCTGTGTGAGGTAGAGGCTACCACCACGAACTCGCATATCGGCATGCTGACCTGGAATACCGGTCTTCTTTGCCATGATTTTCTGCGCTTTTGGAGCAAGTGCATAACCTTCACGGCGAGATTGTTTTCCAACTGGTGATAAATCACGTGCCATTATGGTTTCCTTTCTCCTTTAGGACGGCAGCCACCGTGCTTGATTGGTGTCTTGTCCGTAATGCTATTGATCTGAATGCCGAGAGTGCTGAAGGCGCGGATGGCGCTGTCGCGACCAAGACCGATACCCTTAACAAATACATCGACACTGCTCATGCCGTGATCGCGCTTTGCGATTTCGGCAACTTTTTCTGCAGCAACTTGCGCAGCGTATGCGGTACCCTTCTTGGAACCGCGGAAGCCGTTAGCACCAGCTGATGAAGCAGCGAGAACTTCGCCCTTCTTGTCGCTAACGCTGACGATCGTGTTATTGAAAGTTGCTTGAATGTGAACCTGGCCGGCCTGGACAACACGTTTGCCCTTTTTGCCTTTAACCTTGGTTGCTTTTGCTGGCTCCACTTCAGGAGCTTTTGTAGCTTGAATATCTTCTGACATACTAACTCCTTATACTCCTTAAGTTTTACTAGCTGCTTTTGGCTGTGCACCACCGACGGCGATAGCCTTACCTTTGCGGGTGCGCGCATTCGTGCGGGTGCGCTGACCGTTGACTGGTAGACCTGCCTTGTGGCGGAGCCCCTTGTAGGAATTGATATCCTTGATACGTTTAATATTGTTTGTCACGAGGCGCTTCAAGTCTCCTTCAACGGAATATTTACTAGAAATAATATCGTTGAGCTTCTGCTCTTCAGCCTCGGTGAGATCTTTCACCCGAGTGGTCGGCTCAATTTTAGCCGCCGCAAGGATGGCTTTGCTTGTGGTGCGTCCAATACCATAAACGTAAGTCAAGCCAATCCAGACCTGCTTTTCGCTTGGTAGTGTTACACCGGCGATTCTTGCCATGCTTAACCCTGCCTTTGTTTATTCTTAGGTTTCTTCTTGTTGATGATACGAAGCACGCCTTTGCGACGTACAATAATATCGTCAGGGCTAATTTTCTTTACACTTGCACGTACTTTCATGTAAATGAAAATTTCCTTTCCGAAAACTTACGTTACGATACGATGAAAAACTAGCAAATGCTAGCTTTTACCTCTCTCGTAGCAATCTTGTTTTCGATTAAATTTAATCTTTTTGGCGGTAGCTGATTCGCCCCTTCGTGAGATCGTATGGGGTTAACTCAACGTCCACCTTGTCGCCCGGCACGAGGCGGATATAATTCTTTCGCATTTTACCCGACATGTGAGCAACTATAACATGACCGTTTTCAAGCTCGACACGAAAAGTAGTACCAGGAAGATTTTCTACAATCTTTCCGGTTAGTTTAATTACTTCCTTCTTACTGGCCGAACTAGCGGAATCACTAGAACGCTTAGCGGCCTTTTTGGCCGACCTGGTCGATTTCTTTTGACTAGCCATAAATTACAAG
>JAZQSO010000021.1:0-3690 GCA_045630145.1 Candidatus Nanosyncoccaceae bacterium
TCATTGAGAGCTTCCCGGATCGCGCTGTTACCTTTGTCGACAATCACGACACACAGCCAAGTCAGGGCCTAGATTCCTGGGTAGATGGCTGGTTCAAAACCATGGCCTACGCAATCATTCTCCTTCGCGGAGAGGGCACACCATGTGTTTTTTGGGGAGATTTATACGGCATTCCGCACGACGAGATAAATCCCGTTCCAGGTCTAAAACTCCTCCTGCAAATCCGCAAAAACTTCGTCAGTGGCGCTCTTCACGATTACTTTGATCACGAACATATTGTAGGCTTCACGCGCGAAGGCAGTACAATAAAACCGCATTCAAGCCTTGCCGTCATTATGAGCAATAGCAAAGGCGGAAATAAAGTAATGAATCTCGGCGCACAAAATGCCGGCAAAAAATACGTGGACATTATCTATGCCAGAAGTCCCGAAGTTACACTCGACGAGAATGGTAATGGCACTTTCGCTGTCGGGAACGGCACAATCTCAGTATATATCGAGGAAAAAGCAGCTAAAAAGCTATTTCTGAGTGGATATTCGAGTATATAAAAAATTTGCAAATTACAAAAAGCTTATGCTAATATATTGTTAAACATAAGCTTAAAAGGAGTTATATAAAGCTATGACAAAAAATAACAAAAAAGGCTTCACGATTATCGAGGTCGTCTTGGTCCTTGCAATTGCAGGTCTCATCTTCTTGATGGTCTTCATTGCACTTCCAGCATTGCAGCGTTCACAGCGCAATACTCGCCGCCGCCAGGATATGGCACGCATTCTCTCTGCGTTTAACGATTTCCAGGCAAACAACAACGGCGAAATGCCAACCGGTAGCACAACCGACACTAATGGTGTAACCAAATTCATGGAAAGATACGTTGGCGCCGCAGGCTCCGATCAGGCTTCAGACCCAGACGGCACAGATTATACTCTATGGCTAAAGGGTGCCCCTAATGCAGATAAAACCAAGTACTATACTAGCCAGTCAAGCAGCGACACAAAGCTCTCCCCAACAACAGGCGCAACTAACACCGAAGAAAAAGCCATTACTCACAAGATTCACTATTGGAAGAATGCTAAGTGTGGCGATAACGAAGGTGAAGTCAACAAAGGTAAAGGTAATCGCGAAATCGCAATCTTCTACTATCTCGAGGGTGGCGCAATTTACTGTGGCGATAACCAGTAATTAGCCAAATCTAAAACTGCGAGAAAATTTCCACCGGCTAGTCCGGTGGATTTTTTATCCAAGGAAAAACCGACCACATCAAGCGGTCGGTTTTCAAAGGCGCGATATTACCTTGCAATACTTACTGCACGAAATCATACGGCCCAAATAGGACCCATAACACAAAAATCCCAATTGTTCCCCAGAACATCCATTTCACCGCCCAATCGTAAAACTTGTTAGATAATTGCCGACCCTTACGAGCCTTGCTAACTACTAAAGTAACGCCCAGAGCAGAGCAAAAAGTGATTGTCGTGGAAAGCACTAAGTATAGAAAGATAACGCCACAGCCTTTCAAAAGTCCTACGATGGTCATTTTTATCACCTCCTAGCAAAACGACCATAGTACATCTTTATATTACATCACAAAACCATAAACTATCAAGCGTTGTGATATAATAACCCCAATGAAAAAATTCAAAAACGAAATTCTTACTGCTCACATCGACAAATTTGTTCCAGGCGGTCAGGGCATTGCCACCCTCGAAAACGGCAAGAAAGCTTTCGTCTGGGGTGTCTTACCTGGCGAAGATATCGAGTTCGAAACCACAAAGAACAAATCTAGCTACTGCGAAGGTGTTATTACAAAAGTTCTATCCGGCGCGCCACAACGCATTGAGCCAAAAGATCCTTGCTATCTTTCTACTAGTCCTTGGCAAATTCTCGACTATAACTTCGAGCTACAATCCAAACAAGAACTTGTCGCCGAATGCTTTCGTCAGCAACACCTAGACATTGGTGTTCTTCCTACCGCTACCGACGGTAACGAATTTTTCTATCGCAATAAAATGGAATATGCCCTTTATTTTGACCACGCCGATGAGCAGATTCATCTCGCTTTTCATAAACGTGGCAGTCATGGCAAAATTCCTATTTCGCAGAGTTCTATCGAACGCCCAGAATTATTTACTCGCGCCCAAGAAGTCGTAGCCGAGCTCAATGCAAAACATGAAGAAGCTCGCAAATACCAATCACTTCTTTTGCGCTGCAACCAAAGCGGAGAAGTAAGCGGTGACTTATTCGAAAATGGTAAGCCGCACCCAATCATGAAAAACCTTAGCGACGCATTGCTTGGCCGCAAGTATTCTTACTCGCCAAATGGCTTTTTCCAGATTAATCTACCGGTTTATGAAATGGTATTACAGAAAATCGCCGAAGAAATGAGCGATGCGCCACTATTAGATCTCTATGCTGGCGTTGGCAGTATCGGCCTTTCCGTCGCCAAAGAGGGGCAGAAACTTACTCTCGTCGAAATCAATGGCGCCGCCGTCGAAGAAATGAAGAATAATGCCGCCGGACGACCAAATACTGAATGCATTCTCGCTAAATCCGAAGACGTCACAGAATACATCACGCCGAATTGCATTGTAATTCTAGATCCGCCGCGCGCCGGCTGCGACAAGAAGCTTATCGATAAACTTCTTGAAGTTCAGCCAAAAAAGATTGTTTATCTTTCTTGCAATCCAATCACACAAGCTCGCGACGTCGCAATGCTCGCAGAAGTTTACAAATACTCCGCCGCACAACCTTACAACTTCTTCCCACGCACGCCACATATCGAAAATCTCATTACTTTGGAGAAATAATGTATCGTAAAACTTTTGCCGAAATCAATCTCGGCGCAATTCGCCACAATCTAGAAGTCCTAAACCAAAAGTTTTCTAATTACAATTATCGCTTCGCGGTCGTGAAGGCAGACTGCTATGGCCACGGCCTGCAAGCCATTCAGTCGATGCTCGACGCAGGCTGTAACTATCTTGCCGTCGCTACACTTGAAGAAGCCCTCGAAGTCCGCCAGCTTCATCCAGATATACCAATTCTTTGCCTTGGCATCGTTCCTTATGATGGCCTAGAAATCGCCAAATCAAACAACATCACAACCACAATCAGCAATCTAGATTACATTAAAAACGCGCCAAATTTGAACGGAATTAAAACCCATCTCAAGGTCAATACTGGCATGAATCGCCTCGGCTTTAACGATGCTACCGAGCTGGCACAAGCCTACAAATCCCTAGACAACGTCGAGGGTATCTATACGCACATCTACGACGCGGAAAATCACGAACATACTGAAGCGCAAATCCAAAAATTCCAAGAGCTTACTAGTCAAATTCCGCTCGAAAAAATCCCAATTGTCCACATTGGTGCCAGCGAAGCAACGCTCAACTATCAAAAACCAGACTTCGCAAATGGCTGCCGTTTCGGCATCGTAATGTATGGTTTTTATGCTCCGGAAGATTACGATCTAAAGTCCACCTTCGCACTTAAAAGCGAAATAATCCAAATTAACACCTTGAAACCAGGCGAAAGTCTTGGCTACGGCGGAACCTTTGTAGCTGAAGAAGATACCAAAATCGCAGTCGTTCCGATTGGTTATGCCGATGGCATTATTCGCAAAAATAAAGGACGCGAAGTTTATATCAACGGCAAAGCTTACGAAATTGTCGGAAATATCTGCATGGACAT
>JAZQSO010000022.1:0-9618 GCA_045630145.1 Candidatus Nanosyncoccaceae bacterium
TAACTGTGCTGATTGCTGGTGCCGAAATCGTCAATGCCTTGGGCTACTATAAGCCCGGTATGAACTTGCTAGATTTTGCGAGCTACGTTCAGGCTAATCCTTGGATTTTTGGCCTTACTTTTATAATCGTAAATCTTGCCATGCTGCCCGCAGCAGTCCATCTCTATAAGGATAATAAAATCGACCTAAAGAAAGAAATCTACGAGAAGAAAACGCTCGCAGGTGACATTCTCTGGGGTCTATTGCTTATGGCTCTGGCAGCTATTGCGGATCTAGCCTTCCTATGGACTGTTTCGGGGCAAACGGACTTAGCTCTCGAGAGCATAGATATGTCTTGGGGTGTAGCGGTCCTATACTTTATATCCCTCGTTCTGGTTAGCGGTATCTGTAAGGAAATCTATTTCAGGGGCTTTGCGAAGCACTTTGTTAGTCCAGTACTTGGCGAAATTGGCGCCTTCTTGCTATTAAATGTAATGTTTGGGCTGCTTGATTGGTATAACATGGGATACTCCTTTGTGCTGGGCCTTATCTGTATTTTGGGATACAAGAAAAGAAAGCATTTAATAACTCCAATGATTATCCATGGCGGCGTGAATCTAATTGGAATTATCTATCTACTAGCGACGCAGTTAGGGTAGCGCAATCCGCGCTAAAAAGCCTCAGATATAGAATCTGATATAATATAAACCAATGTACGACAAGTTTTCTGAATTCATCAAAGACAAGCAGCATATCTGTATCATCCAGGCTGAGAATCCTGATGGTGATTCTTTGGGCTCCGCTCTTGCGCTCGAGGATGCTCTTGCTGACAAGGAAGTCTCTCTCTACTGCCCAGTCGAAATCCCAAAATATATGCGCTACTTCAGTGGCTGGGACCGCGTAGATATCGACTTCGCTTGGCGCGCCGATGCTTTCATTATCGTGGATACCGCTGCGACAGTTCTTCTTTCTAAGCTTCTCGACGACCCGGCCATTAAGAACTGTCTCTTTAATACGCCAGTCTTCGTAATCGACCATCACGAAACCGAGGCTGACCTAGAATTCCCATACGAATCTATCATTGAGCCAATGTCTAGCTGCTGCGGTCTTATCTATAAAATCCTCAAAGATCAAAAGATCGAAATCTCTAAGCAGTGCGCCGAAGATTTGCTCTACGGCATTCAATCAGATACTCTTGGCCTTACAACCGCTTCGACCTCTTCGGAAGATTTCCGTATTGCTGCCGACCTCCTGGATTGCGGTCTCGAAATTGCAGACATGGAAGAGCGTCGCCGCGAGCTCTCCAAGAAGACTCCGCGCATCCTAGATTACAAAGCCGACCTTATCAAGCGCGTGGAATACCATCTCGATGGTCGCCTCGCTACTATCCTCATTCCTTTTGAAGAGATCCAGGAATACTCCGACGAATACAATCCAAACGTTCTTATTCTTGAAGAGCTTCGCATGGTGCAGGGCGTGGATGTTGCAATTTCTATCAAGACTTATCCAGACGGCAAGCTTACGGGCAAAATCCGCAGCACTTCGCCAGTTGCCGATCAAATCGCCGGATACTTCGGTGGTGGCGGTCATCCTTACGCTGCTGGCTTCCGCATCTACGAAAGCTACGACGAAACTATCAAGGAGATTATTGGGGCTACAATCAAGGCCCTCGAAATCACAGACTAAAAGGGCGCCCACGCGGCGTCTTTTTTATGGTAGAATAAAAGCATGAACGGGTTGGGCACTTCGGAGATAAACCTCCTCAAACTAGAGCACCGCATTAAATTCTGTAACTATCTCTCCGTAGCGCAGATTTTTTTGCAAGATAATTTTCTACTAAAAAGACCACTCAGCGAGGCAGATATTAAGCCGCGCCTCTTGGGTCACTGGGGCACTTGCCCTGGCATTAATATCGCCTATGCAAACATCAAGGCACGCTTCCCAGAAGCGCAGTTTATTCTTGGTCCTGGCCATGGCTTCCCGGCACTCCAGGCAAACTTGTATTATGATGGCGAACTTGAGAAATACTATCCAGAAGCCACCCGTAATCTACACGGTCTCGAATTTGTTTGTAAGAAATTCTCTTGGCCTTATGGCTTCCCGTCGCACTCTAGCCCAGCCACGCCAGGTGTAATTGCTGAAGGTGGTGAACTCGGCTATTCTTTGGCGCACGCTTATGGCGCGATGCTTGGCCGCCCAGATAAAATGGCTGCCGTCTTAATCGGTGATGGTGAATTAGAAACCGCCACCGCTCTCGCCAGTCTCAACCTTAATAAGCTACTCAATTCCGAAGCTAACGGCTGGGTGCTCCCGATTCTTCACCTTAATGGCTACAAGATTTCTGCCCCTACAATTTACGGCCGCAGTAGTGAGCGTGAGCTAATGCAAATGTTCCGTGGCTTTGGTTTCGAGCCAGTTATGATTGACGGCACAAACGATGACGAATTCCAGCAAGTGCTCGGCAAGGCAAATCGCAAAACCTTCATTATTATGCGCACGCCAAAGGGCTATAGCGGTCCAAAGCAGCTGAACGGCACGAAGATTGAAGGAAACTGCGCAGCGCACCAGGTGCCACTGCCGGAAGCAAAGACGGATGCTTATCAACGCCAGATGCTTGAAGAATGGCTAAAATCATATAATTTCGAGGAGCTCTACAATGAATTCATCGCAGAATAAGCTAGTGCCTGGCCAGGAAAAATGCCACATTGCGGGCACCTTTGGCACCTATGTTTCGGAAGCTCTAGATAACGAGCCAGATTTCTACTTCTTCTCGCCAGACGAGACGACCTCGAACCGCATGCAGCAGGTTTATGACGTAACGGACCGTGCTTGGCAGCAAAAAGAGGAGGCTTGGGATAAAAACCTCGCAAAGGATGGCAAAGTTGTCGAGATGCTGTCCGAGAATACGCTTTTTGCGGTCTTGGCTGGCCATATCTTGAGCGGCGGCAAAGGCGCTATGACGAGCTATGAGGCTTTCCTGCCGATTGTTTCTTCGCAGCTTGATCAGCATTTGAAGTTTTTGAAGCAGAGCAAAGAAGTGGCTTGGCGCCCAGATTATGAGGCCTTGAATATCCTCTCAACCTCTTGCTGGCAAAGACAGGATCATAATGGTTACACGCATCAGAACCCTGCGCTCATTACGAGTGTTTTGAGCAAGCCTTCGAATCTTGCAAACTGCTTCTTTCCCGTTGATGATAATGCTGCTGAGGCTGCCTGGAACTACATGACGGAATCTAAGAATGTTGTGAATCTCGCGACCTTCAATAAGAATCCGCAACCACGCTGGATTGATGTGCCACATGCGTATTACCAGTTGGAAAATGGTGGTGCTTCGGTCTTCGATTTTGCTTCCGATGACGCGCCTTGGGTAATTGTGGCTGGCGTTGGTGACTTGCCAACTCAAGAGGCTATTGAAGGTATTAAAATAGTGAAATCTGTTTGCCCAGAAATCCGGATGAGGTTTGTGAATATTGCTGCTTTGAGCTTCGGCGCTATCGGCACAACGGATAATAAGATGACTCAGGAAAAATTTGACGAGCTGTTTGGTAACTGGCCAGTGGTCGTAAACTTCCATGGCTATGCGGATTCGCTTCGCGCGATTATCTCGAACTATGCCGACCCACGCAGATTCCATATTCATGGCTACGAGGATCAGGGCTCCACGACTTCGCCACTTGATGAGCTTGCGCGCAACCGCTGTTCGCGCTGGGATATTGCCGCTGATGTGTTAGGTATTTGCGAGAAGCACGACTTGTCTTCACAGATGGTCGAACGCAAGGCAAAGAATGGTGAGTATGCTGCGCTGTATGGCGTTGATGAATGATATAATATGGTCATGGGTGCAGCCCTAGGAACTGCGCTTTTGAATGGTTTGAAGTCTGAGCCTAACGGCCGGACTTCTTTTTACGCTTCGATATGCTAAAATATACGCAGTAGGTCGCACTCTAGAAATACGACCTTGGGGATAAAGTTACCTTAGCCTAACGGCGGGTAACTTTTTTGAGTTTCGGCAAGCGGATGGTTACTTCCATGTTAATGCCTAGAATGATGATTCTTACACTCATGAAACTCTTTCTCAGGAGCCTCTAGCTTATCTAGAATCGCCGTTCACTGGGACCCCTGCGAATCGGGCCTCAATGGCCTCAGCGACAGAACACTCACGGGCTGCCCCGGCCCGTGCAGGCACTCTATATTAGCTTTGTAAAAATGTGAAGCATAAGTTATTCCTGCCTCTGTTAAAATGCGAAATATTCTGCCAGAGCTTCAAGCGCAAGCTAAAACATTTACAACTTTTGATGGTTAATGTGTGTGCTTATATGTTCTATTCTTCGAAACGTACAGAACGAAGTGGAGTGAGAAGAATAGAATATATAGGCTTCACCTCTGTGCTATAATACGTTCATGAGCAAGTTAATCCTTATCACCAACCCGGGCAGCGCATCCCGCAAATACGCGCTTTATGATGGTGGCGAACTTCTCGCTAACTTCCATTTTGAATACGAGGGCAAAAAAGTTGTCTGCACAATGAAAGATCCAGCAGGCAAGAAGACCAAGATTGATGTTAAATGTAAAGACCTTAACGAAGCAATCTCTGCTGTTCCAGCCATCCTTGCTGATCAGCAGTTCACAAACGACAAGAACAAGCTTCAGGCTGTCGTCGTTCGTATCGTTGCCCCTGGCGATTACTTCACCGAGGACCACATCGTTGACGCAGAATACATGAAGAAGCTTGCCGAGGCGGAAAAGCGCAACCCGGTCCATGTTCCAACCACTGCGAACGAAATCAAGGGTGTCCGCGAAAACTTCCCAGGCGTCAAAATCATTTCCGTTTCTGACTCTGCCTTCCACTGGTCGAAGCCAGACACCGCAAAATATTATTCCTTCGATCTTGACGTTGCTAACGAGCACGAAATCAAGCGCTACGGCTATCATGGCCTAAGCTATGCCTTTATCTCTCGCTACATGAAAGAACAGGGCATCTTGCCAGAAAAGCTCATTGCTGCTCATCTTGGCTCTGGTAGCTCCGTTTCTGCAATCTTGAACGGTCACGCTATGGACAACTCCATGGGCTACACCCCAACCGAAGGTCTTGCAATGTCTACTCGTATCGGTACTATCGATGCTGCTGGTGCGCTCGCACTTAAGAAGGCTCTCAAGATTACTTCCGACGAAGAATTCTTGCTATACATCAACAAGAAGTGTGGTCTCCTCGGCATCTCTGGCAAGTCTGACGATATGCGCGATATTATCCAGGGTCGCGACGAAGGTGATATGAAGATGACGCTTGCGCACTCTATCTTTGTTTACCGCGTTCAGGCTTACATCGGTCAGATGGCTGCCATGCTTGATGGCGCAGATGCACTCGTCTTTGCTGGCACGATTGGCGAACGCTCTGTCGAAATCCGCCACTTCATCGCAAACAAGCTCGGCTATCTTGGCTTCAAGCTTGATGAGGCAAAGAACGAAAACCCAGAATTTACTGGTCATCATGCGCTTATCTCTGCATCGGATAGCAAGCCTATCTACATCGTTGAAACTGACGAAACTGCACAGATGATCTTCCGCGCACAGGAACTTCTTGGCGACGAAGAATAATTCATAAAATCCTAAAAAGACGCCTAAAGTGGCGTCTTTTTGCTGGGCATCAAATAAAGGTGTTAAACTAGATATATATGGAGAAATTATTGGGTTATTTTGTGCCAGAACGTTACGACTTGGCTTTCAGGATTAATAAGGCAAAAACAAAAATTACTGCGCGTGCAGAAATTACGGGCGAGGTAAAGCAGGGCGAAATCCGCCTGCATTCTGTCGATTTGGATATCAAAACCGTCCTTATTGACGGCGTCGAGACCGACCGCTACCGTACAGAAAACGGCGAGCTATATATCCCAGAGCTCGAAAACGGCACGCATTCTATTATCGTGAACTATTCCTTCGTGCCGACTGCCAACATGGAAGGCGCTTATCTTTCAACCTTCAAACATAATGGCAAGGAAGAACGCCTCATTTCTACGCAGTTCGAGAGCCATTATGCGCGCGAATGCTTCCCATGCGTCGATGAGCCAGCCGCCAAAGCAGTCTTTAAGCTCAAAATCACCAGTGAAGACCCAGAAGATACAATTCTCTCCAATATGCCTTGCGATCTTATTACTCATGAGGACGATTGCATTATTGCAAACTTCCCAGATACACCACGCATGTCGACTTATCTTGTAGCTTTCTGCGTGGGCAAATTCCATTACGTTGAAACCAAGTCTCAGCATGGTGTCCGCATTCGCTCTTATGCCTGCATTAACCAGCCGCTCGAAGACCTCAAATATTCCGCAGATTTCGCCGCTGAGGTTCTAGATTTCTATGACGATGCCTTCAAAACTCCATTCCCACTCCCAAAGATGGACCTTATTGCCATCCCAGATTTTGAAGCTGGCGCGATGGAGAACTGGGGTCTTGTGACTTATCGCGAGATTGCGATGCTTGCCAACGAGAATTCCAGCCTCGACCAGAAGCTCTATGTTTGTACAGTGGTTGCGCACGAATTGTCGCACATGTGGTTTGGCGACCTCGTAACTATGGAATGGTGGAATGATCTTTGGCTTAATGAGTCCTTTGCGAATATGATGGAGGCTTACTCGGTAGACAAGCTCCGCCCGGAGCTTGGTGCTTGGGATGATTTCGATACCTCAGTTGTGCTTTCAGCTCTCCGCCGCGACTGCTTGCCAGGTGTTCAGCCGGTCCGTGTTGATGTGGCGAATGTTGAAGATATTGCCAATCTCTTTGATGGCGCGATTGTTTACGCCAAGGGCTCCCGCCTCATGAAGATGCTCATGCGCATTATGGGCGAAGATAAATTCCTTGCTGGCCTCGCGGATTACTTCGCAAAGCATAAATACCAGAATACAACTGCCGATGATCTTTGGAACGCGCTCAGTAATTATGCGGACTTCGATGTAAAGGAGTTTATGACGCCGTGGCTTGTTCAGTCTGGTTACCCAGTTGTTGATGCTGAAACCGGCGAACAGCATCGCTTCCTCCTTAGCGGTGAGGCCGAGGATTATAAATATCCAATTCGCGAGCTCCAGGATGATCTTTCTGGCCACTACTTAATCAAGCTTTCCGAGGCCGCTTTGGACGAGAAACTTGCTCATCTCTCTGAACTTAATAAGGAGCAGAAGCTTCGTCTCTTAATCGACCGTCGCTATCTCGCAAAGACTAATGAAGTCTCGAGCGCCTCGCTCTTCAAGCTTCTTGATGCTTTCAAGAACGAGACGGATGCGGTTATTTGGGATATGCTCTCAGTAATCGTAAATGACCTTAAGGTGTTCTTCGACCCATATACGGATGAAAAGCGTGCCTTCCAGCGCCGTGTAGGTGATATCGCTCGCGCGCAGTTCGAAAGGCTTGGCATTGTAGCTAGGGAAGATGATACGGATAACGAACGTCGTCTCCGCCCAACCATCATGGGCTTGATGCGCTTCTCGAAGGACGAGAAATTCCGTGAAGAAATCGAAAAGACTTATGCAAATGAAGATATTACTAAGGTAGATACAGATCTTCGTTGGGTGGTCGCTGCCGCGCTCCTTCGCGAAAACGATGCACTTTCGTCTAAGTATTTCGATATCTACTGCAATACTGTCGATGCTGCGCTTAAGCGTGATATCGGCGGCGCGCTTGCCGCAAGTCGTAACGAAGAAACTTTGCTCGGCTACTTGCCGAAGCTCATGGATGGCACGATTCGTCCACAGGATCGCTTTGGCTTCTTCTATCGCCTTGCTGGTAACTACGTTTCTCAGAAGGGTGCGCTTGATTGGATGTTTGAAAACTGGGATTGGCTCGCCAAGGAAGAGGGCGACAAGACGATTGCAGACTATCCACGCTATATTGCTACAATTATCCGCCAGGAAGAGCCAGCTAATCGATATCGTGAATTCTTTACGCCAAAGATCGATCAGCCAGCCTTGTCTAGGGATATTAAGGTAGGTCTCGCGGACATCGATGCTAAGTTGCAGCTTATCCATGAAGATCAGCAAGCCGTATATAAAGAACTCGGTTTTTAAGATAAAAAGCTTGCAAGCCTAAACATAAGCGTGTTAAACTATAAGTAGTTTGATACAGAATTATATATATAACACCGTCAGAAAGCTAAAACTCAAAATTGAGGAGCTGTTTGGCGGTGCTTTTTCTGCTCAAAATTCACATATATATAATATATATGCGCGCAAGCAGGGGAGTTACCGTTATATATATAACGACGATCAAGAGCTTAAAAGGAGGTCAAAACCGGGTAGATAGGGCAAAATAAGCATAGAAATCCGGTATTTAACCCCTAAAACGCAAAAAAGTGCGTAATTTTGAAAGATTTTTCAAAAAAAGTCTTGCATCGCCTGCGAAAATGCGATAATATAAGGACAGTTCAGTTGAAGTTCAGCAAAAACCTGATACAAATCAGATTAGAACCTCTCAACATAGTGTGATAAATTGCGAGAAAAATCAGTTCTGCTGATCCACACGACGACTAGGTAATTCCTATTACGTCAAGTTTCTTGCGCCGAAATTTATCTATTAACAATTTGATGACAACATAGGAAATTAATATTGGCGGCATTGATTCATTATGAATCGTGCGATTAGTAATTGAACATCAATTACTAGTTAAGTCAATGCATAAAAAGGTACATAAGGGCACTGATAGTGGATGCCTTGACAATTACAACCGATGAAGGACGTAGAACTCTGCGATAAGCCTTGGGTAGCTGAGAACAAGCTTTGATCCAGGGATTTCCGAATGGGGCAACCTAATACGAGTCATGTCGTATTGCATTTATCTGAACACATAGGATAAATAGACGGGAACCAGCCGAACTGAATCATCTTAGTAGGTTGAGGAAAAGAGAATAACCAATGATTCCGAAAGTAGTGGCGAGCGAAATTGGAGCAGTCCAAACCTTAAAATGACCATACGGTTTAACGGCCAGAGTCATGAAGGGTGTTGCGTGTTTACACAATTTTTATGCTGAGCAGTTAAAGCAATTTGACCGTTCGGCATAAAAACCAACAGCGTTAACTGAGTGGATAATGTTCGTAGTTGATAGCGGAAGCGTTTGAATGGCGCGCCGGAGAGGGTGAAAGCCCCGTATGCGAAATCAACTTTTACGAAATTATATGTGTTTTCACAAGTAGGACGGGGCACGAGAAACCCTGTTTGAATCCGGCAGGACCACCTGCCAAGACTAAATATTGTAATTGATCGATAGCGAACTAGTACAGTGATGGAAAGGTGAAAAGAACCCCGGGAGGGGAGTGAAATAGAACCTGAAACTCAGTGCCTACAAGGTGTCGGAGCAGCTTCGGCTGTGACGGCGTGCTTTTTGTAGAACGATCCAGCGAGTTAATTTTGTTGGCAAGGCTAAGTCAGATGATGGAGCCACAGTGAAAGCGAGGGTGAATAGCCCGTCAAGTCAGCAGGATTAGACCCGAAACCGGGTGACCTAACCATGAGCAGGTTGAAGCTGCGGTAACACGCAGTGGAGGACCGAACCAGGGTACGCAGTAAAGTGCTTGGATGACTTGTGGTTAGCGGTGAAATGCCAATCGAACTCGGAGATAGCTGGTTCTCCTCGAAATAGCTTTAGGGCTAGCGTT
>JAZQSO010000023.1:0-6668 GCA_045630145.1 Candidatus Nanosyncoccaceae bacterium
GCTACGATCCGACTTAAATGACCCTTCGGGTCGTTTTATATTTTCTGGTGGAGCACAGGAGATACATCCTTCGCTACGCTCAGGACAATTCCGGGCGTCGCCTCGGAAAATCCAAAATATAATTATTTTTCTGTTTTCGCTCGGCTCCTACGGAATCCGAACTCGGAGAGTTCACATCTCCGTGCCCAACACAGAGAATAAAAAATAGGCCGTTCGGCCATTTTTTATTCTCTATGGTGGTGCACAGGAGATTCGAACTCCTCACCTCTTCCATGCCATGGAAGCGCTCTACCAAATGAGCTAGTGCCCCAGAATTCGATGTGCTTATTATAACAGAAACAAGCCCATTTGGTCAAACCGCTCAAAATATAATAAAATAAAGCTAATGCTTATAAACATCCTACTGCTAGCTGTGGGTCTTTTTGCCTTGGTTAAAGCCTCGGATGTTTTTGTTGATTCAGCATCTTCTTTTGCGATGAGCATGCGCGTATCTAAGACCCTCATCGCACTCACAATTGCCGCCTTTGGCACCTGTGCCCCGGAGCTCGCCATATCCTTCAATTCCATCGCCACTCACAACTACGACATGACGCTCGCAAACGTCATCGGCTCTTGCGTCGTAAACATTCTCCTAATTGTCGGCATCGCCACAATCGTCCATCCAATCCACGTCAAAAACCGCATTATCAAAAACGAACTTCCGATCCTCGTCATTACATCTTTAGCATTCTGTATTGCGCTCAACGATTCGCTATTCGGGAACTACAAAAACGGCTTATCCAAGCTTGAAGCCGGCGCCTTCGTATTCCTCTTCGGCGTCTTCATTCTTTACATTATCCTAGCCTACATCAAAAACAAGCCAAAGCCACGCGGCCGCCCTCCAAAAGCCAAATACTCGCCACTTCGCTCCGTAATCTACATCATCATTACTATCTTTGTAATTGCTATTGCAAGCGATTTAACCGTAGACAACGCCGCTGGCTTAGCCGAAAAAATCGGCATCAGCGAAAAGATCATTTCCATGACGGTAATCGTAATTGGTACTTCGTTGCCAGAACTCGTCATGACAGTCGGAGCGGCAAAGAAGGGCGAATTCGAGCTCGCCGTCGGTAATATCATTGGCACGAATATCTTCAATATCTGCATCGTTTTAGGTCTACCAATCCTACTCTATGGTGGCTTCGAAACAAATAGCTTTAATATTGTAGACTCTATTGCCGTCTTACTTGCAGCCGTCACCTATTGGCTCTGTAGTCGCAGCGGCAAGAAACTAATTCGCACTGAAGGCGTTCTAATGGTATTAATCTTCCTTAGCTACTATGCCTACATCTTTATTAATCGATAAAAATCCCCGCCCGAAGGCGGGGATTAGCTTTGATTAGTCGTCCGTAGAGAAGTCCTTATAGCTAATAAACTTGCCGTAGCCATGGCGATCGCATGCGCGATAAATCGCATCGTTGTCGAACATTCCAGAGAGGAACTCGCCAGGCAGAATTTCGCAATACTCACAATCATGTTCCGTCACGAGCACACGCGTCGGCGTAACCTTCATGATTTCCTCGGTCAAAAACCAAGTACCTCCAGAACCTTCGCCCAACTCGCCAAGCCTTGCGTCCAGCTTGTCCGTAAGCTCGTCTAACCAGTCTTTGCGCCAGTGAATAAAACAAACACCTTCAGACTTCTGCTCCTTATCAACATGCTCGGCCAAAGCATCAAGAAAGTTTGCGTAGGCAGCATCAATCAGAGCACGGTTTGCAACCATCTGTTTCAAACGAGCATCAACATCCCCAGCTTCAACGGTCAGATGAGCACCAGGACGAATAATGCGTTCATTCCACCAGCAAGCCGCTACTCTTGCACGATCAGAGTAACTCTCGACCGAAGGCAAATGCTTCTTGTGAGCAGTATTACAGCAGCACAACCACTTCGCGAAGCCCTTATAAATGGCCAGCTCAGGGTAAGCCGCCGCCAGGGCAGAAATAGCCTCAGGAACGCAGGTGATATTAAAATCAACCACCTTAGTACCACTGATGTGCACCGAGCCTTCTCGTACAGTATGGTCCAGAGCATGAACTAAGCGCATCATAACGCTGTCGAAATCATGCGTTTCCAGATTACCATCCAAGAAGAAGGCGTATTCGATAAAACCTTTCGCGGATTCTGAGCACGACATCTGGTCCGTGTCGAGCATCAAAGAGTTCTTAAGCCTTAGTCGCATAAAAACAGCTCCTTTTATAAAATCTCGGACTTTAGCCCGGTTTTCGAGACTCCCCAAAGTCCCCAAAACCGAGCTAAAATACTAACCAATTCTTAAGGTACGTTGTATATACTATAACATATTTCTGATTATTTACTAGGAGAGAATAACAGATTAATAAACTTAGGCATCTTGATTATTTAAATCAATTATGGTATAATATACTAATATTTTGTTCTTTACGAAAGGAGAGAGGTAAAATGAGCAATCGCTCTGACGACTTCGACACAATGAACCTCGGAGCAATCCGACCCGAAAATCCGAAATACGCACAATATTTCAATAAGCCCATCGATACTGGCGATCTCTCGGAATTCGAGGATCAACCAAGCGAACCCGCAGGCTACTATCCGCCCACGGACGATTACGATGATTCCGACGATGAATATGACATCAATGAGGATTATTACGGCGAGGATCCCATAAGCCATGATTTTGACGGTATAGCAAGAAGTACGCTGATTGCACTCGTCGCTATCATGCTTTCCATCATCATTGCTGTAGTTATTCTTATCCTCGTTATGGGTCACGGAAAATCCGATAATCCTACCGGACCGCAACCATACACAACGAGCGCTACGACAACAACAGTAATCACGACCGAGGCTACTACAAGTCAGGTTTCTACGACGGAAGCTACAACTAGCACCACAACAGAAACCACAACCTCCGAAGCCGAAACCACTTCGACTACTGAGGCAACAACGACAGTAGCTACGACCGAGGCAACAACGATCACCGAAGCTCCAACTACTCAGCCGCCGACAACCACACAGGCGACAACTGAGCCTACGGAAGCTCCGACCGAAACCGAACCCGTACCAGAAAGCACTACACCAACAAATTCTGTTCCGGGCGACGATGTCGTAGACTTGGATCCCGAATTACCTGGAATTCAAGCTCCATGGTAAACCTCATCCCTACAAAAGTCCCGCGCGATAAGTGCGGGATTTTTACATAACTAAAAACCTCAAAAAACAGATAAAACCTCTTGCAAAGCAGTTATTACTATGTCATAATATTCTCTATTGGGCGCAATCTAATTGCACCCCTGAACATTATCTATTCTGGACCGAGCTGTTCGGCCATTTCTATATACTTGAAAGGAGGGTAAAGATTATGACAATCTTTACTGCACTTAAAAACGTTTTCGTGAGCATCTTCGTGCTCATTAAGACCATCGTTATGGAAACTGCAAAGGCCATCCGTGGCTTTTATACGAAGCATCCCGTCATCGCCGCATATCTTACCGGCTTTGTCGTAACCTGCATTGTAGCAGTTCTTGCCTATAACTACGGTGCTAATGGGGGTAAAATCCCGTTTGGTACCTTCAATCATACAGAAACAACCGACACAGCTCAGGATGACATCATCTCCGAAACTAGCCACGAGTCAGAACCCCAAGTTCAGCCCGTGAACTATATCGAAGAAGATTCACCTGAAAGCGAAAACACCTTACCGTCCGATCTCCAAGCCAAAATTGAGGCAAAGGGATTGAAGGGTATCGATGTATCCGAGCACAACCCACCGAGCGCATGGCAAGGCGATCTCGATAAAATCGATTTCGTTATTGTAAAGGTTAGCGAAGGCTACACCTATACTGACCCATGTTTGACCGAGAATTTGCAGACTGCAAAGGATGCAGGCAAGCTTATCGGGGCTTATCACCTCGTACGACCCGAATCTGGCGTCGACGCAGTGACTGAAGCTCAGTTCTTTGTAGATGAGCTGACAAAGGCAGGTTGGGACCATACATGGCTCCTGGCATGCGACTTTGAACCGCAATACTCTATCAAAAAAGCTGACGGAAGTATCGACTACGCAGCTAACGCAAACTTCTGCAATGCATTTCTTGACGAAGTCACACGTCTCACTGGAGGCGTAAGACCACTCATGTATGCTTGTGCTAAGGATATTAATAACGGCGGCAACAGCTGGAAAGCAGTTGCAAAAAGTTACGGCCTTTGGATGGCCGGATATCCACAAAATTCACAAACCGATTCCGGCAACTACCTTGGTATCCAAGAAGAGGTAATGCCGTATAATATTGGCGTCTGGAAGTATCTGACCATCTGGCAGTACTCTAGCGCTGGACATCTCGATAAGGATGTTGCTTACATGTCTCCCGAGGCATGGAGCAAATTCGCTAACCCCACCGATTGCTAATACGAGCAGCTCGGTTCAGATTTATATACATAGATAACGATAGAAGCCGCCAAGAAGCGGATTTTTTGTGCTTTATTCATCTTATGGTATAATAAAAATATGAACAACAATACTGCAAACATCTACAATATCTTCACTTGGCGTTAAGCCTGCAGTATTTTTCTTGACTTATATTTTTCAAATATCACCTATAATATCCTTTAAGGAGTATTTATGAAAACAATTCTTACCGGTGTCCGCGCTAATGAAGAACCTACAATCGGAAATTTCCTCGGCGCTTACACGCCAATGATTAACCTTGCGAAGAAATACGCAGGGAACAAAGAATACCGCATCAATATGTTTGTGCCGGATCTACATTCCTTCACAACCCCAATCGACCACGAAAAGTTGTACGGCCAGGTCATCAAAGGCATCAAATATTACCTCGCTGCTGGCCTCCCAATCGAAGCTGAAAATGTTCACATCTACCGCCAGTCGCACGTGCCAGCCCACAGTGAGCTTGCTTGGATATTAGATTGTTTCACGCCGTTTGGCGAAGCTAGCCGCATGACCCAGTTTAAGGAAAAATCCGAAGAACATCGCGAATCCGTTTCTGTCGGCCTCTTCAACTATCCTATCCTCATGGCCGCAGATATCTTACTCTATGACGCAAACTACATTCCACTTGGCGAAGATCAGTTCCAACATCTCGAACTTGCCCGCAATATCGCCATCCGCATGAATAATAAGTTCGACGAAGCACTCTTCACAACCCCAGAAGACGAAAAAGCTCAGGTGAAATTTATGGGACTAGACAAGGGCTTGCGCATCCGCTCTCTAACTGACCCTACGAAGAAAATGAGCAAGAGCAGCGCTAACGAAAAGTCCAAGATTTCCTTGAACGACGACCCGAAGGCTGCTATGAAGAAAATCATGAGCGCCACCACGGACAGCGAAGGCGTCATCCGCTTTGATATGATCAATCAACCGGGCATCAGCAACCTCATGCAAATCGAAGCCCTCATTAATAACCGTGAGCTGCAGGACGTTATCTCAGACTTCGCCGGACAGACTATGTATGGCGATCTTAAGAAACAGGTCGCAAACAGCGTCTTCCATTTCCTTAGCGATTTCCAGGAAAAGGTTGCACAAATCAGCGATGAAGATGTCGAGAAAATCCTCGAAGACGGCGAGAATTACGCAAGGGAAGTTTCAAACGAGAAGCTTCATCTTATCCAAAAAGCCGTTGGCTTACGCAAATAATCCGAAGAGCACCGCCGAGCTGCGGTGCTTTTTGTGACCTCGCAAATATGCTACAATCTGCTTATGATTGATATGGATTTTGCTGCCAATCTTTTTCTAACTTTTATGTTTTTCTCTTTCTGCGGTTGGCTCTTTGAATGTTCAATTAGCTTGTTCCGTGACCACGAACTTGTAAACCGCGGCTTCTATAACGGCCCATACTGTCCAATCTACGGTAGTGGCGCCATGCTTTTTATCCTTATCATGACTTTTTGGACCGACCGCCCACTCGAGCTTTTCTTCTTTGGCGGCCTTGCGGCTTGCGCCCTCGAATACCTCACGTCCTTCCTCATGGAAAAAATCTATAAAGCGCGCTGGTGGGATTATAGTAACTGGCCATTCAATATTAACGGCCGCGTTTGTCTCTATGGCTTCCTAACTTTCGGCACTTTTTCTGCGCTCATGCCATTCATGAAGAAAGGCATCGATTGGCTCATTGCGCTCATACCAGGCAATCATCACATTACTCTAGCCGCTATCCTAGCCATAATTTTCATTATCGACTTCATTTATTCCAACCACGTAATTGCAAAATTCAACCGCACCCTGCGCAATATCCAGAAGCAACTCAACGCAAACTTCCCAATCAACGTTTTAAATCGTGGCAGACACCGCGTCTTATACCTCAAGCTCGGCAAGAACAAGGTCCGCCTTCTTACCTGGCAGCAACGCCGTCTCTTGAACGCGTTCCCAACCTTCAAATCCAAATACGACAAAGCCCTCAAAGCTGTTACGGCAAAGCGCAAAGAGCGCATGGATAATTTCCAAAAGAGCCGCTTTAAACCAATTACAAACCAAGAGCTCGCTCGCGCCAAAGCTAAAGCCAAGCGCGAAGGCAAGAAATATATCGACGAACGCAAGAGCAATAAATACTAAGGGGATATATGAAAGCAGCTATCTTCAAAATAGCAATCATACTATTCGGAATCTTTAGTGCAGTCTCGCTATTCTTTGTAAATAT
>JAZQSO010000024.1:0-2817 GCA_045630145.1 Candidatus Nanosyncoccaceae bacterium
CAATACCCTGATCGGCACGTTCGCCGAGAAGTTGGCTAGTCGTTTCGCGAATCACGCCGTAGCCAGAGCGAATAATGAGGAAGCTAATAAAGAGAGCAAGATACGGCTCGATATTAAGATGCATAAAATGAAATGCACCAATCGCAATGAGCGTCGAGCTAGAAATCAAAACATCCGAGAAGGCGTCTTTACCGGATGCAATAAGCGTGTCGGATTTCGCCTTTTTGCCGGCAGCAAGATTGTAAAGTGTGAGAAAAATCTTTGTAACAATCGCACAAATCACAACAATAAGCGTCGTGAGACTATATTCTGGGTCAGTTGGCGCGATAATCTTTTTAACCGCTTCAATGCCTGCCGTAATGCCAATGTAGCCAATAATACCGCCCACAACGAGCGTGCCCATGTATTCACTACGACCATGGCCTAGCGGATGCTTTTTATCTGGCGCACGGCGCGCAAAATACGAAGTTACAATTGTAACAATTGAAGACAAACAATCGCTCAAGCTGTTTGCAGCATCGGCAATAATAGCGATAGAGCCCGCCAAAAAGCCAGCTACAACTTTCAGAATTGCGAGAATGAGATTAGAAATAATACCAATAATTCCCGCACGAACAATAATGCGGTGGCGCTTGTCTGTTTTCATGAATAATTAATCTTTCTTTTTGAGATTGCGCGAACGTTTTCTATCAATGATATAGAGTGGGCGATTCTGCGCCTCAGAATAGATGTGGGAAATATAGAGCGAGGTAATACCCTGAGAGATGAGCACGAGACCAACAAGGAAGGATACAAACAAGCACAAACGGACAGAGCCAGACCAACAAATTCCAAGAGGGTCACCAAGAATTTTCTCTTCAATGAGATCAAAGAGACCAGCTGCACCGCTCACGAGCGTAATGATAACGCCTAGCCACATGAATACAACTAGCGGAGTCGTGCTCAAGGAAATGAAGCTATCTACGGCAAGGCGGAAAAGTTTCTTAAAATTATAACTTGGCTTGCCAGCAAGACGATTACCATAAACGTAATCGATATAGACCTTCTTGAAGCCCATCCAATCCATCAAGCCACGCGCGATGCGATCGTGCTCAGCAAGCTTGTTATATTCGTCTACAAAAACGCGATCGAGCAAGCGGAAATCTGTACTGCCAGGAACAGTATCTTTGACGCCCATCCAATTTAGAAGCTTGTAGAATAACTTGGAGCCAAGCTTTGCGACGAGACCATGCTTTTCATACTTACCACGCACGCCAATAACAAGCTCGACATCTTCTTCTTTCCATTTCTTAATAAAATCATGAATCAAAACTGGAGGTTGCTGTCCATCGGCATCCATTGTAATCACAGCGTCACCTGTCGCTTCGCGGAGACCTGCCGTAAGTGCTACCTCTTTACCGAAGTTACGCGAAAAGTTCACAACCTTAACGTTCTTATCTTCGTCGGCAATTTTCTGAATGATTTCTAGACTTTTATCTTTACTGCCATCATTAACGAGAACAATTTCGTAATCTTTTTTCGTCTTCTTGATTTCTGGCATCAATAGTTCATCAAAGAATTTCTTGAAGCCTTTTTCTTCGTTGTAGACCGGAATGACGTATGAAATTAACATTATTTTGCTCCTTTTCGTTTAAAGATTACCAAAACTGTACGGATAAAAATCGACAAATCTAGAAGTGGCGTCCAGTTCTGAATGTAATAAATATCCAGAGCGCGGCGTTCGTTAAATGAGATATCACGGCGGCCACTCACCTGAGCAAGGCCAGTAACACCAGATTTAATCGAGAGAAGTAGGCCTCTGTCGCCATAGTTTTCGAGCTCGCAAGGCTGCAAAGCGCGTGGGCCGATTAACGAAATATCGCCAACCAAAACATTAAACAATTGTGGAAGCTCATCGAGCGAAGTAGCGCGAAGGAATTTACCAAACTTAGTGTAGCGTGGGTCGTTGTCGATATGATCGCCAGATTTACGATATTTTTCGATTAGTTCTGGGCGGCCCATCTTTTCAAAAGCCTGCTCTGGCGTAAGACCACTGTAAGCCTGACGAATCGAACGGAACTTCAAAAGCGGGAACTCCTGATTGAATCTCGTGAGGCGCGTATCTTTGTAGATTGCTGGCGATTTTGGCTCGATAATCTTTTGTAAGATAAAGAGAATGAGCATGATTGGTGAGGTCAAAATAATCAAAATAAAGCTCACGATAATATCGACGACACGCTTATAGAACTGAGCAGCACCCGTCAAAGGCGTGGCTCGAATGCGGAAGACAGGAACGCCAGCTATAAATTCAACGTTACCAGAGAGCGCGATAATTGAGCTTTCTGGTGGCGAATAGTAAAAGAGTGCATGGTGATCAACCGCGAGCGAATTAGCCTCTTCCAGGCCGTCCTCAGCAGCATAGATAATCGCATCAGGACGAAGGCGTTTAACGGCATCTTCGAGCACTTCGTAACGATTCCCCTGCCAATCTTCTGGGACATATTCATCATCCGCAACGGCGCCACAAACTTTGAAGCCAGTTTCTGGCGAGATTCCAAGGATGAGCTGACGCACATTATCGCCATCGCCTGCCACTACAACACGAATCAAGCCACGCTTACTGTGGCGAATCAGACGAAAAACGGTATTAATAATCGCACGAGTTACAAGCAACGCTACAAAACAAAACGGAATCGCATAAAGCGCAATGATTTTGACTGGAAAAAGACTGTCGCGCGGAGCAATAGCAGTAGCAAAGAAGTCGTAGCTGATTAGCGCCATAGTATTGATGAGCGAAGCAATAAAAAGACGCCAAATCGTAACGAGGCGGCTCTCAAC
>JAZQSO010000025.1:0-32483 GCA_045630145.1 Candidatus Nanosyncoccaceae bacterium
ATTACGGAAACCAATAAACATGTCGTGTCGGTAGCGGACGAGCTGAAGACTTTGCAGGCCGTTCTGCAGAATCCAAAACAGCGTGGCGTCTTTGGCGAATACTACCTTGACTCTGTGCTTGGCAACGTCTTGCCGCCAGGCTCTTATGCTCTGCAATATAAATTTAAAGATGGCGAGATTGTCGACGCGGCGGTCTTCCTGGATAAGGGTAAAATCCTCCCAGTCGACTCGAAGTTCTCGCTTGAGAATTACAATCGCATGGTGGCAGCCAAGGATAAAGCTACGCGCGAGATTTACGCCAAGAAAGTGCGCGATGACCTTAAGGGGCGCATTGATGAAACATCAAAATACATCCGCCCGAGCGAAAAGACGATGGACTTTGCCTTCATGTTTATTCCGTCCGAGGCCTTGTATTACGATCTCCTGATTGCAAAAGTTGGTACAACTGGCAGTGAGCGCGATTTAATCGAGTATGCCTTCAGGGATAAGAAAGTTATTATTACTAGTCCGACGAGCTTTATGGCTTATTTGCAGACCATTCTGCAAGGCCTACGTAGTTTACAAATCGAGAAGGACGCACAAGAAATTCAGGCCCGCGTCGCAAAGCTTGGCTCGCATATTACCGCCTTCGATGGCTACATGAAGAAGCTTGGCAATGCGCTCGGCACGACCGTGAATCATTACAATGCGGCTTACAAATCCCTAAATCTTGTAGATAAAGACGTGATTAAGATTACGGCTAGTGACGAGGAACCACTCGAAGTTAAACAGCTCGACCGCCCGTCGCTCGATGCGGAAGCCTAAAAAATACTCCCGAATTCCGGGAGTGTTTTTATTGTTAGAATGTTCTGAATTTTTCGAATGGCCAGATGCGAAGTTTAGCTGGGCCAATCACGCGACAATATGGAATTGTGCCGAGGCCACTACGTGAATCGAAGGAGTTGCTGCCTTCGCGGTTATCGCCGCTTACGAACAATTCGCCTTCTGGTACGATAATATCGACATCGCCAGAGGTGTAAGTCTTCGGGCCGTCCGTATCGGATTTGCGCGTGTCGTCATCTGGATGGAAGCCTTCTGGATGTTGTTCGTTGTAGACCGTGAGAACTCCGTCTTTGACTGTGACGCGTTCGCCAGGGAAGGCGATAGTGCGCTTCACGATATATTGATCAGCGATGCCAGTCTGAGCTTCGCAACTTTTGATTTCGCCGTTGCCACCATTAGCGAAGATGATGATCTGTCCGCGTTCTGGGATGTATTCCTTGCCTAAGAAATGGTCAAAAGTGACCGCGAGACGATTTACGATGACGCGTTCGCCAGAATGTAATGTATTTTCCATACTGCCGCCCACGACATTGTAGCTACGGAACACAAAAGTGTTTAAAACGAATGTACCGAAAGCCACCGCCGCAACGAAGCTAAGAAAACTTAAAATGTCTTTAAGGGCTGGGTATTTTTGTGCGAAACTCAGCTTTTTGCCTTCCAAATTCATACATACTATTTTAGCATAAGTGGCGAAAAACTCGGCCCTGTGCTAGAATTAAGAAAGTTATGGCAGATTATGTAATGCTCCGCAAGGGGCGTAATGCTCTCAGTTCTTTGGTGCATGTGTCTTTAAATATCGCGCTTGCACTAGCGTCCACCGCTTTGACGGTTATTTCTGGCAACTGGGTCTTCGGTATTTTGTTGGTTGTGCTTTCGAAATGGCGCGTGATTGCCGTGCGTCCGCGTTATTGGTGGGTAAACATCAAAGCAAACCTCGTCGACTTTATTGTTGGCGTGAGCTTGGTTTTCTTGGTTTATCTTGCCGGTACGGAGAATATTAACGCTTGGCATTATATTCTTACCGCAATTTATGCGCTTTGGCTCGTTGTAATTAAGCCGCAAACTTCTGCGCTCTTTACGCGTATTCAGGCTGCTTGCGCTATTTTCTTTGGTTGCTTCCTTGTGTCGGTTGGTCTCGCGCAGTTTAATCCAATTTTCTGCAGTATCGTGAGCTTTATTATTGGCTATGGTGCGAGCCGCCACGTCCTCATGCAGGGCGACGATCGTGACTTTACGCTTTCGACTTTTATTTCTGGCATGCTCCTCACCGAGATGAGCTGGATTTTCTATCACTGGTCGATTGTTTATCGCGTGAATCTCTTTGATACTTCAATCGCAATTCCGCAGCTTCCTATTGCGGCTATCTTGGTTTTCTTGGTTGCTTCCAAGGGTTATCTATCTGCTTTGAAGCATGATGGTAAAATTCGCGCTGACGATATTGTGCTTCCTGTCGTATTTTCAGTTTCGCTTATTCTTGTGATGATATTCTTGTTCTCAAAGGCGAATTTCGACGTTTAGTTTACAAAAGATTAGAAAGGAGAATTAATGGAGAGTGGGAATACTCCTGTAAATCAAACAACGACCCCTGCGGCCCCGGAAAAACCAGTTGTTCCGCCGCTACATGAGCCTAAAGTAGAAACCAAAGCATCACAGCAGATGCCAACAAAAGATCCGTATGATTGGAAGAATTATCATACGAACGCGCCTGTGGGGGCGCCAGCAAAACAGTCAAATGGTGCTAGCGCTGCGGCGATTGTTATTGCCATCTTTTCGCTTTTGGTTGCCTTTGGTGGCTTAGGCATTGCGGCTTGGGCACTTACAAGAGGCAATACGACTAAGACTGGCACGACGGCGACAACTTCGGGCGGCTATTATAATGGCAACTCGGTTGAGTTTGAAGAAACCTCGATTGCGAATATTGTAAGCAAGGTAACGCCGGCGGTTGTCTCGATTGTGACGGAAACGCGTACGTCGAGCTATGGTAGCTATCTTTATGGTAATACCGAACAGGCGGCCGGTACGGGCATGATTGTGACCTCAGATGGCTATGTAATTACAAACAAGCATGTCGCCGAAGGTGCAGACTCTATCACGATTATTATGGAAAGTGGCGACACTTATGACGATGTTAAAATTGTCGGTCTCGATCCGCTTAATGACGTAGCTTATCTTAAGATTAATGGTGTTTCCGATCTTCCGACCGTCACGCTCGGTGATTCGAAGACGATTGCCGTTGGTCAGCCTGTTCTTACAATTGGTAACGCACTTGGCATGTATCAGAACACTGTCGCGCAGGGTATTGTTAGTGGCCTCGGTCGCTCTTTGACGGCTTATGACGCAGATGGTACGAATGGTGAAAACTTGTCGGATTTGATTCAGACGGATGCAGCAATTAATCCAGGTAACTCTGGCGGTCCACTTGTAAATGCTGCTGGCGAAGTGATTGGTATTAATACCGCTACCTCGACAGATTACAATGGTCTCGGCTTCTCAATTCCGATTTCTTCCGCAAAGGGTATGCTTAATGGCATTATCGAGAATGGTCGCGCCGAACGTGCGTATATTGGCGTCGCTTATACTTCAGTCACGCCAGATATCGCAAAGGCCTACGATCTTCCAGTTCGCTACGGCGCTTATCTGAGAGTAAGTGAAAATTCTCGTAGTAGTGCAATCGTAACTGGTGGCCCTGCCTACAAAGCTGGTCTTCAGGATGGAGATATTATTACCAAGATTGGCGGCGTGCAAATCGGCTCAGCGGGCTCACTAAGTAGCCTCGTAAGCGAATATAAGGTCGGCGATACAATCGAAATTGAATATATTCGTGGCACAGAAACCCGCACGACAAACGTCACGCTCGAAGCCTACAAGAACTAAGACTAAAAAACAGAGAAAGCACCGCAAAAACGGTGTTTTCTTTTCTGGGGGATTATGTTATAATAACGAAGTAATAATATTTAACGAAACAGTCTAGGATTAGTTGCGAACTATCCCCTAGACAAAGGAGAAGGTACTAATGCCTGTCAAAGTAGACATTAAGGAGCTTCTTGCTGCTGGTGCACATTTTGGTCACAAGACCAGCCGCTGGCACCCAAAGATGGCTCCATACATCCACAGCAAGCGCAATGGCGCTCATATTATCAACCTCGAAAAGACTGTCGAAGCTCTCGACAACGCTCTTCCAGAGCTTACTAAGCTCGCTGCTAAGGGCGAAAAGATTCTTTTCGTTGGCACTAAGAAGCAGCTCAAGGATCTCGTCAAGACTTCCGCTGAGTCTATCGACATGCCATATGTTACGGTTCGCTGGGTTGGCGGTATGCTAACTAACGTCGATACTGTTAACAAGCAAATCCAGAAGCTCAAGAGCCTCGAAAAGCGCATGGCTACTGGTGAACTCGAAAAGCGCTATAACAAGCTTGAAGTTCAGCGCTTCCAGGAAGAAATCGACATGCTCAACGAGCGCTATGGCGGTATCAAGGATATGAACAAGCAGCCAGTTGCTGTTATCGTCACTGATATGATTCAGGACAAGAACGCCATCAAGGAAGCTAAGACTCTTGGTATCCCAGTATTCGCTATCGCTGATACTAACGTCGATCCAACCGTCGTTGAATACCCAATTCCAGCAAACGATGACGCTATCAAGTCTGTTCAGACCATTTTGGATTACTTTGTCGCCGCTATCAAGGATGGCAAAGCTAAAATCGCTAAGAACTAATCTTGCTAAAAATTAAAATTTCCTAAGGAGGAAAAATGGCAGAAAAAGAAAAAACTGCAAAAGAAGTTGCTGGTGAAGCAAAAGCTATCAGCATCGAACTCATTAAGAAACTCAAGGAACTCTCTGGTGTTGGTTTGACTGATGCTAAGAAAGCTCTCGTTGAAGCTAAGGGTGACTTCGATAAGGCCCTCGCTGCAATGCGCAAGAAAGGTCTTACTAAGGCTGAAAAGCGTGGTGATCGTGAAACCCGCGAAGGTGTCGTCGACGCTTACATCCATGATGGCCGCCTTGGTGCTATCATCGAAGTTAACTGCGAGACTTCTTTCGTTGCTAATACCGACGATTTCAAAGATATGGCTCACAAGCTTGCAATGCAGGTTGCTTCTATGAACCCACTTTATGTCACTGAAGACCAGATTCCAGAAGAGAAGCGCGCAGAAGCTATCAAAGAAGCTGAAGCAAGCCTCACTGGTAAGGAACCAGAAGACAAGAAGGCAGATATCCTCGCTAAGAAGGTTTCTAAGCACTTCGCAGATGCAGTTCTTATGAACCAGCCATACATCTTCGATGATAAGAAGACTGTCGCTGAATTCATCAAGGAAAACATCGCAAAGTTTGGCGAAAACATCAACGTCAAGCAGTTCAAGCGCATCGAGCTTGGTGTAACTGAGTAATTCGATTAAAAAGCAGCTCCAATTCGGGGCTGTTTTTTTGTTGCTAGATTTTTTAGGGTAGGAAAAAGGCCCGCCGTGAGGCGAGCCTTATCTATATCAAGGAGTTACTGCTGGGGTTTCGGGTAAGGATTGCCGATTGCGCGAAGCATGGTAGGCAGATTGTTGGCTTCTGTGCTCGGATAAAGAACAATATAGTATTGATCTAAAGTCTTTGCGCGGTAACCAGGGAAGAAATCGTGCCCGTAAATGAGAGCCATGCGGCAAAGCTGCCGGTAATGCTTCTTCGTGATGATTGTTGCGTGCCATTCTTCGCCATCTGTGTCGGGGTTATCGCCTGTAATGGTAGTAACCTTGCACAGCGTAGAAGTAGTAACGAGCTGATCATCAGGAGCGCAGAACAGGATACCGTCGATGGTTACTTTGCCATATTTGGACTCGACAGAAGCTTCGGGGAGCTCTTCGCTGTCCTCATAGATAGTAAAGGGGAACCATTCTTCGTGGGCTGTTCTGTAAGTACCGTTGTAGCCGGCGTAGAAAAGCCACGAATTGTATCCGGGGTTCTGGTAGTTTTCTGCCATATAGAAGCAACCGTCGCCGTCGTAGTAGTAATAGTAGCGGCAGTACTCGTCAAAGACGAGCTTAAATTTGCCTCCGAAAATCTCGAATACATCGCCCGGTGCGGCGAATGCCTCTGTGTATGCGGTCGACTCAATGGATGAGCCGGCCAATTTTACACTATCGCCGATGCGAGCATCGGCGTAAGCGGCATAAGACGGAGTGGCACTCATGGTGCCGACGGACAGGGTGAGGGTAGCCAGAACGGCTACAGCCTTAGCAGTCATCTTTTTCATAAAGACGACCTCCTCTAATATAAATTTATTCATCCCACGCAAATTTGCGCAAGAGTATAGGTATTATATAATAAAGCGTTATATTTGTCAAGCATAATTGTAAAGAAAGCGCTTATTCATCTTGAAAAACAGAGGAAAATATGATATAATAAAATAGTCGTATCAATCCGGATACGCGTATTTTTATTATAAGGAGGGCGTAGATATGAAAATCTACCGTCATAAGACAGATCCGAAGACCATTGGCGTCAAGTATGAGGATATCCGCAGGACTATGGTCCAGATCAGTGCAGAAGGTTCTCTCGATACCGCAGTGAAGCTCACTCTTACTTCTCGCGAGAAGGATAATGACTTCAACGCTGACAGTTGCTTTATGAAGGACTACAATGCCGAAATCCACGGCATCTTTGCAGAGCTGCTCGGCGTGGACGAGAATTCTGAGCTGCGCTACAAGAAGTTCATGGTAAAGTATCTGCCTACGCATGATGTCGAAGTGAGCGTCATTGATGATGCTGAGACAAACGGCATTGGCATTGGCAATTACGCCGGCACCGTAGAAAGACTGATCAGCCATTTGAGTACAGTCTATTAATCCTGTTCGTATGTGTTTTACTGCTTTTACTCCTTTGTTTTATATCCCGCTCGTAGAGGCGGGATTTTTTCTTGCCACCAAAAAACTCCCCAGTGAAGGGGAGTTTTTCTTATCGAAATTATTCTTCGATGTTATCTTTGAGGTCTTTGCCTTCAAGGATTGTAGCAAAGTCGGAAAGATAGAAGCCAACGATACCGCCAATTACTGGAAGAATTACATAGGTGACAAGCATTGGCATAAGTGCGCTCATGAGAGCATCGAAGCCTTCAGCACTTGATGGGAATACGCCATAAACCATGCCGAGGGCTGGGTTTAGGACGAAGGTGTTGCTCTGAAGCATGAAGAAGTTGCTGTTAACGACAACTGCGATGATCATAGCGATAAATACACCTGCAGCTACAGTCATTGCGAATGCAGCGGTGTCTTTCTTGGCGCGCTGTGCACGTGCGAAGAAGAAGGCAATGATAATAGCGCCGATGAATTCAATCATGCGGACTGCACCGAGTAGGCTGTAGCCTTCAGTTGCGCCCTTAAGCTCATCTGCCTGAGCGAGGGTTGGCAAAGCAGAAGTTGCTTCTTCGATATTGCCAGAAGCGATACCGGCCTTGTGTAGGGAATTGATAATCCAGAAACCAATCCAAGCACCGAGAATCTGGGAAATGATGTAGATAACACCACGGATAGCAGAAACGCGGCGGCTTGCCATCATGCCGGCAGTGACGATTGGGTTAAGGTGTGCACCAGAGAGCTTTACGATAGCCGCGGTGATACCGACATAGGCCAAGACCATGTAAAGTGGGTTGAATAGGCCAAGTGTCAAAGCAATCATTGTAATGACTGCAACGCCGATGATTTCACCGAGGATAGCGCCGATGATTCTGGTGTCGCGGAAAATCGTAAGGATGTTTTCGCTTGCATCGCCTTTGCGGCCGAAGAAAATCTTGAGCTTGCTTGGAGCCTTGCCAGAAGTGATAGCTTTCTTAGTGATAACCTTTGCAGCTTTCTTTGCTTTCTTGTCGGCGACCTTAGCAGACTTCTTGGAAGCTTTCTTTGCGGACTTCTTAGTGACGACTACATCTTCGTCATCGTCTTCATCATCCTCATCGTCTTCTTCTTCGTCATCATCGTCATCATCTTCTTCGGACTCGTCGTCGTCTTCGTCGTCTTCATCTTCGTCAGACTCATCATCTTCCTCAGAATCTTCTTCGTCATCCTCGTCGTCGTCCTCAGAATCTTCGTTGTCTTCGTCTTCGGATTCTTCGTCATCTTCGGAATCTTCTTCGTCATCCTCGTCGTCATCTTCCTCAGAATCTTCGTCTTCGTCGTCTTCGTCGTCTTCATCTTCGTCAGACTCATCTTCATCCTCATCGGATTCGTCTTCGTCTTCGTCGGTATCTTCGTCTTCGTCGACGTCTTCTTCGATCTCTTCGTCGTCTTTTTCGACTACTTCTTCATCTTCGACAACTTCTTCAAGTTCTTCATCGTCGTCGATAATTTCCTCACCCTTTTTGGCAATCTTGGCTTTTTCAGCTTCGACAGTATTGAACTTCGCACTCTTTTTGTGCTTGTTCTTGGCTTTGGATTTTGCCATCTAAACCTCCTCTTAAATATATCTGTATAGCCTCAATATATCACAAATTTGCTACAATGGTATAAAACAGATTAGAAAAAAGGAGAAATACCGTGGGAATTTTAGTAGAAAAAGACGAAGAGCGCAGTGATTTGCAAAACAAGATTACCGCTGATCTTCGCCGCCGTGCGGACGAAAATTCCCTCGGCGAAGACCTCGATCTAGTCGAAGATTCTTCTTATTTGGACGGCATGCATAAGTCTAGCGCCAGCACTTGGTTCTGGGGCACGCTTATTGTTTTAGCGGTCTTGTCGCTCATCGTGATTTTCGTGCTTAAATAAGCCTGTAAAATTTTCGCTCTAAGTTGAGTTTTCTCTCTATAAGTAGTAAAATTTAAGGTATTATGCCAAGTGTTGTGGAGAAGAAAACTAGCGATAAAATCGCCGAGCTAAAAGCCGCTCTCAAAGCACTCAATCAGGAATATGCCAAGATGAAGGATCTTCCTGCCGAGGAGCGTGGTGATTTTGGTCGCAAGCTAAACGAAAAGAAGCAAAAAATAATGGCAGAGATTGCTGCCGCCGAGGAAGCTGCGCTCGAGCAGGATGTTCAAGCGCTCGATATTACTGCTCCTTGTGCTATCAATGGCGAATTGCCAAAGTTTTTGACTGCCGATGAGGGTAGCCAGCATCCGCTCATGACCGAGCTTGATCGTGTCATGGATATTTATCGCTCGATGGGCTTTGATGTGGTTGAGTCTCAGCAGCTCGATGACGAATATCACATGTTTGACAGCCTTAACTTTGCTAAGGCTCATCCAGCTCGTGATAACTTTGATACTTTCCGCACCGAGGAAGGTTATATTCCGCCAGCTCACACTAGCACGATGCAGAACCGCATTCTTAAAGCTTACAAGCACAAGCTAGACGAAGGCGAGGCGATCGCTGTCGCTGTTCCTGGCCGCGTTTATCGCAACGAGGATCTCGATGCTACGCACGAGCACACTTTCTATCAGTGTGAGGGTGTTTATGTCTCGAAAACTTGTACACTTGGCAACATGCTTGGTATTTTGCGCGAATTCTTTGAGAAGTATTACGGCCAGAAGCTAAACATCCGCACGCAGCCTGGCTTCTTCCCATTTACCGAGCCATCTCTTGAATTTATGATCGAAAAGCCAGAGGCACTTGCTGGCAAGAAGGGCGAGTTCCTTGAAATGCTTGGTTGTGGCATGATTCATCCAAATGTTCTTAAAGAAGCCGGCATTAATCCAGAAGAATATCATGGCTTCGCTTGGGGCGGCGGCATTGATCGCCTCGTCATGCTCAAGCGCAATCTTTCTGATGTTCGCTACTTCGAATCCGCAAAACTTGATTTCTTGAAGGAGTTTGCATGTTAATTTCGCTTAATTGGCTCAAAAAATACGTCGACATCGATGTCTCTGACGAAGAGCTCGTGCGCCTCATTGGTTCGCGCCTCGTTGAGGTTGAAGATGTCATTGATGAAACTCATAAATATGACAATATCTTTGCCGTAAAAGTTGAGAGTGCCGAGAAGATCCCAGATACGCATCTTTCGCTTTGCTATGTTGATGACGGTGGCAAGATGGATGGTATTCCACGCAACGAAAAAGGCCTCGTTCAGGTTATGTGTGGTGCGCCAAATGTTCATGCTGGTATGATGGCGGCTTGGATTGCTCCAGGCGCAGTCGTTCCAGAAAGCGTCCACGAGGACCAGCCATTTGTCATTGGCACGCGCAAGATGCTCAAGAAATATGATTCTTATGGCATGCTTGCTGGTGCTGACGAGCTAGATTTTGGTGGTGACCACGTTGGTATCGCCGAGCTCGACCCAGCTGTCGCTAAGCCAGGTATGACGCTCGCAGAAATTTATGAGCTTAACGATATTGTTCTTGATATCGAGAACAAATCCCTCACGCATCGCCCAGATACCTTCGGTGTGATTGGTTTTGCGCGCGAGGTTGCTGGTATCCTTGGCAAAGAATTCAAGACACCAGAATGGTTACTCGAGACTAAGGCGGATTTCGAGCAAGAAGACATCAAGCTAGATATCGAAATCGCCGATAAGTCGCTCTGTCCACGCTATACGGCTGTCGTTTTGACGCCACATGGTGAATACTCCGAGAAATATCTCACGCTTGAGCGCACTTATCTTTGTAAGTCTGGTATGCGCCCAGTCGATCCAATCGTTGATTTGACGAACTACCTCATGCTTTTGACTGGTCAGCCACTTCACGCTTTTGATTACGATAAGTTCCTCGAAATCGGCAAGACGAAGAATCCTAAGATTATCGTCCGCGCCGCCAAGGCTGGCGAGAAGCTCACGCTCCTTGATGAAAAGGAAATTGAATGCACCGAGAACGATATCCTCATTACGAGTAATGATGTTCCTGTTGCGCTCGCAGGTGCTATGGGTGGTGATAATACTAAAATCGATGAGAATACCAAGCGCGTTATTCTCGAATCTGCAACCTTCAGCCTTTACAACCTTCGCAAGACTCAGATGACGCACGGTATCTTCTCTGAGGCTATTACGCGCTTCACGAAAGGTCAGCCATCTGGTCAGACTTTGCCTGTTGCGCTTAAATTCGCTAAGCACGCTCCAGCTCTCAAACCTATCGCTCTCTTTGATAGTCAGAAGAGCGAGCCAAAAGCTATCGAGGTCGAAATTTCTATCGACAAGATGAATAACCTCCTCGGCACGAGCTTCAGTGGCAAAGAAGCTGCTCAGATTCTCGAGAATGTAAACTTCGAGACTAAACTCTCCGGCGATAAACTCAGCTGCAAGGTGCCTTACTGGCGCACAGATATTCATATTCCGGAAGATATCTACGAAGAAATCGGCCGCCTCAGTGGCTTCGATAACATTGCTCCAGTTCTTCCGCTTCATGCTACGGCAGATAAGAGTGGTCGTTATGATCTTAAGACACGTATCCGCAGCTTCATGAGTGCGCATGGTGCGAACGAAGCTTTGACTTATTCCTTCATTCATGGCGATTTGCTTGAGAAATGTGGCCAGGATGCTAAGAATTCTTACCGCATCACCAACTCAATTTCGCCAGATTTGCAGTATATTCGCCAGAGCATCTTACCTTCGCTCGTGAGCCGTGCTTATGGCAACCTTCGCGGCGGTTTCAAACACTTTGTGATGTTCGAGATGAACCAGATCTATCGCCGCACCGATGGCGTAGACGAGCAGAATGTGCCAAATGGTCGCCATCAGTTCGCTAGCTTGTTTGTGAATGATGCGACGGATAGTAATTACTACTTTGCTAAGCATTATCTCGAAGCTCTCTTGGATTATCTTGGTATCGACTTCGAAATTCGCGAATTTGTCGAAGAGAAAGACAAGAATAACGCATATTACGAGCCAAAGCGCTCCGCCGCAATCTATTCCGGCGATGTTCTTCTTGGCTATGTTGGCGAGTTGAAACTCAAGGTTCTTCGCGAATTCAAGCTTCCGCAGGGTACTGCTGGCTTCGAGTTCGATACTAACAAGCTTCTCGAGCTTGCTGGCACGAAGGCTGCGAAGTTGATTCGCTTCAGTCAGTTCCAGTCTGTTGAGCGTGATCTTACTTTGACTGTCTCGGAGTCGCAAAACTATGCCGACATCGAGAAGGCGCTTCGCGAGGTCTTTGAGCAGAGTGGCTATATCTACAAGATTCGCCCAGTTTCCATCTTCCAGGCCGAAGGTCAGAAGACAAAGAACGTTAGCTTCCGCTTCGAATTCTCGGATCCTAATAAGACTCTGACAAAACAGGCGATTCAAGATATAATGAAGAAGTTAGAAGAAGTTAAGTTTTAACCTGGTGGGCAGATATACGGAGGTAAATAAATGATTAAAAACGAAGACAGAACGACCAGTCCACGCATGCGTATTTTCTTTATTATCGTTGCGGTTCTTTTGCTTGGCTCGACGTTCGCAATTTACGCTGGTATTGTAATCGGCCAGGACAACAAGGATGCGCAGACGGCCGTCTCGAACGAAAAGATTGAGCGTCTTAATGAGCTTGCTGCCGAACATCAGGCTGAGGTAGATAAGATTGCTGGCGAATTGTCCGAAAAATACTTCGATAAGTTCGTCGAATACAAGAGTCGCGTCAAAGCTTTCAATGCTGCAGATGTTCAAGAGCTCAAGACTGAAGACCTCAAGAAGGGCGACGGCGATAAAATTGAAGATGGTACTCAGGATGTCGACTATTCTGCCTACTACATTGGCTGGCTCGCCGACGGCACAATCTTTGACTCATCATTCAATAGCACTTCGAACCCAACTTCGCTCAATTTCCCACTTACGGGCAGCACTGCAATGATCCAGGGCTGGCTTGAAGGTATCTCTGGCATGCGCATCGGTGGCGTTCGCGAAATTACCATTCCATCTGTCCTTGGCTACGGCGAAACAGATAACGGTGTAATCCCAGCAAATAGTCCACTTAAGTTTGTCGTGATGCTTGTTCCACTTAAGGAAGAACCACAGTATTCCGACGAATACATGAATCTCTACATGGAAGTCTACTATGGTAGCTCAACCGGCTCGACTAGTAGTTCCGACGACGATTCGACTAGCGGAGAATAAAACAGTTTAGGAGGGCAAAAGAGTCAACGAGCATGAGCACGTTGACTTTTTTGGTGTTTTGTGGTATAATTAAAAGACGATAATTCGCTTGAGCTTACGGCGGTTATAGAACTTTTGAAAGGAGCTACTTGCCTTATGAATAGCAGATATCATGAATTTACCCCTGCAGGTCTCGATCCTGCGCTCATCATCCTGGCAATCGTTGGTCTGGTTGCGGTTATTATCTTCGCCTATCTGGTTGTAAGAATCCGCCCAGTCAATAGACGCTGCACTAGTTACCGTTCTGTTGGTAGTAAAGCTGCTAAGGTGTCTAATCCGCATAGAAGATGCGGTGCGGCGCCGAAGGATCAGCCTGGTCTGGCAATTATCATGCCTAGTACTAGTTTCGACTGGAAGCTGGCTTTGATGTATTCGCTGACGATGGCCGTGCTGACCTATCACTATCATGGCGCTGGTATTATCCAGCTTTTGTGGAACCGCGGACTAGGTGAAGGAACTTATCTGTTTCTGACAATGGTGGGAATCGCCGTTGTTGCGCCGATTGTGGTTTGGCTTGTGCGCTATGCGCAGGTCATCTCCGCTAGAGTCCTCCGTCTATCCACATTCAAAGAAACCCAGAAGAAAATGCCGGTTTACGAAGAATGGGGAACCTATGACAGATGGTGCCGCAAGGAATTTGATAGTATTTGTCGCTCTCTGAGCAGAAAAGAAAAGCGAGCTGTTCGCGCCGTTGTTTGTAGTCCGGATATTTCCGAGAAAACCAAACGCGACCGTGCCAATTCGTTTGTCCTTGCTCAGGGTAACCTGAAGAAAAGGTCAAATCCCGTGGAGTTCGAATCCGTTTTGGACTCCTTTGTGGAATTTGTCTACGAGAAGTAAATGTGTGTAAGTAAGCTCGAGCGAGCCCGGTGAAAGCCGGGCTTTTTCCTGTGCTATTATATCTTTATGGAACAGAGTTTTTTCTTTTATGACCTAGAGACTTCCGGCCTTAATCCGCGCGAAGATCGCATTATGCAATTTGCCGGCCAGCGCACTGATATGGATTTGAATCCAGTGGGTGACCCCGTAAATATCCTTGTAAAACTCTGTAATGATACCTTGCCTAGCCCTTATGCGATTATGGTAACGAAGATTACGCCACTTTCGACGCAGATGGATGGTTTGACTGAGGCAGAGTTTTGCAAATATGTTACGGACGAGATTTTTACCGAGGGCACAATTGCGACTGGTTACAACTCTGTGCGTTTTGACGATGAATTTATGCGCGCCACTTTTTGGCGTAATTTTTATGATCCTTATGAGTTTGAATGGCGCGATGGGCGTAGTCGCTGGGATTTGCTAGATATTGTGCGCATGACGCGTGCACTCCGTCCAGAGAATATTAACTGGCCAGTTACGGAAGATGGCAAGGCGACGAACCGCCTCGAGCTCATGACGAAATTGAATGGCATCGAGCATGAATCTGCACACGATGCTTTGTCTGATGTGAATGCTTTGATTGGCGTAACGCGTCTAATTCGCGATAAACAGCCACAGCTTTACAAATATCTCTTTGAAATGCGCGACAAGAAGGCTGTTATGAAACTGATTAACTTAGAGCGCCCGCAGCCTTTTGTTTATACGAGCGGTCGTTATTCTGGTGAGTTTGGTAAGACGACTGTTGCTTATCCGATTGCGCCAAGTAAGAATTCTGGCGTGTTAGTTTTTGACTTACGTTATAACTTGGATGAATTGTTGGCCGAGAAGGATCGCAAGAGCTTCTATCCTATCGTAAAGGAATTGAAATACAACCGCTGTCCGGCTGTGGCGCCACTCGGTGTTTTGACGCAGGCTGATGGCTGGAAGAAAATTAAGCTCGACCAAGAAACAATCGAGAAAAATAAAGCTAGCCTCCTCGCGCATCCAGATTTCATTGAGCGCATGCGTACAGAGAACGAAGAGAAACCGGAATTCCCGCCGGCCGTGGATAGCGAATCCGCTCTCTATGATGGTTTCTTAAACGACAAAGACCGCCGCGTCTGTTTGGCGGTGCGCCGTGCGAGTCGTGCAGATTTGGCGCATTTTGACCCAGAGTTTGATGATGAGCGCTTGCCAGATTTGTTGCTACATTATAAAGCGCGCAACTTCGAGGATGTTTTGACGGAATCTGAGCATCAGAAATGGGAAAAATATCGCCTTGATCGTATCAACTCGCGCAAGGATGGCTACGTAAAGGCGATTCAAGAATTAGCGGCAAAGGGTGAAAATATGGCATTGCTGCAGGATTTGCAGGATTGGTATCAATCGCTACTGCCATATTGATATAATTAAAGTATGATCTGGGTTGTCGGCCTTGATGCTCTGCGCCTCTTTGCGATTGCGCTCGTCGTAATTTATCACCTTTTTCGCGGGGTTTTGCCGGGCGGCTTCCTAGCAATTGAAATTTTCTTGGTTATTTCTGGCTATCTGCTGGGCACAAATCTCCTACGTGACTGTCGCGAGAAGGGTAATTTTGGCACTTTTAAGTTTATTCGTCGCCGCATCGCGCGCCTCTGGCCAGCGCTGTTTGTTTGTGTGGTCTTTACGCTCTGTCTAGCGTTCTTTAGTCCGCACGGCGTGCTTGAGGGCTTGCATCTTGATTCGCTTTTTGCACTCTTATTCTCGACGAATATTCAGGAGATTATCCAAGGCGGCAGTTACGAAGAGCTGACGATGCCGAATCTGTTTGAGCATTGTTGGTTTTTGGCGTTGGAGTTTCAACTCTGTATTAGTTTGCCGCTCGTCTTGTCTCTGGCTGCGATTCGGGCACGCAGATATAGTCAGTTTTTGAAGCGTGTAATTCTGCTCTCGACTTGTATTGCGATAATTTCTGCTGCGCTCATGTATGTTTATGCGGTGTTATATCATCAAGAAAACCGCGCATACTTTGCTGTTGATACGCAGGCTTTTGCCTTTTATTTAGGCGTCGGGATCGCGGCCCGGAATTTGCTTAAGCCGCAGCCGGGGCGTAGGCGTCGTTGGCCAGCAATCTTTCCGCTCATTGGTGCTCTCGTGGCGCTGACTTATCTGGCGATTCATGTTGAGTTTGATAATGCTTTTTCTGGTTATTTGCAGTTTGCGGCGGTGCTTTCGGCGATTCTAATTGCCTCGATTTTACGCCTCCAACGCAAGCGTACGGGTCTGCCGTTCTGGTTGCGTCCGCTTGAGTTTATGGGCAAGCACTCCTTTGGCATTTATCTCTTTCACTGGCCACTTTATATCTTGTTGCCGCGTATTTTTGAGATTAATGTAGTGGAGAATGCAGCGCTTTGTATTGTTTTGAGTTTGACGCTCGCGGTGGTTTCTGGCCAACTTTTGAAACTTCGCCCACGCTATCAATTCCCGTTATTGGTCTTGCCGACCGCTTTTGCGGTTTATGCTCTAATTGTAATTCCGATGCGGTCAGATATTTTGATTCAGCTTGAGTCGCAAGAAGAGGAGCGCGAGGCGCAGAAGGTGAGCTATGTTCAGGAATTGAATCTTGACGCTTTAATTAAAGATGTGACGGAGCATGCCGAGAAGGCGGAAGCGGCTGAGGCTGAAGCTGAAGCTGAAGCGGCATCGGCCGTGCCGAGTATTTCGACTTGGGCTCCGACTGGGGCAACGCCGAGTTCTTATGCAAATGGTGCCTCGGTGCTCGTAATCGGTGATTCTGTAGTGTTAGGCGCGAAGGCGGATCTCGAGGCGGCTATTCCTGGCGTTTATGTGGATGCGATGGAATCGCGCGGTATCGAGAAAGCTTCGGTAATCCTGGATTCCGTGGCGGCAAGCGGGCAAATTCCGCCGGTAGTGGTGGTCGGCTTGGCGACAAATCATCGCACTTTTACGGACTATATTATGCAACAAGTTGTAGACAGCGCGCGTGGCTCGACAGTGGTCTTTGTGACGGCATATGCCGGCGAAGCACAACCACGCGAGGCGCAGAACGCGGCGATTATGAACTTTGCGAATAGTCATAATAATGTCTACTATGCAGACTGGTGGTCTATCGCGGTGAGCCATTATGAGCTGCTGTATGATGACCATATTCACTTAAATCCTGACGGTCGTCGGGTTTATGCGAACTTGATTTATACGACTCTACAAGGAGCAGGGCTATTATGAGAAGGTTAGGGATAAACATTGCTTGTATTTTGCTCGGTATTATAGCCTTGGCGGGCGAGGTAGCTTTGCTGTGCTATACGCGCGGCAGTTACGAATCGCGGCGTCGCCAGGAATATGCGGGCGAGATTAAAGATGCAGTCGTGAAGATTTCTGCGAGTATTCGTATGGGCGAGCAAGATCATTTTACGGAAGCACTTGTGAAATATAAGGAGTCAGCCGAGAAAATTCAGCCATATCTCAAAGAAGACGAGAAGGAGAAGCTGGATGGTTATTACGATGCGCTCGAGGCGGACGAAACTAAGGAATTGTTGCAGTTAAACGCGACTCTCTTGGCACTCAAGGCTAGTCAGAAAGATCCGAAGGATATTGATGTCTCGGATGACGAAACAGGTAAGGAAATCAAGAAGATGAACGAGACTTTCAAGAAACTTAAAAACTGTGAGGTTTATTGTTCGTCGAAAGATTATCGCGAGATTGAGTCGGCGCTAAAAACTGGCTCGGAGAATTTAAATAAAACAATTGAAGCTCTAGAGCAGGAAAATGCCACCCGCCTCGGGAGCGAAGAGCTAATAGAGTGGCTCGACATGCTAAAATAAAGCTATGAAGCGAATCTTATTCCCAGAAGCAGATAATGAATTTGTAAAGCAAGCGGTAGCTGAGCTTGCGGATATTGAGCCGATTTTAGAGTCGCAGCCTCTCGAGGAAGCTTTTCAGAAGCTCGCCGATGGTGCAGTTGACGGCATTGTGGCTGGGATAGATTATTCTTCGCGCGATGTGATTTTGGCGGCACGAGATAAGCTTGGCTTAATCAAGCCAGAAGTCAAACTCTTTACGAGTCTTTTCTATGCGGAATTTCCTGATGGCCGCAAGATGATTCTTTCGGACGGTGCCACTTGTAAGCATCCAACTTTGGAGCAAATGTGCAGGATTATTGAACTGGTCCATGAAGCGGCGGAGAAGTTGCTTGATGATGAGCCCCGTATTGCAATGCTGAGTTTCTCGACCTTCGGCTCGGGTGGCAAGGACGAAACGATGGATTTGATGCAGACTGCAATTAAACAGACGCACGAAACGCATCCAGAAATCAAGATTGATGGCGAGATGCAGCTTGATGCGGCCGTTAATCCGCGTATTGGCGCCAAGAAGGCACCTAATTCAGAAGTGGCTGGCAAGGCCAATGTCTTGATTGTTCCGGATATTAATGCTGGCAATATTCTCTATAAATCCTTTGAGCAGTTTGCTGGCGCCAAGGTGGCTGGCCCAATCTTGTTAGGCTTCACAAAGCCAGTTTCGGATTTGTCTCGCGGTTCAACGGCGGAAGATGTGGCTTTGACGGCACACTGTTTGGCTAAGTTAATCTAAAAAGCATGCTACAAATTTCGTAGCAGGCTATAATTTACGCAGTAGGTTGCACTCTAGAAATGCAACCTGTGAGGTTGATCTACCCACCTAACGGCGGGTAGATTTTTTGAGCTTAAGCAAGTGGATACTCAACTCCACACTCACAAACAGAATCGAAACCCTGATATTTGGGCTTCGATTGTTTGCGTTTTTGGTAAAGATAGTATCCTTGCGAAATAGACCAAAATATGATATAATATACTAGTTATCGTTCTTTAATTACAGAGGTCGCATAGCCGAGTTTTGAACACTTGAGCCTTCGAGTGTTCAAAATTCGGCTATATTCTTCAATCCGCTAGCCGAAAAATATGTTTCTGGCTGCGGCCAGGAGAAAGGACCTTACTATGAAATTTTTGCAAATCACAGAGAAGCCGGTGTATCCGAAAAAGGACACCATCCTGCAACTGACCACATTAGAGGCTGAGATGAGCCACTGTATTGCAGTTGGCACTACTCGCCGTGGCGTTCTTGCGCTTGAGGGTGGTCTCTATAGCCTCGATATGCACTATAATCTATACAAACAGTCTGTAGTGGAATTCGAGGAGCAGAGACGTAACCTGATCAATCTCATGAATTGTTACGGCGTGAAGAGCTTTGTATCCACGGCGCTCTTCCACGGCACGACCAATGTTGCCTATGCGAACCAGAACGGCATTAGAATCCTGGGTGCAGGCAAGGGCAAAACAGCACATCTCGCAAACAATTATGACCGCTTTGATCGCGCGAAACAGCTCGCAGCTGACGGTATTATCGTCGAGCCTGGCTCTGGTATTATACCTGTCACTTATAGCGCAGACTGTGTCACTGGTGTCTTCTGTGCGCCAAACGGTGCCTATGGAGTATTTCACTCTATGGCAAGGCTGCTGGCTAATGAGGACGAAAATATCATCGCTGCCATGATTAAGGCCTTTGAGCAGCTCTACGCTGTCGAGGCTAAGGAACTGGAGCTGGTGTTGTATCCGAGTGCTAGCCTGAGTGTCTACGAAGTGGATGAGGAGTTTGCTGATGCTTTTGAGCCGCGTTATGTGGCACGCGAGCATGGCAAGAAGCCTCGTCTGGACCTTCAGCAGATTGCGATTGATATCGCTCGCGGCCACGGCGTCATGAATGTTGCTTGGTCGACTCAGACGACTGCCTGGGGTGGCCTCGAAAGCTATCGCGGCGCAGAAAATTCGTTTTTGGCGAACGGTGATGTCGGCAAGGCTAATGCGCAGAATATCGTGTTTGCTGTACCTCGCAAATGATTTCATCTGTAATCCCGCGTCTTTGTGATGCGGGATTTTCTTATCTTGCTAAAACTCTAAAACATGATATAGTATTTCCATGGACAGAAATGTCTAAATCTAAATCCGAGAGGTGTACCTTATGAATTTGCAACTATCTAAGCAATACCCATTCAATTTTGTGGCCTTCGCTTTTGAAGTTCTCGAGAAGCCGATTGATGAGCGTGCGTTGGCGAAGTTTGATGCCTATGAGGTAGATGTCTTCCTGCACGAGCGTGGCATGGCTGAGAAAAATACGCTTGAGTATCTCTTTGTCGATGAAGACAAACGAGATAAGTTGTCGCCTGAGCAGAAGGAGGATTATAAGCGCTATCTGAGCAATGCGGTCGTGGATTTTGAACGCGATTTCTTACGCGGGCGTTTCAGTCTGGTTTCGCTTGAAGATTTCGACAGTCTTGCGATGAGTTGGGCGGAAGTTGAAAAACTTGCGAACAAAATCGACAGAAATCAGGATGCTACGCGGGCGGCTCGTTGTCTTGATGATATCAGGACGCGTCTGGCTGGCTTCTTGATGATTACGAACTGCTATCGTGCGCGTAATCCTTTGGCGAGCGATCCGGAAATTGAAAAGATTTCCGTTCTGGATTTTCGCATGGACAGTAGTGGTCGTCAGATTCTGCGCGACAACTGTCTGAATACGGTAGGTGACCTGATGCGTGTGACATCGGATTATCTGCTGAATATCTCTGGCTTCGGCGACAAACGTCTGCAGGCCGTCCGAGATAATCTGGCAGAATACGGAGTTCATCTGCTTGGTGAATAAGGGATTAAGCTTAGGGGTAAGCGGAAAAGGCGGCCTTCGTGACCGCCTTTTTTCTTAGGCAAGAGAAAGGCCCCGACTGTTGCCGGGGCCGTGTTGCGTAGCTATTCTAGGTTGGGACATTATCGTTGTTAAAGTGTCTCAGTTTCCGTAGGAAGTGTTGTCTTCGCATTTAGCTTGGGAGGAAATCCGATGGAGATTAACCACGTTGGCGCGATTGGCTCAGGATAGGGGCCCGAATGGCCCTCTTGTATCGAACAAAACGAGGCGTCCTCACTGTAGCGACACGGCTTACACCGTGGGTATTGAATTTCGATATATATTCGCGTCGTGACGCGGTCGTATCGGAGCCCAATGAGCGCTAGAGATGCGTAATCTTTGTTGTCGCAAGTGTCAATGCGAATAGCTACTGGGTGGAATGTCCAGACGCGCCGAATTGTGCGTCATGTCTTCAATAATAAGCTAGAGTCTAAAGAATTTCAAGCATAAGAAAAACACCGCTTTTTTGGGCGGTGCTTTTGCTATTCTTTTGTAGTTTTCTCGGTTTCCTTTATAGTCTTTGCGCTGAGCTTCTTGCTTTTCTCAGTAATCGTATCGATGCGTTCGCGCATGTCACGTAGAGCGTTCATATAATACAAGAATGCATCATAAGGAGAATCGTAAGGCGAGAAGTAGGCGTGGACGTCACCATCGTTGAAATACTTCGTGCACATGTAGTATGGATGATCGCTCGTCTGGAGCCTGCGCCAATCTTCGAGTAGGTCTTCGTCTTTGGTTTCGAAAACGTCGCCCTTGAGCTCGTAAACGGCCTGTAAAGCTTCGTGCTGCATCGAGTTGCCTAGCCAGGCGGAAAGGTCGCGCTCGGTATCTGCCCAAGTAACTGTCCATGGCATGGAAATTTCTGCCTTAGGCTCGTCGCTATCGCAAGCTTCGCTAACGGTTAGGAACTGGTTGTCTTTATCTTGGAGCCAGGTATAAACGAGATGTTCGAAGAATTTGAAGATGCCGGTGTCTTCCCAGATGTTTTCGCCAAAGGTTTCGAAATCCATGAAGAGATTGATAAGTGGACCGCGCAAGGTGGCTTTTTCGAGCCAGCTCGTGTATTTCTCGACGGTTAGTGGCCATTCCTTCCAATGCTTATCTGAGAAACGGAAAGCGATATCGTCGGAAAGGCGGTAGTTCTTCATGAGGAGCTTGACGTTCTTGCAGCCAGCTGGACGGTAGACGAAATTCGGGCTGCGCCATTCGAGAACCTTGTCCCAGCCTTCAGCAAGGATACCCTTCATGCCGAAGCCATCTGCCCACTTAGCGAGATCGTCGTTGTAGGAAAGCTCGGTGTTACGGAAGACATGTGTCTCGACGCCGAATAATTCTTTGATGAGTTCTTGGTGCTTGATGACCTGCGCTTCAAACTCCTTGCGGTCAAAGAAGAAGGCGAGGGAATGGTAATAAGTTTCGGCTACGATTTCGACGCGGCCGGTCTTACAAATTCTCTGAAGAGTTTCGATAACATCTGGCGCCCATTCTTGAGCCTGCTCGACAAATGTGCCAGTAATCGAAAGGGAAACTTTGAAACCAGGATAATTCTCGAGGCATTTCTCGAGTATAGCGAGCATTGGACGATAAGACTTGTCTGCAACCTTGTTGAAGATGCGCTCGTTATTCGTGCCGGCGAACCAATCTTTCTCGGTCCAGTAATCATGATCATGGCTAACAGAAAAAATACTGTAATGTTTCAACCTGTATGGCTGATGCATATGCAAATATAATACGATGGATCGCATGCTCAGTATTACCTCTTAAAACCTATTTCTTTTGTGTTGTTTAACTTCATCATACACTTTGACACACTTTTCCGCAACGTCGTCCCAAGAGATGCGACCATATTCGCGTTTGATGCCATCGCGTAGAGTTGTGACGAGAGCAGGGCTTTCTGCGATATTTACAAGTGCGCCTGCAAGCTTATCTTCGTCCCAGAAATCGTAGCGCACGATTGAATTTAAGACTTCGCCGACGCCAGATTGTTTTGTAATAACTAGAGCGTTGCCGTGATGCGCGGCTTCGAGTGCTGTGAGACCAAATGGCTCAGAGACGGAGCTCATCACGAAGATATCGGAGATGCTATAAACGTCACGTAATTGTTTGCCGCGGACGAAACCAGTGAAAATAACATTGCGTGAAATACCGAGTTCTGCAGACATGCGCATAAGGCCTTCTTTTTGTTCGCCGTCGCCAGCGAAGAGGAAGAGCATCTTTGGATGGATTTTAATCGCGCGTGCTGCGGCGTGCATAAGATGGAAAAGACCTTTTTGTAGAGTAAAGCGACCGACTGTCGAAACGATAGTATAGCCTTTGCGCTTCATGCTTTCGAGGTAAGAATAATCTGCGCTATTGAAAGTGTAATCGTCGTTTGGTGCTTCGAAGCCGTTGTAGGCAACATCAATCTTATCGGCTGGAATATGGTAGCGGTCTACAATGATTTGCTTTGTGGCTTCGCTAACTGCGATGATTTTATCTGCCCAAGTAAGACCCTGGTACTCAATTTCGCGAATGAGTGGATTGCCACCATCGGCGCCACCGCGGTCAAATTCTGTTGCGTGGACGTGAGCCACAAGCGGAATACCAAAATTCTTCTTAGCAAGAATGCCTGCCTCGTATGTAAGCCAATCATGTGCGTGAACTAAATCTGGCTTGAATTCCATGAGATAGCGCTCGACAAACTTGCAGTAATCGCGCTGTACGTCGCGAATCGACATGAGCTGCTTGCTCTTGTGATTCGTGAAGCGCTTTTCTTCGATACGCTTGCTTTCATAAGCGCTACCGCCGAAACGGTATAGCGGATCGATATGTAACGCGGATAGAACGCGCACATTATTAAGATGATGCTCGGCTTCGTAAGGGACGACAAAATCAATATCAACGCCCTGCTTAGCAAGCGCTTCAGACAAGTGCTGACATGCTACTCCAAGTCCGCCGCTGTTATTCGGGGGGAGTTCCCATCCGAGCATTAATATTTTCATCTATAACTTAGTATAGCACTTTAAAACTTTAAAGCACAAGCGAATAGCTTAAAAGTTAGCAAAAAAGTTAACGCGTAGTACAATTAATTGTAAAGGAGAAAAATGTCAGAAAAATCCGTAAAATCTACTGCAAAGAAATCTAAAGTCAAAATCAAATCCGATAAAGTTAACAAGCCGATTGAGATCGATGAGGCTGCCGCTGAGCGTGTCGCGCGCAAAGCGATGCATGAAAACAAAATCGACAAAAAAGCTGCGCCAACACCAAAGGAAGAATTCGTCTTGCGTTGGTATCATATTGCTTCGGTTGTTGTAGTGCTGATTCTTATGATCGTAGCTTGTATTACTTTGTTTAGGCGCTATGATCCGTCCTTGATTGGCAGTGAACGTATGTTGCGCGTGTCTTATGGCTGTACTGAAGGCGACAACGTGCCAAACTATCGCTATTTTGGCGTCGCTGATGGCGACATGTTTAATGTTGGTGAGGATGATATTGTTCGAACAGAATCAATCGACGATGCAAATCTACAACTCATTACGATTAACGGCAAGCCAAGCATCAAGGTTAAAGAAGATGGCGAGTGGAAAGACGAACGCATCGAGTTTGGCGACGAGAAGGCTTATGTTGTGGATAGTAAGGCGGAATGTAAGCCAGGAATGACGGTGCACTTAAGCATCTAAGCAAGCTTAAAACGGAAAAATTCTCAGACACAAATGGACGGTCTGAGAATTTTTGTTTTAAGCTGGCTAGGTGCTTGGACAAACTAGACACTTGTCTAGCTTGAGGCAACTAAGTTGCTTCCTGCAAAAAGAACATAGACTGAGCTACGATTGTGGTTCGCTTTATGAAGGCGCCTAATACTAAAATTCCTAGACCGTATTGTGTCTAGGAATTTTGGGTATTAGGGCTAGCCTACTTATAAAGCAAACTGGCTATTATATAGCTCAGCATAGAACCCATTCTGTTTCATAAGTTCATTATGCGTACCGGATTCTACGACATCGCCGTCTTTCAAAACGAGAATCTTATCCGCGTTACGAATTGTAGACAAGCGGTGCGCGATAATGAAGCTTGTGCGTCCTTCCATGAGCTTATCCATGGCAGCCTGAACTAATTCCTCGGTGCGAGTATCGACGTTACTCGTCGCCTCGTCAAGAATCAAGAACGGTGCATCTTCGACCATACCACGCGCGATCGTAATGAGCTGCTTTTGACCGGCGGAAATAGATTCGTTTTCGCCGATTTCTGTATCGAGGCCATCTGGCAAAGTCTTTACGAAGTGCGAAAGTCCAATCTTGTCGCAAATCTCCATGATTTTCTTGTCGCTAATATTTTTGCGGTTGTAGACAATATTGTCGCGGAGGCTACCCTCAAACATCCAGGTGTCCTGCAAGACCATCGTGAAGAGCGAGTGGAGATCACTGCGCTTCATTTCGCTTGTAGGATGTTCATCGATTACAATCTCGCCACTGTCAATATCGTAGAATTTCATAAGCAAGTTTACGAGTGTTGTTTTGCCGGCGCCAGTTGGGCCTACGATCGCAATTTTCTGACCAGCCTTGGCCTTGGCGTTAAAGTTCTTGATTGTTGGTTTGTCTTTCTCGTAAGAGAACCAAACGTGCGAGAAGTTGATATCGCCCTTAATTTTGCTCTTATCGACCTTTTCGGTAAACTTCGTCTCGGAAACTAATTCGGTCTCGTCAATAAACTCAAAGACGCGTTCGCTAGCAGCTGCGGCAGATTGTAGGCTGCTGGCAGATTGTGCGATGCGTGAAAGTGGGGAAGTAAACAAACGTACGTAAGTAATGAAGGCTACAATTGTACCAAAGGTAATCGCGCCATTCTGTACAAGCAGTGCGCCAGAAATACAAACTGCAACATAGCCAAAGTTGCCGATAAACTGCATAACTGGTGGCATGAGGCCAGAAAGGAACTGGCTCTTCTGATTAGCCATACGAACGCTTTCGTTGTATTTGTCGAACTTTTTATCGGAATCATTTTTGCCGTTGTAAGTTTTTACAACTAGAAGGCCAGAATAAATCTGTTCGATATGAGAATTTAATTTACCGAGCTCTTCCTGACGCATTGTGAAGTATTTTTGTGAACTGCTCAAAATAATTCCGATAAACACAAAGCCAACGATGCTTGCGCCAATTGCGACTGCGGCCATTGTGAAGTTTGTCAAAATCATCATTGCAGCAGCGCCAAGTAGCAATGCAGCTTCGGAAATTAAAGTCGAAAGCGATTGATTCAGGCTTTGCGCGACCAAATCAATATCATTTGTAACGCGCGAAAGAATATCGCCCGTCTGATTCTTGTCGAAATAACTGAGTGGCAAAAGATTAATCTTCTTCGAAATGCGACCACGGAGTTCCTGACCGAAACGAGTTGAAGCCCAGGCCATCAAAAGCTGCTCAAACAAGTTCAAGAGTGCGCCCGCGACATACATGACGCCAAGGATAATAGCGAATCGCGTTACAACGCCGAAATCTACCGGTAAGCCCGGCAAGGCCTTTGCGATCTCGTCTGTTAATTCCGATACGATGTGCGGTGCGAAAATCATTAAAACCGAGCCACCCGTTGCGAATACACAGGCGATAATAATCGGGATAATGAAGCCGTGCAATTCCTTGAAAAGCCTTGCCATAGCGGGGCCAAAGTTTTTGCTCTTCTGTTGTGGTCCGCCGTGGCGTCCGCCTGGTCCTCCGTTAAACATTGAGCTCCTCCTTTGTTAGCTGCGAGAGTGCAATCTGCTTGTAAACCTCGCAATTCTTTAATAAATCTCTATGGGTGCCTTTGCCGACGCATTTGCCGTCGTCGAGCACGAGAATTTGGTCGGCGTGCATAATTGTGCCGATACGTTGCGCTACAATAATGCTTGTCGTGTCTTTGACTTCTTCTTTGAGCGCCTTGCGAAGCTTGGCATCGGTCTTAAAGTCGAGAGCGGAGAAAGAATCGTCAAAGATGAAGATTTCTGGCTTTCTAGCAATAGCACGTGCAATCGCGAGGCGCTGTCTCTGGCCGCCTGAAACATTTGTGCCGCCTTGCGCAATATGTGCTTTGTAGTCTTTTGGCATCTTCTCGACAAAGTCTTTGGCCTGAGCGATTTCGAGCGCCTTCTTAAGATAATCCTCATCGGTCTTTTTCTTGCCGTTGTCGCCATAAGCTGTATTGGCTAAAACTGTGCCGTCAAACATGACAGGCTTCTGCGGAACATAGCCAATCTTGTTGCGGAGAGCGGATTGTTTGAATTCTTTCACATCTACGCCATCAACGAAAATTGTGCCTTCGCTTGCATCATAGAGGCGCGGAATTAGATTCACGAGCGTAGATTTGCCCGAGCCAGTCGAGCCAATAATTGCGACTGTTTCGCCTCGCTTTGCCTCGAAAGAAATATCCTTGAGCATATATTCCTGAGCGCCAGGATATTTGAAACTGACATTTCTAAATTCGATCGTGCCGGCTTCGGAAAGGTCGTCGCCGGTAATCGTACCGCTCTGGATAGTCGGCTCGGTTTTGAGCACTTCATTAATACGCTTCGCAGAAACCTGGGCGCGTGGCACAATAATGAACACGCCTGCGAGCACTAAGAAGGAGATAATAATCTGCATTGCGTAGCTCGAGAAGGTGATCATGTCGCTAAAGAGCGCGACTCTCTCGGGGGCGCCGCCAGCGTTATTGATTAAGACTGCGCCGATATAATAAATTGCTAGGGAAACGCCTTCCATAATCAAATACATGACAGGTGAAAGCACGGACAGAGCACGCTGCGCAAAGAGCTGGGTGTTTGAAAGCTCGGCATTAGCGCCGTCGAATTTGTCTTCCTGGTATTTTTCGGCATTAAAAGCGTGAACGACACGGATACCAGTAATATTCTCACGGGTTACACCATTTAGTCTATCTGTCAGCTTCTGGAGCTTCTTGAACTTCGGCAAGGCAATCATCATAAGCGTAGCAATCGTAGAAAGTAGGATTACGACTGCGATGGCTGTCGTGGTACTCCACTGCCAGCTTTTATTCATAATCTTCGAAATCGCCACAATAACTGTCATTGGCGCACGGATAATCATCTGCATGCCCATTGCGAGTACCATCTGTGTCTGGGTGATATCGTTTGTCGTGCGTGTAATTAGGCTACTTGTCGAGAACTGCTTTGCCTGATGGTAGTCCAGCTCCTCGACCTTATCAAACAGCTTTTTACGGACGTTCTTGGAATAATCTGCAGCGATATTTGAAATCAAGAAACAGACACCGATTGCGGAGACGAGGCTACCGATCGCGCAGAGACACATAATTAAGCCGTTGTGCCAAATTTCGCCCATGTTGCTTTCTGGCGACTGAACGAGTGTCGTGATTTTTGCCATGTAATCTGGCATGCGGAGTTCGAGCCAAACTTGGCCGAAAACACACAAAAAGACCAGACCAATAAAAATCCAGTCCTTTGTTTTAAGATATTTGAATAATCTGAACATAAATTAGAGAATTTTGCCTTTGCTTTAAAAGCATAGTATAGCAATAAAACGGGGGTATTTTCAAGAATTCACGGCATAAAAAGACCCCCGGCTAAATGCCGCCGGGGGTGGTGTACTTAAAGGGCGCTAGAAGCGTATGTAAAGCGCGTTTGCGCCATATATTTTGCTCGCATACGAGCAAAATACATCATCTGCCCTCACGGGCGAGATTCTTTCGACCGAATGGATACGGTCATAAGCGCCCCGCAGTTCGCGAGGTCGGAGAGGTAATTTGCTCGATGCGGACCAGGCATCGAGTAAAAAATGTCTCGACACCCTTTAATACAAGAACCTCGTCACAGTCCATACCCGGGCCGCGCAATCCGAAACGCGGTGGTTCCCTAAGGTCCCGTAACGACTACGACAATAATACACTATTTTGCTATAAATGTCAAGAAAATTGCTAAAAAATGCCTCTAATACTCGATTTCCGTATAATAACTCTCTCCGGTGAGCTCAGAATAGAAGCTTAACACCTCTGGGGAGCTCTTAAGTGCGTTCGGATAGGCTTTGCGCATGAGGCTGAGGCCCTCGATACTTTCGCAGCGTGAAAGTGCCACGTAAAGCTGGCCGATATCAAAACAGGCCGGATCAACGCAGGTGCGAGCATAAGTCTGCCCTTGGCTCTTGTGGATCGTAATTGCATAGGCGAGGCGGAGCGGAATTTGGCTAAAAGTGCCCACGATTTCATGCTTAATCACGTCGCCGTCCCACTCTGGGCGCATAATGTTCCAGTCGTAACTCTCGACGGTTGAACGCTTGCCGTTATCCCAAACAACGCGCACGGCGTCTTCGCCTAGCTCTTTGACGGTGCCAATCTGGCCATTTTTATAATCGGTGCTATTGCAAAGCGCAATTACGCGGGCGCCTGGTTTCAAAACTAGAGCCTCCTCAGCGGCTTTATCGCCGGCATTAATTGCGCCTTTGGTTCTAGCATGGAAAACTTTCGGCACCCCTACGAGGCTATTTAGCTTAGCGCTGTTGATTGCGCTGGCCTTGGCGTTGGTTGGTACGAGGCAAATTGCATTCTCGTCAATCTCGTCCACGATCTGTTCGTTGAAATATGGCAGGCAGCTACGGTCGCCATGGCGCGCACGGTTCAGCATCTCGACATAGCTGTCTTCTTCTTGACGGATAATCTCAGTCAAAACAAAGGGGACAAAGTGGAAACGGCGCCAGTTTTTGCCCGTAAAACAAAAGCCAGCCTGGATATTTGGGTAGTTATAGCTTAGGACTTCCTTTTCTTCACGGCGGAGCACTGGCGGCAGCTGGTAAAAATCTCCCACCACGATCACCTGCTTCTTTTTCTTGGTAATATCTTCGGCTTCAAAAATAATTTCGGCGATATAGTCGAAGAGGTCCACGCGACACATGGAAATCTCGTCAATAATAATCACGTCGGCGTTAAGGATTTCCTCGGTTGGATGGTTATGTTTGCGGTAATCAAATGCTTGAAGAAAAGGAATGCGAAAGGCGCGGTGAATCGTGCTGCCGTTATGGAGGCGCAGGGCGGCAATCCCTGTCGGTGCGCAGGCGATAATATGTTTGCGGCGGCGCATTTTGCGGAGGAATTCGCTGAGAACATAAGATTTTCCTGTGCCAGCATCGCCCGTCAGAAAGACGTTCTCGCCCATGAGCATGGCTTCGAGCGCAGCTTCTTGGCCTTCGGTAAGGCCGTTGTCGCTGAGCTTGCTCATAAGCTCCTTCAGATGTAGGCTAGGAAAACTCGACATGTTTATTATTATAACGATTTTTTGAGAGCAAGAAAAACCCCGGTTCTCGAAAGAGCCGGGGTGGGGTTGAAAGTTAGCAGCGGGTGAGTGCCATGAGGGTGGCCTGAGCGTAGTTATCGTCGAAGTTCTCGCTGTAAGCGCTAAGCTCATCAGCGGAGAGCTCGAAATGCTTGCAGATGTCACTGGGGACGTGCTGCGGAAGCATCTTGATGCGACCGATAATCATCTCGCAACGCTGTGCCCATTCCTCAAGAGCTTCGGGATTGCGGCTGTTATTGAGGATGACCTGGATGCGGTCATAGGCCTCGTTAGCTGCATTGCGGATATACTCGGTGGTCTGCTGGCTAAGAGCTCTGGTCTCCCAGTCTCTTGCGGCTGCGCAAACTGTCTCAGAGAGGCAATCGAGCATTACGAGTCCGCTCTCGAGGTAATCGGTTTCCTTGATAACCTCGGGTGCCATGCCGATAATGTAATCCTCGATCATAGCGTGATACTCTTTTCCGGTCTCGGTCACCGGAGTGAGAGACTGCCAGTAACCAAGCAGTGCGGCGCTGGGGACGTAATCCATAATTCTTGCGAACAGGATTTCGTGTATCTCCAAAAACTTGAGCTCGGCTTTCTCTTCGGGGAGGCCGTCGAGTGCGAGTTTAAGTGCACATGCTTCTTTGATTTCGGGAGCGTATCCAGAAGCCTGAGCGGGATTCTTAGCCTTGTCGATGACATGGCCTGCCTCGTTGAGTGAGGGAATAATCCACTCAAGCTGATCTTTTGTGAGATCATTATCTGCCTTGAAAGGCTCGGGCTTAAGGCTGCCGAGGAGCTGAGTGGCAACGTAGCCTCTCTGCTCGAAATATTCGGTATCCTGCTTGAGGCGATACTCTCTGAGAGCTGCCTGATAATCTTCGCCGACGCTGAGGCCGACACGTGCACGGATACCTGCAACCTTTGCTACGAGCTCCTCGCCAAGGTCACCACCGAGGCGGCTTACAACTTCAACCAGGCGCTCGTGAAGGGCGCTGAAGGCAGAAGCCACGCCGATGGGGTGGGTGTCTGCGAGTGTGGCAAGCTTGCCCACGAACTCGAAATTTGTTGCTGCTGCTGTTGTGTAGTCCATAAGACTACCTCCTTTCGTAAATGTGCTTTATCCCTTAAAAAGATTCAGGATAATGATACGGATTGTCTGCTGCGTTTTGGTCAGGCGTTCAAGAGATGAACGGCTACGCAGAAGATTTGTCTATTATAGCAAATTTTTCAGGAAAAGTCAAGGTGTAAGCGGAATTGGGCGGCAGCAAAATATGGTATAACCAAGTTAATGATGGAATCGGGTAATACTGCTCTCGAAGCGCAGAAGATTTGTGAAAGAATCAAACAAAAGGTAGACAAAGATCGCAAGGAGCCAACAGGTAATCAGAATTGCTTACTATGCACTTGGTGTGCGGAAGCTCAGTTTCGCGGAATGGATATCTTGCCGCGACCGGTCTATTCGCCGAGGGATGTGATTTTTGATTATACTAATGCGGAGATTGTGAAGAATCCGAGCAAAATTCGTTTTAAGAATCAAGCAGAACTGGTTCAGGAAGTCTTGAAAGGGCAGAGATTCTACTGCCATGTAAACTGGCAAGGTTCCGAGGGTGGGCATGAATTTCTTCTACTGAACGTAGATGATAAGGTGTTTGTAATGGATCCACAAGCGGGATTGCTTGTAAATATCGAGAGCGATGAGGGTGCTTATTATTTTAAAGATATAAATTATGACAATTCCTTCCTCGTGCGGCTTGACGATAAAGAGCTGAATGAGGACGCACTAAAGCTGAACAATAATGAATATATCCGAGAATTTGACGAAGTTGAGGATCTGAAATATCTATAAAAGAAAAGTCGGGCACGCAGCCCGATTTTTGAAGCAATAAAAAATGTCCTATGGCAGGGGCGGCAAGACTCGAACTCGCGACACCTGGTTTTGGAGACCAGTGCTCTACCAACTGAGCTACACCCCTAAGGATGATTCTATTGTAGCATACTCTTGGCGCGGCCGCTAGAAGGCGAGAAAAGTTGTAGGAACGAGGTTTTTGGCGGCCCGGATTTTGCTTATGGCAAGCGGCGCATAATAGAGGTAAAAATGCACTCATGTTAGATCTTTTTGATGGGTCGTGTATCATGTCTGAATGTTTTATTAGGAGGCAATAAAACAAATGAAATATGTATTTATAGATGAGTCTGGAACACCAACAATAAAAGATAGTAGGCCATTTATTGTTGCGATATGGCTGCGAAAGAAGCAAAAGTTAGAGTAAAAATTACTCAGGTAAAGTCCAGGAATGACAGTCTTATTCAAGTGGCGGATTATATCGCAGGCATTAGCTCGATGGGCTTAAATTAGAGAAACTCCCCTAAAAAAGTAGTTCCCCTTTCGGAGAACTACGGCGCTAGCCTGCATGGCTCTTTAGGTCATGCCGTAGCGGTAAACGCGTACGGATCCCAGCTAGTGGCTTATTAAGCCAATTATAACAAGCATGAACATAAAATGCAAAATACGAGCTATTTTCGGAAGCAAAACACTCCGTCAACCAGCTTCGCTTCGCCGCCGATATATTCTTCAATAGCGTGCTTCCAGAAGGCGAAGGCGGTTTGGCTGCCGTAGCTTGGCGAAACCTCCCAGTTGCCAGCAAATAGATCAAAGCAGAGAAATGCGGCTTGCTTGCCAATCTTTTGGCGGCGGTATTTTGGCAGAATCATGAACTCGGCAATGCTGTGGCCTTCGGCGGAATGCTTCATGTGGGTGTTAATCATGGCGAAGCCGAGGAGCATATTGGAATCTTGCTCGCGGATAAAGAAAGCGAG
>JAZQSO010000026.1:0-1641 GCA_045630145.1 Candidatus Nanosyncoccaceae bacterium
TGGATTAAGCTTAGCGAGCGTTGCGGTAATACCTGCGAGAGGGTCAACCTCGAAGCTTTCGAAAGTTTTGATTGGGAGAGCTTCGTTCTCTGTTAGTTTAATCTCGGTAGAATAAGTGACTGGGTATTTTTCGCGGCGATCAACATAATCTTCGTCCATGCGGTAAATCTGAACGCTAGGATACTGCGCGTAAATCTGGCCTTCAACGAAGGACTGGTAAATTTTTGGCACCCAAACGAAGAAGCGGATTTGATTACCCGTGGAGGCAATTTCAAAAGAAAGGTGTTCCTGAACGCCGCCGGAGTTTTTAAGCTCCTGAGCGTCGCGTAAAATACCATGGAGCGACATAAACATCTGCTCTGCGGAAAGTTCGTTTTTGTCGTTGTCTTTAGGGATTTCGAGCATCAACAAAACACTGTCCACGTTGAGGACTTTAATGCTGTTGAGTTTTTTGTAATTACGTATCGTCAGGATTACAAGAATAGCAACAATCGGGATCCAGACGATTGGCATAAAAAGAAAGTGCAAGATATTCATAAGGATATTATACCACGGAGAGCTGATTTATACCTGTTTCTTTCACTCCGCTACGCTCTGTGCGTTGGAGTTTTAATATCTATTCTCCTCAATCTCGCTTCGCTCATGACGTTTCGGAGAATAGATATTAAAGCCGTGGTATGCAGAGTTCGCATATCACGAAAAAGCACCCTATGGTTTCCCATGGGTGCTTAAGATGACGAGGCAAGCTTTTACCAGCCGCCACCACCACCGCCGCCGCCACCGCCGCCGGAGGAGCCGCCACCTGAGGAGCCGCCACCGCTGCTGCTTGGTGATGAGCTGGAGCTTGAACTAATCGAGCTCATCGAATGTGCAAATGAGCTGACATCGAAATGATTGAAGCCGTGTGTGCCACTATACCAATTCGGTGGTTCGGAGATAACTTCTTTAAATCTCTTCGAGAAGGCCGTAGATAGGCCAGCCGCAAAGGCAAAGGCGAAGGTGTAATAGAAATAGCTGAAGCCATGCTCTGCATCTGGGCGACAACTTTTAATGGTTTCGTAGTAGCTTAGAACATCCGTCATAATCTTTTTGCCTTCTTCGGTATATTTCTTACCATTGACTGCACAGATTGCAATAACAGCACTTGTGATTATGATTGTAGCGATGCCTTTAATTTGCACGATATCTAATTGAATGTCTGTAATTAATAGAACCTGAAGAGGAACATATGAGAAGAGTCCGCCAAAGATGATTAAGAAAATTCCTGCTATAACGCTGTCGCCTTTCAAGATGCTTTTGAGGCCTGCTATTGCGATTGCGATGCCTGGAATAATGAAGAAGGCGAATATCATGAGAGCAATGAGGCTAACCGTATCTGCATATGGATCGGAAATTAGGAAGATTGCGCCGATGATTATGTACAATGCTAGCGCAACATAGGTTAGGCCTTGATAAATATTGCCGCTCTTAGTATAGATTTTTTTCTTGAGCCCTTTTATGCCAGCCGCTCTTTCGATCTTTGGAATCTTGGTATAGAAATGATCCCTTAGTTTGCTGATGCTCACCCGGCCACTATTGTTTCTGTCGTAAGATTTTAGAGACTCCATTAAGACGCGAGAGGCTTCGTCTTTACCATCGTAT
>JAZQSO010000027.1:0-2792 GCA_045630145.1 Candidatus Nanosyncoccaceae bacterium
AAGTTTTACAAATATCTCCAAGAAAAGCTTCGCACGGCGCTTCTCGTATTTCGGAAATTTTTCGATACGTTGCTGCAGTTTTTCTATTGAATGTAGTCCATTTTTATAGAGCGAGAGAAAGTTTATTAGTTGCACGAAAAAATGTTCATATTCGCCCTGCAGTTTCTCTTGAATTATTTGCGCAATATCCGACTCCGCCATGCGTTGAGGTTTTATGTTGTTTTTGACGAGTTTTTGTTTCAGATTTTCGAACGCGACACATTCTCCCCACTCCCAAGATTGCAACTCAATATGTTTTCGTTTCGTACGCTTGTAGCTTTTGCGGCGTATAGCAACTTCTTTCTGATATTCATTTCCGAGCAAGGAATTGCCGTTTCGATTGAGCGCGAAGATATCTAGACAGATATCACCAATAAGAAAATTCGTCTTTTGCTTAAGCTCTGGAACTTCCTGATGGCGCTGATATGGGATTCGATAAATATACAACCAGTTAGCAACCAATTCCTCCTCTTTGTCACGAAGTGGCTTGTATTGTTTCTGCTGCGCTTCAGCTAGAATCTCGCGACGCAAGAAAAGGCGATTCAGGCGGATCTTCCCTTTTAGATTTCTAAAATCACCAGGCGCAGTTGGAGTGGAGAGGTAAAAGAGTATGTAGTCGTTTACTCTACGTGCAAATTTTTCGTTCTTACAATCTTCGAATAGTTGTTTTTTAAAGAATTGAAGAATCTCCGCCTCGCTAATCAGGCGCCGCTTTGCCAGATATTCGCTCTGATATTCTTGTAAAATATTATTCCCTAGCCCATGAAAAGTCCGAAACTCAACGTTTTTAATTGCGCAACGTTCGATTAATTCGTCGACGGTTTTCTTCGTAAAAGAAATAGCGAGAATTTTCTCGGGCGAAATTTTTAACTCGCGGACAAGATATTCGATCTTCGCCAGCAAGCTCATCGTCTTGCCGCTACCGGCCGAAGCTAAGACAAGTTGCGCATCCTCGCAAGCCACTACCGCCTCAACCTGTTGTTTATCCAGCGACATTCCGCCAAGTTTCAGACCATGACGTTTCTTTCAATTTATAACTCTTGCATTATGAATCCTGCGCCAGATTTCCCAATGTTTTGTTTGGGATTTTGGGATATATATTAGTTGTTTTCGTTTTCTCTCGTTTTTCATCAAAATAGCTTACGCGTTTTTATGGATTTTGAAAGCATAAGTTGTTATATTCCTTGCAACATGTGCTTTTGATTACCCTGTGACAAATGTATATATTTTTTGAAGCGCAAGTTGTAAACCACCTCTGTAGAGTTTTACGGCTAGTAAACGAGTTTTTCCGAGCGTTTACATACAGTAAACTCTCCTCTGTTATTTACAACTCATGCGTCTAAAATATATACATTTGCTCATATACATGCAAAGAACAACACTAAACGGGAATCCCGCTTGATTACAGATGCAAAATAATGCTAAAATACTGGTATGGTGCGTTGGCGGAGCAGTTACGCAGAGGTCTGCAAAACCTCGTAGACCAGTGCAACTCTGGTACGCACCTCCATTTTTGTAGGAGCCCAAGTGGCGGAATTGGTATACGCGGCGGACTTAAAATCCGCTTCCTTTACCGGATTATGAGTTCGAGTCTCATCTTGGGCACCAACTAATAAAAATGAACCCTTGAGGTTCTTTTTTGTTAGTTAATTCTCTAATATGAGACGAGAACTCGAAGAGTTCGGTCGCCGTAGAAGCCGAGCGAAAACAGAGAAATATTTATATTTCGGATTTTCCGAGGCGCCGCCCGGCAATGTTCTGAGCGCAGCGAAGGATATGTCTCATCTTGGGCGCCAAGAAACAGAAAACGACCCATTGGGTCGATTTTTGAAGGTTGCGATTCACTAAAAGCCCCAGTCCTAGACCGAGGCTTTTATTTTTCTCTATTCTGCTTCGTAAGTCATCGATTCGAGCATCTTGCGGATATCTTCCTTTGCAAAGAGCTGCTCAAGATTTACAGATTCGTCGTCAGATTTCGTATTCTCGAAGTAAACCGAGACGCCATTGTATTTATACTCAGATTCTTGGTTAAGAATCATATTAAACTCAATGCGCCATGGCGTGCCATCTTCTTGCTTGTTCTTCTTGACCGAGCAAGCATCGTGGCCAGCTACCTGATACTCATTGTAGTCATAATAACCGCCAGCGTAACCCTTCTCACCAGCAATAATTGACTTCTTATCAGTATGCTTGAAGTAGAAAGTCATCTTGGTACCATCATTCTCGTTCTGAAGAATCAAGCTGCCCTTTGCAGTGCCTTCGACAGCTTTATGGCCAAGATCTTTGCCAAGCTTAAAAGTAATCTTGCCACTATTTGTAGCACTTTCGAGTGTATAAGTTTCAAGGGCCGGCTCGTTTACGTCACCGCCATTATCTTTGCCTCTAAGCGCAACCATCGCAATAATGCCACCGATCACGACAACTGCTGCACCGATGCCGATAAGAACTTTTTTATTCATAAATAACTCCATTTAATATGCTTTTATTTTAGCCAATTTCCGACTTTCCGCAACAAAATAGAGCGACTTCTGATCGCCCTATTTCATAATCTTTAATTACTGCCCGCTAGCAAGCAACGGAATAATAACCATTGCTACCGCAGCAAGATTATTAATAAAGTGAGCAAGAATCGACGCCACGATATTATCCCCGGTCTTGCGGAAGATAAAGGCGAAGCCAAGACCAACCAAGGCATAAGGAATCACTGAAATCGTAAATAGATTAAAGCCCGTATGAATAATTGCAAAAGTGAG
>JAZQSO010000028.1:0-6022 GCA_045630145.1 Candidatus Nanosyncoccaceae bacterium
GTCGTAACGCATCGCTTCCAGCAGGCAGTTGGCGGTGACGCCTTTGATACTGATCTACCTGACGACGAGAAGCAGGGCTCTGTCGATACGGAGTATACGGTTACGGTTCGCTCGAAGACTGGTTTCCAAACACCAAGCCCAGAGCCATTTACAATCAATGCAGACGGCTCAACGCATATCTATGTCGATTACTATCGCGAAATGCGCACTCTTGGCCTCGGCAATACTGAATTCATTGAGACGGAAACGCCTGCCGGTGACTATCGTTACGCATATCCAATTTCTTTGACTGCTGTCGCTCGCACGGGCTATGACTTCCTTGGCTGGCATAATGGCACAGAAATTGTTTCAACTAATGCTACTTACAGCTTCGATTTGACAGAAAATGTAACGCTTGAGCCTCGTTATCAAATTCAAAGCTTTACTGTTACAGTTGATAAATCTGATGGCAGTGAGCCAGCTGAATATACGCTCGACTACGGAACAAGCTTGGCGGATTACCTAATCGGTCCTGAAATTGTTGGCTACCACGTCGATCGTTGGACGAATAATGGTCAAGTTGTAACAGGAGAAACAATCGTCGAAGGTCCTATGACGATTAGCGCAGTTCTCGCAGCGAACGTTTATAATGTTGTCTACGACGCCAATGGTGGCACTGGCTCGATGGAAAGTCAGGAAATGACTTATGATACGATGGATGTCTTGTCGCCAAACATCTTCGTCCGCCCAGGTTACCTCTTTGATGGTTGGGCAACCAGCGCCGATGGTGAGGTTGTTTACACGGATGGTCAGGATGTCTGGAATATGACAACTACGACCGACGATGTAATCCTTTATGCTAAGTGGTATCTCCGCACGGATATTCCGTACACGGTTTATCATCGCTACGAGAACGTAGATAGCGGCTTCACGCAGGTTGAATCAAATGAGTTAGGCTCAATTGATACGGATATCACTCCGCCAACTAAGCCAGAAAATGGTTTCAATGATCCGGTCGCAGATAGCAATACGCCAGTCCCAGGTCAGATTCTCCTCAATGGTACTTCATACTTCATTTATAACTACTATCGCCAGACTCGCCAGCTTACAATTGAAGATTACCAATATGTTGTAACGGATACATATTCTGACACATATAAATACGGCAAGACGATTACTGTCACTGCAACAGATCGCATATCTTACGAGTTTAATGGCTGGTCTCTCGACGGCGGCGAAACGATTACTTCGACCGATAAGGAGTATAGCTTCGAGCTTACAGATAACACTACATTGACGCCAGTCTATACCTATACTCCGTTCTATTATGTCTTTAAGCATGACGGAGAGTGTAAGATTGATGGTGGCGCAGCTGTAGAAGGCGATGATTGTGGTCTCCATCCAGAACTTGGCTATGTTGATACTGGAGTAAAACTTTATGACGAGGATAACTATAATCTGGATTACGAGATTGGATTTACGATTAAAACGCTCGATTCGGAACAGGTTGATCAGGCAACCTTCGTTAATGCTAAATACGAGAACTCGAGCTCATCGGCAATCGGTACGGGCTTAGTCTTGAGAAAGGGCGGTCAACAGGCACTCGAGGTTTCGCATGCGGTAAATGGCAGTAAACAAAGCAAGCAGTACGGTGCTGGTGCCGGAACAACCGTTAAAATCGTTCGCTTCAATGGAGCTATCTATTATTCCATTAATGGTGGCACTTTGACTTTGCTGCAATCCATGAGAAACACTAACGACTACAAGGATACAGTCACTTGGTTTGGTGCATCTTATGATACTGCTACTGAATCGCCATGGCGCTATTTGAAGGGCACCTTGACAAATATGTATATCAAGAAAGGCGTTTACGATGGCGATACAGCCACGATTACGCTTGATGCCAATGGAGGTACTATAAGTCCAACATCCGTGAGAATTCTTGCAGGAAAGACTTTGACGGATTCCGGCTATGGTGCATTGCCAGACGCAACGGGTAATGGATCTCTATACTTCATTGACTGGTATCTAGATAAAGATACATGGGGCCAGCGTGTCACGGAAAACACAGTGTTCGACTCAGATACTACACTTTATGCACGTTGGGAAGAGACTCAGTATGCCTGTGCTGTCTTTATCGATAACGAACATACTGAATATAGAAATTCATTGGATCAATGTATTAGCGCAGTGCCAGAAAATACGGAAGATCCCGTCGAGGTCGCACTGCTACTAGAGCAGAATCCTGTCCTAATAGAAATTCCGAGCACCAAGAAAGTAATCTTGGATGGTAGGGGTCTAAAGTTGACAGGTAGGACTGACGCTCCGCTTATTCGTAACTGGGGTACCTTATATCTAGTCAATGTAGAGCTTGTAGGTGCATCATCGCAAGGAACGGTTAATAATGGTACGGATGAGAAAAAATGTAATACCTCTACCTGCTTCCTATATATTGATGGTGGAAAGGTTACGAGTGGCTCGAAACAAGCGATATACAACAGAGGCGGAAACGTCGAAATATATGGTGGCGCAGAGATTATCGGTAAGGATAATAGCATTAGGGCAACGGTACACAACTTGGATAGCGGCATAATTACGATCAAAGATGCGCAAATTAAGTCGCAATCAAGCAATGGCAATGCTAACGCTGTCTTGAATTCCGATTCGGCAGGCACGATAATTATTGGTACTCAAGGTGATGGTGTTAAGACAAACACCCCGACAATAACCTCGACATACAATAACGCCGTACTAACGGCTGGGCAAGTATACTTCTATGATGGTACTTTGATGGCAAAGAAACATGCTATTGAGAAGACGAGTTCTCCTACGGCAACAAACGCCGCTGCGATTACGAATTCGCCAGAAGCAGGTTATAGCATTACGGTAACCAACGATGGTGATACTAACCAGACCACAGAAATGTATTACACAGCATCTAATGGCTCTTAGCGGCCGTTAGGTGGTAATACGCTTGCAACTCTTTTCAATCTGTGTTAGAATAAAGCGTAATATGATTACCAAAGATAACAAAGCTAAGGCAATTGCGAAACTTGCACGTAGCGATAAGGATGTCGGTTCCCCAGAGGTTCAGGTTTCTATCCTCACCGAACGCATCAATGAAGTTACTGAGCATGTTAAGGCTAACAAGCACGATTACATGGCAAAGCGCGGTCTTATTCAGATGGTTGGTAAGCGCAAGAAATTGCTCAAGCATCTTGAACAGAGCGACTTCGAAAGCTACAAAGCTACTGTCGCAAAGCTAGGTCTTCGCAAATAGCATTCAAAAACTCAGCTCCTCGCGGGCTGAGTTTTTTTGTCGATTATTCTTAGTCATTAAAAAGCCCGGTCTCGTAATGAGTCCGGGCAGATAAAGAATAAAAAGTACGGGAGATTTATCGGATTAGCGAAGCTTATCTGCGAGGCTTCCGTGGATTTCATCCATGGTGCGAGCAGGAGCGAAGACAGCGGCATCTGCGTTAACATAGGCATCACGGAACTGCGTAGAACAGAACCTGTAAGCCTTATTAAAGATGATCGTTTTGTCCTTGCCAGCGCGACAGTCTACCATCAGCATAACTCTGATCGGATCAGTGCTCTTGGTTCTGGTAAGGCAAAGCACGCAAAGCTTTTTGAGGAACTTCTTCTTGTAGGGAAGGAAAGTGTCCTGGACAAAATTGTCCGCATTGGGCAAATCGAGCATCTGCAGAATGACGTAATAGTTGTCGTCATCGCGGGACAACGTTGAGAAAGGCCAGATTGTAATCTTGGTCTTGCCGTTGTCTGCGGGTTCGAGTGAATAGGAGAAGAAATCGCCGTTCTCTATTTTTTGTACGGTCTCTCTCCAAGCTGTCTCAATGCTTGCTTTGTCGCAGCTTACAATAAGCTCACTACGACTAGCTTCGGCTAATGTGTTTGTATCCGTGGTCATGAGATACAACACCTCCTGTATATAGAACTATCACTACACCGCTCTCCGAAAATTCCGGCGCAATGATGCCTTATAAGTATATAATAATAACGGTTAGTAGTCAAGCTTATGAATAAAGCTTAAAATACATCTCTCTGTGATATAATTAAGAGAGTAAATAATATCGAGAAAATGATAGATATTTACCGCCTTCATTGAAAAAGCGTTAGATACTTATTATTTTCTCGAAGAAAGGTAGTTTTTGATGGATATCATTAATCCAAGCGGTAAGAAAACCTTCAAGCTTGAGACTGATTTTTGCGGTCGCAAACTTGGCCTAGAAGTAAACCGTGTTGGTTTCCGTGCGACATCTTCCGTGCTCGTCACCTATGGCGATACTGTTGTGCTCGGTTCTGTCGTTGTTGGTAACAAGCCAATTTTGCAGGATTTCTTCCCACTTACAATTGAATACCAGGAGCGCTACTATGCTTCCGGTAAGATTTCTAGCAGCAAATTTATCAAGCGCGAAGGTAAGCCCTCTGAAGAAGCTGTTTTGGTTGCGCGCCTTATCGACCGCCCAATTCGCCCACTCTTCCCAAAGGGTTATCGCCAGGAAATTCAGGTCGTCTCGACTGTTTTGTCGATGGATCCAAACTTCCGCCCAGATGTCATTGCAATGATTGCAGCTTCTAGCGCATTGATGCTTGCTGGCGTGCCATTTGATGGCCCAATCGCTGGTCTCCGTATCGGTCGCGTTAATGGCGAATATAAAGCCTTCTTGACTCCAGAAGAGCGCGAAGCTTCTGATCTTGATCTTGTTGTTGCTGGTAAAGATTCCGGTATTACGATGGTTGAAGCTGGCGCTAATGAAGTTCCAGAAGACGTCATTATTGATGGTATGGCTTGGGGTCTCGAGCAGATTCAGCCTGCAATCGAGCTCCAGAACAAGCTCCGCGAGAAGGTTGGCGTTGTTGAGCAGGAATATACCCTCATGCTTCCTAGTGAAGAAGTTAAGAATCAGGTTGATGCCTGGATGGTTGGCAAGCTTGACGATAAGTTCCGCATTAGCAACACGATTGAGCGCAACCAGCTTATCTCCGATCTCAAATACGCTATGCATGACGAATTCTGCCAGAAGATTGTTTCTGACGAAGAAGCCGGCGTTACGGATAAGATGAGCGAAGAAGAAGCAAAATCCACTCGCACTAAGTATTACGATGAACACTTCCGCGACGAATATGGCGAAGCTTTCGAGCTTGCCGTAAAGCGCGACGTTCGCAAGAACATTATCGAGAAAGGTGTTCGCCCAGATGGTCGCAAGCTTGACGAGGTTCGTCCACTCAGCTCTCAGGTTGGTGTCTTGCCTCGCGTTCATGGTTCGAGTATCTTTACGCGTGGTGTCACTCAGGCTCTCAATGCCGTTACTTTAGCTCCACTTAGCTATGCTCAGCTCGTAGATACGATGGAGACCACTGATGGTTCTCGCCGCTACATGCATCACTACAATGCGCCTGGCTATACGGTTGGTGAATGTTCTCGTATGGGCAGCCCGGGACGCCGCGAAATTGGCCACGGCTACTTGGCAGAGCGTGCACTTGCTCCAGTGCTTCCTAGCGAAGAAGAGTTCCCATATGCTATCCGTAGTGTGACTGACATTATGTCTCAGAATGGTTCTACTTCGATGGCTGCAACTTGTAGCTCATGTCTCGCTTTGATGGACGCAGGTGTTCCTCTAAAGCGCCCAGTCTCTGGCGTTGCTATGGGTCTTATGATGGATGGCGACAAGCCATATGTCTTGACTGATCTTATGGATGCTGAAGACTTCGCAGGTGATATGGACTTCAAAGTTACCGGTACTACTGAAGGTGTTACGGCAATGCAGATGGATATGAAGGTTCATGGTCTTCCAATCAGTGTTTTGTCTGAAGCTATCAAGAAGGCACATGCTGGCCGTATGTTCATCCTCGAGCATATGCTTAGCGTCCTTCCTGGCCCACGCGATCATCTTAGCCCGTATGCTCCACGCATTGAAAAACTCATGATCAATCCAGACAAGATTGGTGCTGTTATCGGTAAGGGCGGTGAAATGATCAATAAGATTACTTCCGAAACTGGTGCAGAAATTAACATTGA
>JAZQSO010000029.1:0-4294 GCA_045630145.1 Candidatus Nanosyncoccaceae bacterium
GATCAGATTAAGGGCGGTGTAGTTCCTCAGGAATATCGCAAGCCAACCATGGAAGGTATCAAGGAAACCCTCGAAGGTGGTGTTATTGCTGGTTACCCAGTAATCGATGTCAAAGCAACCCTCTATGATGGTAGCTACCACGATGTCGACTCTAGCGAACTTGCCTTCCACCTAGCCGGTGTCCTCGCAACTCGCGAAGGTATTAAGGCTGCACGCCCAGTGCTCCTTGAGCCTATCATGAAGATTGAAATCACCACCCCGGAAGACTTCATGGGTGATGTAATTGGCGACTTGAACGCTCGCCGTGGTCGTGTCGATGAGATGGAAGACCGCGAAAATGGCGTCAAGATCATCAAGGGCTTCGTCCCACTAGCAAACATGTTTGGTTACACTTCCGACCTTCGTGGCATGAGCCAGGGTCGTGCCGCTTCAACCATGGAAATCCACGGCTACGAAGAGGTTCCACCGAACATCGCTCAGGAAATCATAGAGAAGAGAAACTCTAAATAATTCCACAAATAATCCGCTCTAAAAGGGGCGGATTTTTGTTGCCTAGCTCAATTTGACTAGAAAATCCAAAAATGTCATAATATAAGTGGCATTATCCAATGCACATTAAAAGAAAGGTGGTGTTTGTTTTCTTATGCAAGTAAGTCAACAAACCAGGACTCCGAAGACTAGAGTTCAGAAGAAGCACGAAAAGATGGCAGCGAAGAAACTCGCCAAAGAAACCGGCATCCCATTGCCAAAGCCGTCAAGAATCCCGAAGCAGCGCAAGAAGCCCGTAGAAGCACCGCTCCGCGTAGAGAAGCCAAAAGCAGCAATCGCTACGCCCAGTATCGCTCGCACACACATTGAGCTGCACCGTCTGATGGAAGAAGAGAAGCAATCGCTCCTTACTCCCAACGACATAGACTATCCGGAAAGACCTGCTTATGAAGCGGAATTCTATGTCTCCAGCAACCTTAAATACCTCGACACGACACTTGAGTTTCCGGACGAAAAAGTGACATTTCTCGACCCCAAAAAATGCTGCGGCGATCTCTGCAAAATGCTTTCCGATATCGGATACAAAGCAATTGCTGCAAGGATCAAAACGCAGACCGAAAGATCACTTCGCATTTTCATTTACGAAAAAGACCAGAATCCGCTGTTTCGTTATTTCGAGACAGAAAAACAACCGAATATTCTCGAACACCGCAGCGTGCGCACAATGAACGCTACGCTTACGCTCGATATATTCCTCGTAGACGAATACAATGTTAAGCTTTACCTCACGAATATCGACGGCAACCGCATCAGTGTAGGATCTTACAATCTCGACACATCGATGATTGAACTTGATATTACAGACGGCTCAGCAGCATTCGCAAAAGATATTGAGTATACCATGCGTTGCGCACTCTGCATCGCAAAAGAAGGCAGGCTCTACAAACTTTCGAAAGAATACTTTGAGGGCGATATCATTGCAATGTTTCTCCCGGCAAGACTGATTGGATAATCTACCCGCTCCAGCCCCACAAGGACTGGAGCTTTTTCTTGCAATAAACAGATTATTATTTTAAAATATGCAGATAGCTCGACCGAACGAGCTTGTATCTTATATAAAAGGAGTGAAAGAATCTTGAAAAAGATTAAATTTCAACTTGGCGCCCAGCCGTTCTGTTTTGATTACAAAGGCAAACAGTACGAGCTCGCCGTCAAATCCCTGTCCGAGATTGCGATTCTGAACGGATTTCAGATTCCTGCAAACGAACTTATTAGAATCCGCAAGAAAGACAGCACAAAAGCCTCCGTGACAGACTATTACGTATTTCGCCACTACGGAAAACCCAGAGCGAATTACTTCTGTCTCGGCGACAACGATTTTATCCGCTTCAAGTTTAGCGATGTCGGCTATCATATAGTCGATGTCACGCTTTATCCGACGAGAACCGAAGAAATCTACGATTACGCTCTGCGTGTTTCCGAAAAGAAAACGCCCGAAGGCATGGTCTCTAGCTTCGGAATTCGTTCTGTCCATGATACGGAAAACCGCGGCAAAATCAATTGCCGACAGCTCTTCCACTTTAATGGCGAAGATTTCGAGCTCCAGCGTAACAATGCGCAGGACGAGATTCTTTACGAATTCTATGAGCAGGCAGTATCCAATATCATTGATATGACACGTAACTGCTTCATTCGTCCATCCATCGCAGACAAAAGAATCCTTCCACATGAGATTAGCGCTTACACCGCAAAGCCCTTTGATCAAAAAATGAAACGTAAATTTTTCAAAGGCAACTATGTAAACGAGCTTAAACTCGAAAACCCGACATCCTTGGAACAGTTTCTTGCGTCTCGACAGAACGAATACTCAATGGTAACTCTCGAATGCCGTATTCTCGGCGAGCTTAACCTGCAACGCATCGATTGTTATGTCTTTAACGGCACTAATTCCAGAACGCATATTGTTGCATATCAAGATGGAATTCAGTTCATGCATTTCAAGGACTATTGCTATCACATCCGCTACGAGGCCGGAACGATCAATAGCAAATCTGTTATCAAAGTCTTCGAAAACAGCCAGGAAATCCTGAAGCTCGAGATTAGCTACAATGCAAATGTTAACAATCGCCTCGAAGGGCTGAGCAAGAGCACAAAAGAGAAAATTATTGCCGCTCTGACAAAGATTCAGTAACCACTTCTTTTAAGACGCCACTAGTTAAGCTAGTGGCTTTTTCTTACAAAAGCATAGGCATCATTGACTATCACGGCCATAAATGATATAACATATGCATAACTCGCAATCCGGCGGGTTTGTATTTTTTTCGAAAGGAAGAATTAACATGAAGAAGTTCAAATTTATCCTCAGCACCAGCAATCCGATTATTTTTCAGTTCGACAAAGACCGCTACGAAATTTCTATCAAGAAGTTCGAGGAAATCCCCCTCTTTGGTAACAAATTTGGCTTTCACTCCATCGAAGCCATTCAGATTCGCAAAACCGACCCAGAAGGGCTCGTGACAGATAGCTTCATTATCCGCAAATTCGGTAAAATGCGCTGCAGTTATTACGCCTTAGATAAGATTAACTATATTCGCATCAAGGATATTAGCAGAAATCAAAGCCAGTACGAAGTTACCCTTAACGAAAAGAAGCCGCGAGACGGTATCGACTACTCGATTATTGTCGCTCAAAGAAAAACTAGCGAAGGTATCTACTACGCTTACGGCATTAACGCTATCAATGACAGCAAAAATAGTCAGCAGCACTTCACGAAAATCATCAAATTCAATGGGAATAACTTTTATATCGACGAATCTGCAACGAACTTCGAGAAGCAATACCTTGAATTCGTCAGAGAAATCGCACACTATCGCGCGCTCACCGAAAATGAACAACCCGAACTCGAGTCTTATGATTACGAAGTCTGGCCGTACTATATCAAGGGCGCAACGATTGAAGCAATTAAAAACCAGCCGTACGAAACGATGACTTTCTTCCACGATTATACTGTGACTACGGGAGTTATTATTCGCGCAGAAATCCCTGAATTCCTCAAGGATGTTTGCGCCGCTAAGGATTACCACGTGATTACTTTCGAGCGCCTCTGGGAGGATAAGACTAAAAGCTTTGAATGCTATATCTTTGCTGAAGGCACCGAATTTGAAATTCGTAACTTTGAACATACGAACGATCAGGACATCCTGAAGGCTACCGGATATAAATTCTTCATTAGCTTCTCTAATGAGTTTGATACGGGCAAAGCAATCCTGACTTACGGGAATAGCAATCAAGGAATCCTTGAGAAGCACAAAACGAGCGTTACTCTCAAATTCATGACCGGTCTCAAAGAGCTTTCAGACAAAGAAAAAGCTGAAATCGTCGACTTCATCAAAAAATCCTAACCTTTCTAGGCTCCGCCATAAAAAGCGGGGCCATATTTTATGCCAAGAAAAATCCCCCTGAAACAGGGGGTAAGCAAATTAATAGCCGTGATCACAGAGCCAAAGAAAGCGCTCTTCTGCTTCACGCCGAGCAGCTTCGATGCGCTCCTTTTCCTCCACCTCCTTACGATATTTCTTGGAGAGCTTGCGATGCAGGCGATCAAAGCCTTCATTAAGCTTATCGCAAACATCTCTGAAGAACTCCACAACGGGATCCGGGATTGCATCGAGCAGAGCCGCAAAGGCCTCTGCAAAGGCGTAAACTAAAGCAGCCATAATAAGCATATAATGAGCCTCCTTAATATAAGAAAAAACACATCAAACGAATATTATTTATTATAGCACATATGCTTATATTTGTCAAT
>JAZQSO010000030.1:0-3141 GCA_045630145.1 Candidatus Nanosyncoccaceae bacterium
CCAACGAGCATAGCCTTGGCGTCGTCAATCGTCTTGCGGCCATCAATAATCTTCTTCTTGGTATTGTTATCGAGACGAGCCGCAAAGCGCGAATCGCTTACTACTTCATCCGAAAGGAAATGAATCAACTTCTCGAGCGTCAAAGTCCAGTTCTCGTCATAATCATAGAGCGAACCATGATAGAGATAGGCTAGGAAGAGCATATTCTTGTCTAGGTCGCCCGAGAGTGGCAGGAGGGCATTGTAAAGTGCGGTGTAATTATAAGGTGTACCCATCGCCGCAGCGTGCATGAGCGAATGAATTATGCGGAGCTTATTCTGCTCGCTCTCGCCAAGGTGGCTGGCATATTCTGGATTTGGTAGAATCTTGTCGTTAATGAAGTTAATTAGCTGCCAGAGCGAAAGTTGTGGCTTGCTAATGTAGCGGTATTCGTAAAGGGCATAGACGAGGCGAAGTTTCTGCGCATCGAGATTGAAGGTTATTGCAAGGGCTTCGGGCGAATAGGTGGTGTTCTGGTTGTTCATGATGAACTGTACGAGCTGAAGCTGTGAAATTGTATCTGCGCTCATTGCGCCCTTTAATCTCTCGTCGTCTTTGTGAGAGAGGAGGAAGTTTACGAGCTCGCGTGGACTACTTGTTACAACTGTCGTCTTTGCTTGATACAACTTGTAAAGACTCTTGAGTTGTGCGAGCTTGCCGTCGAGGTCTAGCTGGTTGCGCGCGTTAACAATTGAGGCTTTAATCTGATCGCGATAACTCAATACTTCAGCTTTTGTCTCGTCATCGAGCTCAGCGAAGAGCTCTGGGTAATTAGTTTCAAGATTGTCTAGCCAGAGAATTGTATCGTCTAGCGCGCCGTTTACCTTGCTGGCGGCTACCTCGATTTCGGAATAGCTATACTCGCGATTGATGGCGTATTCTGCGGCGGCTACCTTATTGCCAAGCTCTGCGCGGAAGTTGTTGAGCTGTGGCTGAATCTTTGCCTGGGCTTCTTCTGGGAGCTCCGCGACCTTGCTGTCGAGATAGGCATTTAGCTCGTCGTAGCGCGCAAAGGCTTCGGATTTACCATTATTAATTGTGGCTTTGGCGGTTGTAATCTTGTTTTGGATTTCGCTGGCTTCGGCCTGAGAAATACCCAACTCGTTCAAAGCGGTTTCGTCGCTCAATGCAAAGTTAATAAGTTGTTCGGCGGAGGCGGTCTTGGTCGGCGTGTCGGTCTCGGTGTAAGCGTAATATGTTAGAACCTGTGCGACCTTGTCTTCTGGGATTCCGAAGAGCTTTGCAAGTTCGCCGGCGGTCATCTGTCTGTCGGTGACGGCTGGATTGCTGAAAGTATTGAGCTGGTAGAGACTAGCTTTCTGATCGGCCGTGAGCATTGAGGCGTATTGTGGATTTGTAAGGACTTCGTTAATCACAAAGCTCGAGAACTGATACATTGTGAGCTTCGTCGTAACGCCATTTTCGGCCATATATAATACATAGACATCATCGAGCTTATTCGCATCTACGCCGAGGATATTTGCAATATCTTCTCTTGAGCGTGGGCGGTTCACCTTCTCGTTATTTGTAAAGTTGGACAAGCGGTTAATCTCGCTCTTAGTATCACTTGAAATCTCGTCAGAGAGATTCTCATTTGTAAAGACGTCATTCTGAAGGAAGCTTACAAATTCATCAAGCGTCACGGTATGCGCATCGACGTCTTTGTAATAGTGATAGTAGATTGCCTTGATTAAATAATCTTCGGTGTCGATCTTGCTGTCGCTAAGGCTATTAATTTTCGGCACGACTTCGTTGTATTTTTCTGGCTCGTTAATTGTATTGCCGTAGCAAAGCACGCGCGTGGTCTCTTCCTTGGCGTCGAGCTCCTTACAGAGATCTGTTACCTGGTCGTCCATTTTACCATCATAAACAAGCGCAATCTGGTTCGTCTCGTCAAAGACATCCTTAATCTTGTTGTTATCTGAGGCGGTAAACTGAATGGCAGTATTGCCTTTCAAAATAAAGCTAATTACAAAGATAAGAAGGAAGGCTGGCACGGCGAATTTGCGGAAGCTATGTGCAAAGATTGCGAGCCAATCCATCTTGAGCTTGAGGGTTCTTTTCTCGGTCTTAAAAATGAGCTTGTCGAAGATCAAGAGGAGAGCAGGCAGAGAAGTAAAGATAGAGAGAAGGCTAATAATCACACCCTTACTGAGCACGAGCCCCATATCTTTACCAATCGTAAAGCTCATGAAAATTAAAACAAGCAAGCCAACCACGGTTGTAACGGAGCTAGACGAAATCGCACCAAAGGAATAACGCATCGCGCGGCGCATCGCAGTGTGCTTGTCTGGACAATCTTTCTTCTTGCGCTCTTGGCGGTAGCGTGTCGAAAGCATAATGGCATAATCCATCGAAAGCGCCATTTGTAGAATCGCACTAATCGAATCAGTAATATGAGAGACGCTCGGGAAGATAATATTCGTGCCCTTGTTTACGACTACGGCAAGCAAAATCACAAACAAGAAAAGGAAAGGCTCAATCCAAGATTTGCTCATAAAGAGGAGAATAATCATAGCACAAACAACTGCGCCGATTGTGACGGTCATTTGTAAAACTTGACCATTGTAATCGTGGACCTGGCCAGCCTCGGCTAACTTGTATTCGTCTTTGTATTTATTATGGATTGTATTGTAAACGTTGTTAGCGGTTTCGGAATCGGCCGGCGCATTGACATTAATAATATAGCGCGTGCATTCGCCACGGTTGTAACGGTCGCCCTCGCCGTATTCGACGGAGCTGACGCCATCGACAGAAGCGATGAAATCTTTGATGTTCATCTTCTCGTCTTCCGGAACGCTTGTGAGCATCATCTCGTAGCTAGAAGTCTGGTCGTAATCAAACTCGTCGTTCATGATATCGAGCGCCATCGAGGTTTCGGAGTCGACCGGCATATAAGAATAGATGTTTTTGTTGATATTTACCTTGGTGGACAAAACTGCACAAATGCCCGTGAGCACCAAAAAGACTGCGAAGATCGCGTAGCAATGATCAGTAATAAAATCGGTAATTTTTCGCATGATTTACAGATTATAACCTCTGCAAAACAGATATAAAAGCACAAAAGGTTTAGACTCTGTCTAAAATTAGACACTACATTGA
>JAZQSO010000031.1:0-43009 GCA_045630145.1 Candidatus Nanosyncoccaceae bacterium
CCCGCATAACATCGGCTCTATCATTGCTTGCATGCCTAAGGGCTGCGACGCTGCTCGCATCGTCGAGTTTGCTTTCCCTGGTAGCAAGTACGGTCAGTTCGACAAGAGCGACTTCGCATTCTTTGCCAAGAATGTCGATAAGCCGCTCAAAGAAAAGCCCGGCGCAGGTCTTCTGCTCATCAGCGAAATCTTCACAACTCTGCAGAAGTGCAACCGCATCGAGCCTGACAAGGCACTCAGCAAGAAGATTATCACCGTTGCGGAAGCTGCTCACAGCTAATTCAATCGTACGCCACCCCAACCCAAAGACCGCCCTGTTCGCAGGACGGTCTTATTTTATTTCTCTCTTCTAAATTTATCCGTAAAGAATTCCGAGATGGCGGCCGCTTTATCTGCCGCAACCACCAGCCAAGCCTCCCTACAGCGTGGCACGCGCGTTAAAGTAAGTGGCCACATATGCTTACGAATAATCTCACGCTCGCGCTTCGATAAATTAAAATCTTCTTCTGCGTTTTTCAAAGCAATTCCAGGATGCAAAAAGCCATGAAAGGTCTTCGGGCGACCATTTTCTTCACTTGCACGCTCATGCCAGTCATACAAGAAATAATCGTGCAGTAGCGCCCCACGCACTAATTCACCCTTGCTATATTCAATGCCAAGAATGTCGCCAAGTTTCACAGACAAATGCGCTACATTCATCGCATGCTCTTTTGTTGTCGTCTTGCCATGCTGGATATTTTTATCCATTTCTTCAAAACGCCCACCATCAAAAATCCTCGCCGCATACGGGCGCATCTTCGCTTCGAGCTCACGATATTTGCGTTCTCTTTTTGTCATTAAGCTTTTATTTTAACATAAAAGCAATAATTAGTCCTTGAGGAGCGCTCTTGCGATTACGCGCTCACTAGCAAGCTCTCTGTTCCACAAGGCCAAAACCGCCGCTCTAGCCTGCAGGCTACCATCCCAGAACGAAATCTGCGTATACTCCGTATCGCCAATATCTTCCGAAATCACCTGCCCGTCATGTGCCACAACAATCTGTCCTTCGTGGAAGGTTACAATCGTCAATGCGTAACTCAATGTAAACTTATGCAATGTTTCGATTAACTGATTCATCGGCATCGACAAAGTAATGATCTTTGGATAATACATCGTGCGCAACATCTTCTGAAGCTGAGACATTGTTGCATAAACCGTCATTGGCGCCTCACGCATCGACCAATTCATCACGTCTGGAGTCAAAACATCTACACCATCACGCACGACAAATACCGGCTTGTCGCAAAGCTTCATAAACTCCGCAAAAGCAATCGAAGTTTCTGCATTCTTACCCAAATCACCCGCAATTAAAACCGCCTCGGCCCATTCGAGTTGCAAAAGCATTTCCTGAAGCGCAGATTTACCAAATGCGCCAGAAGCCTCAGCCTTCGCAAAATAGATCTCTGGGATTTTTGGCAACTTGCCACGCAAAGAATCTGGCAAAAGCACACGCACATCGCCCACGCCCATCTTATTCGCCGTCTCCATCGCCTTTGCAACTGCAAAGAAAGCCCCACGATTGCCGCCAATAATCAGCAATTTACCCGCAAAACGACGCTGCTCCGGCTGCCAAGTATCCACCTCTGGATAAAGCGGCTTAGTCTTTTGCTTGCGCCAATAATCAAAGTCGCTCATTCTAGTCTCCTAAATCCAAACTTGCTTGCATAGTTTCTGGGGTTTTCGTGAGCACTTCTTCCGTCAAAACAATTTTCGGATTCACGACTGCCATTTCTACCATGTTCGCATTGAGCGACAAATCCTTCATTTCGATCATCACTGGGCAATGGTCCGAGCCCATCACTTCGTCACAAATCTCCGCCTCGACCAACTTGCTCTTCAAGCTATCAGATAACAAGAAATAATCAATTCTCCACCCAACATTATTCTGCCTAGCGCCACCACGGTAAGACCACCAAGAATACTTCACTTTCTCTGGATTCTTAAAGCGGAAGCTATCTATAAAACCAGCTGACAGATAGTTCGTCATACCTTGGCGTTCTTCTTTTGTAAAGCCCGCATGCTGAACATTCTGCTTTGGACGCGCTAGGTCGATTTCCTCATGCGCTACATTCATATCGCCGCACAAAATCACCGGCTTCGTCTTCTCGAGTTCTTTCATATAGCTCAAGAGTGCTGGATCCCAAACTGTCTCACGGAATTTTAAGCGCTCCAAAGAATCCTTTGCATTCGGCACATAAGCATCCACAAGATAAAAATCATCAAATTCTGCTGTTACGAGGCGCCCTTCTGTGCGTACATCACCGAATTGGTCTACCCATTCAAACTCTTCGTTCTGCGTATCAAACATGCCAAAGCGCACGCTGAGTGGTCGCACCTTTGTAAAAATAGCCGTGCCAGAGTAACCCGCACGATCGGCCGAGTTCCAAATCTCTTCATATTCTTCAAAATCAACTTCTGCTTGCCCCTGCTTCGCCTTGGTTTCTTGTAGACAAATAATATCTGGATCATAATTTGCCAGAAATTCCTGAAACGCACCTTTTTTGAGCACGGCACGCAAGCCATTTACATTCCATGAAAAGATTCTCATATCTCTATTATATAGCATAAAAAATGCGGCCCCTTAAGGGACCGCAATTAAATCATTTCAGCCTGTATTCCAATCTTAGCCCGTTATACTTGCAGAAAATCTCCACAATTGCCAGCACGGTCGAAGCATAAGCCTCGTTATCGGAACCAGCAGCATAAACGAAGAAGCCCGCCTCGAGTACCGAACGGTGACCCTGCGCAGAATACAACCTAGCATAAACTGCCAATGTCGGCCAACCACACTTGCTATCGCGCATAAAATCGCCCAGTTCACGGCGCTCCGGCTTCTTACATTCCTTCGCGCAAGTCTGACACTCATTGTAGCGCTGGTAGACTGCCCGCATTGGTTCCGACATCGTAGCATTTTCGTTCAGGAGCGACTTATAAATCGCTTCATTCTGACGTTTTTCTTGTTCGTCCTGATGAAAAATGCTCTTACGGAACTCACTCTGGATGTCTTTGTCATAAAAGCACAACAATGGCATCGCACGGAATTCAATCCAGCCGGCTTTCAGCCCACCATCAAACTTCTTAGCAAAGTCTTCGGTTTGTGGCACCAAGCCAAAACGTGCTTCGTGTAAATCACGACTATCGTCCACGCAAGCTTTCGTAACGATTTCCAACACTCGCACGAGGCTATTCAGGTCCATTTTCATTTCAGATCAACCTCTCTTCAAAGAAATTTCGGAACGGAATAAAAGCTTAAATGTATTCTTAAAGAACCGCCCACGATGTGGTATATTTTCGCATAATCTAGCCTTTTTGCAAGCGTAAGCGCTTAACTAAACAGGTGAAATATGTTAATATTCAATCCATTGCAAAACAAGCACCTTACTTTTTCCGAGATTCAGAAAGGAGGCTCTCAATGAGACCTAGAGTCCATCATTTCCGCAAATCCGATGCCAAAATTCTCCGCACTTTCTCCATCCAAAGCGAGACGTGTGGTCATATCGCAGGCGTTTCGAATATTATTCGAGACTTCATCGATGGCATTAAAGCCGGCAAGCCACCCAAGGTACGCTATTACCTGTATCAGGAATACCCCTGCAGCCTGCACGGTAAAGCCGAAAACTTTGACATCACTCAGGACGCGCCCGATGGTAACTTCGGTACCATTCGCACAATCCAGACCGCTCAAGACGAAGAAAACAAATTCTATCTTCGCTTCGAAACAGAAAAAGACTTCTATTTAATCCCTATCCGTTAATCTCGAAAAAACTCCCGCTTCACGGCGGGAGTTTCTTTTATCGTTTCTTGTCGATACGTACACAATCCTACAATTATTCCTTGGGACAAATTTTCAGACCAACTTTTGCAAGCATATATTCGCGACGCCACCAAGTAGCATCAGACTCGAGCTGCTTAATACATTCTTCGATAGCGTTTGTTGCCTGCTTAAGATCGTCTGCGATCGCTCTGAGCTGTTTCATATTAGAAGCCTGCTCGAGCGAGAAATCCTCCTGATCAAAGATATATTCGTCAGTCAGACACTCGTTACGCATAGCTTCAGTCTCAGCAAAGCATTCATCGATTCGCGCCTGAATATTCTCTAACCGCTGAGCACTTTCTTCATCGCAAGTATCTCTAACGGTTTTGATATATTCCTGCATAACCTCACGTCCTTTTGCAAGTTCGCCAGCCAGAGGACGGTAGTTGCGCAAAAATTCACGACGAGAATAGTAGTTTGCCAATGCTTCACCCAGATTATCACGCATTGCCGTGTCGTCATTATTGGATCCTTTCCAGACCGCATTGCAAATCGCGGTCAAAATCGCTGCCGTTGCAGCCGAAAGAATCGCAACCATTGCTAAATTTTTCATAGTTAACCCCTTTGTCCGGGCGACGTGCTAGAAACGATAAAAAAAGAGCGCGACGCGTTTTCGGTCGACAAGACATATTATAACATCTTTCGCCCCTGTTGTCACTCTGCCTCACCTTGACTACTAGCAGAAGTATGCGATAATAACACAATCAAGACCGGATTATTTTCCGCGCACCTTTAAAACTATCGTTCTCTACCCACCGGTCAGAAAGGATTTGCTATGAATAAGCTAACCAGTATCGCAATCGCCCTCGCCGGAGTCACGACCGCCGCAGTCATCATTCACTGCGCTAAACCTCGTATCGAAAAGGACGCTAAGCTTGCCAAAAAGCTCAATGACCTCCGTGACGATTTAGAGCTCGACTGCGATCTCATCTTCTCTACAACCAAGGAAATTCCCGAAGAAATCATCACTTCCGCCGACCGCTCCTTCAAGGAGATCGTCAACGATGCTGCTGATTTCGCCACATCCGTCTTTAATGTTTATGCCTATTTAGACTACGACAGTATCAAGAGTCTGTCCGTCGACGCTAAGCAAGCTTACGTCGAATGCATCAGTTCTATTATTAAGAACGCAGAGAAATATCTCTATGCCATCGATGCCGCACGTGACCTCATGAAAGACACTCGCCGTTCAATGGGTATCAAAGGCTAATCCCCGCATCCGAATTATTACGCGAACGATAGTTTATGCGCCTCCACTCCCTGTGGAGGCTTTTTATTGCGATTATTCCCCTGTGGTATAATATAAGTATGAAAACTTCGCCACGAGTCAAAGAGGCGATAGCAGTCGCCACCAAAGCCCACGAGGGTCAGCTTCGTAAGACTGGCGAACCTTATATTATTCATCCACTCGCCGTCCTTAAAATCCTTCAGGAGTGGAACATGGACGAGGACACCATTATCGCTGGAGTTCTCCATGATACCGTTGAGGATACAGATTTATCTCTTAAAGAAATCGAGGACACCTTCGGCAAAGATGTCGCCTTCCTCGTTAATGGCGTCACCAAGCTTGGCAAAGCCCGCTCTGGCATGAAGGATCTCGACGAATATCTCCCAGAGACTGGAGATAACCTTCTCAAGCTCCTCGTTGCGACTGGTCAGGACGTCCGCGTCCTCATTATTAAGCTTGCCGACCGTCTCCATAATCTCCGTACACTTTCCGCGCTTCCACCAGAAAAACAACAAAAAATCGCCCGCGAATCCCTCGAAGTCTTCGCGCCGCTTGCCGATCGTCTTCAGATGGGCCACGTCCGTGTCGAAATCGAAGAAACCAGCTTCCGCTATCTCGATCCGCGCCGCTTTGAATTCCTCCAGAATCTCACCAAAGAGCGCCTCAAACAGGCCGATAAAAAGCTCAAGAACGCCCAACACGCCGTCGAGGAAGCCCTCAAAAAGGAAAAGATTGAATACAAGTGCGATGGCCGCGTAAAGTCCATCTATTCCCTACACAAAAAGCTTGCGAAATACAACCAAGATATCAACCGCATCTATGACCTTATCGCGTTGCGTTTTATCGTCAAAGATATCACCACTTGCTACTTAGTCCTCGGCATTATTCATTCGCTCAACCGCCCAATGGATGGCCGCGTCAAAGATTATATCGCAATGCCAAAGACCAATGGCTATCAATCCTTACACACCACGGTCATTACGCCAGACAAGCAAATTGTTGAATTCCAAATTCGCACTCAAGAGATGCACGATTATGCCGAGCGCGGTCTTGCTGCTACCTTCTTCTATAACGAGCAGAAGCTCACCTCCGCCTATGCCGAGGGCAAAGTCAGCAAGCTTCCACCGCATCTTCTCTGGATCAAAGAGCTCCAAGAGACCTCCACAAAGCTCGCGCACGGCGAAAAAGTCGACACCAAAAAACTCCGCCTCAATCTCTTCGCGGACAAGATTTTCGTTTATACGCCAAAGGGCGACATTATCGATTTGCCAAAAGGCTCCATGCCTCTAGATTTTGCCTATCGCCTTCATAGCGACATTGGCGCCACTTGTACCGGTGCTATCGTCAACGGCAAGATGGTCAGCCTTAGCACTAAGCTCAAACAAGGCGACATTGTCGAAATTATTACCACTAAGAACCAAAAACCAAACCCAGGTTGGCTAGACAAAGTCTTTAGCAAACACGCCCGCACGAAGCTCCTCAGCCAGCTCAATACACTCTTCGCTAAAAAAGAAGAAACTGGTGGCAACTTCCGCAAACCAAGCAAACATTAGTCAAAAATAAGCCAAAAAAATGACCGGGTATTACCCCGGTCGTAAAAGGCCTTAGTTGTAGTTTTTGCGAGCTTCATGCTTAGTGTTCCGATGCACGCTCCATATAACTGTAGCGATGCGCATAGCGTCTCACCCAGCGAGGAATTACCTCAAGCTCACGTACTGACATATGACTGTAATCAATCTCGGTAATCACGATAGAACGACCCTCTGTTTCTTTAAGCTCCCGAACCAACTCGGTAAGCGCATTAGAGATAACGATGTCGTCTTTCACGAGTGCGAAATTGATATCACGCCAGATAATGAAATAATGCGATAAAAACGACAACACCTCATCCGGAAAAGCCTGCAGCAATGTCAGCCCCGCATTCTCCAAAAATCCGAAATAAATTCGAGATTCGAAGATAAAAAGCGTAGCAACACGGCAACGCGGAACAATCAAAGCCTGCTCGCCCATCAGCATCGGCGCCGGCGGCAACGAATATCTGCCACCATTGCGATTCCGAGCAACAAACAAATGATGACGTTGCACTCTCTTCGGTCCATCCGGTCCAGGGCCATCAGGTGGTGGTGACGGTGGCGGAGGTGGTGCAGCAGCAGATGCCACTCTACGAGTCATCGTAAAGCCTTCCTGTACCAGACGAAGCGTCAGATCCGTCAGGTCAAACGAGACATCAGAAGCCTCAATCTTGTCTGGCAGCTGAGTTGGATCAGCGGGTTCCAGCAATCCCTTAATGGCGCCACTAAAGTCTTCGTAATCAATTAACGGAGCCTTCATAACGCCATCCGGAGTGCACACGAGAACCGTAACACACTGCTGATGATGTGAGTCATCGAAATACTCCATCACCAGCAAGCTGGAACAGCTCACGACATACCAGAGTCTAACTACCGAAATACGATGCCATGTGCCATCACAGAGCGCACTATGCTCGATATTCGGGTATTCCATTTGTATATATTTCACGAAAAATTCCCCCTTATTGAAATTTGGAAACGGATTGATTTTGGTCCTACAACTATTTGCCTGATAATTTTCTTTCTATAGCACACTGGCCATGAACACGAATATTATATAATTTTTTATCATAGAAGTCAAAGTTAATTGTGCTTATTGCTCTATAAATTGACTTTCTATAGCTCTTATGGTATAATATACAAATCCGTATAAAAATCGCGTACTTTACAAGGAGGCTCTCAATTATGAGAAAACAGCAAATCAAAAACCTGTCCACCCTCGCCCTTGCTACCCTGGTACCACAGCTTCCCTTATATGGAATTTACGCCATTTTCTGGCCAAATGCATTCCATTATCTCATCACACGGATGCTGCCACTTGCGGTAACAACTTTTCTGTTTCTAGTCACAGCCAATCTCTTGAGCTACTGCGACATCAAAAATAAAACCAACCGGTTTTACGGCTACCTCATCAACTTCGTTACTCTATCGTGCCCTTGTACTTCCTTCATCATCCACTCCAACGTGCCTGTTCTTGAAGATTCCAAGGTGTTTTACGAGTATGAATCGGCTATTTTCAATATCCTGCTCGCCCTCGTGCTCGCAGAATTCAGCCGTAGATACATCATGTATCACGAAAAGAAATATGAGGAACAGCTCGCAGAAGATGCAGAAGAATCATCCGAAGAGTAACTCCACTTTGACCACCACCCGGAACAATACCGGGTGGTTTTTTACATCAAAAAGCCCCGCGATATTCGCGAGGCTTTTTATAAGGTTTGGCCAAAATGTTTTAGAGAGGCTATTTTAGCTTTTAGCGATCGAAGAGCTTACGCTTTACGATAAAGAAGCCAGCTGCGATTGCGCCAAAGCTACCAGCACCGAGTGAACCCCAGGTAAGGATTTCATCGAGGGTCTTTGTATTTGTAATTACAAAGCCATCTTCTGCGTTACCGGTAATCTTTGTAGCATAGCCAGGAATATCAATGTTCTCTGCTACGCTGTAACCTTTCTCACATTCATCGACGCGGCGATTTTTCCAGGTGTATTCCCAAGTATTATCACCGTCAAGATTGTTTTCTTCGCTAAGCTTAACTGTATCGAGCACATCGTCACCACACATCAAGCTTACTTCGATTGAACCTGGGCGATCTTCTTTCTTATCTTCTGCCCAAACTTTCTTAACTGGGATATCTACGAGCTGAACGTTATAGAAGACACAGCCATCTTTTTCGTCGTCGTCAGCGGCAAAGTTGTCGCCAGCGTTGATTTCACAAGTCGAGAAGTCTTCATCTAGTGCATAACCTACTAGTAGCGAATCATCCTCTTCGACAGTGTAAGTAATCGCTTCGCCATTTTCATCGTAAGCTGGCAAATCGTTGAATTCACCAGTCCAGCAGCCATCTTCGTCTTCGTTAGCTGCGGTAAGGATAAGGTTCTGAACTTCGCCGTTCTTATCGTTCGACAATTCAAAGTCTAGGCTTCTTGGACGCTTAGTCTTATCTTCGTCAATGAAGCACTTCTTTACTGGAATACTTGTCTTAGCGGTATTTGTCATGCCAGTGTTTGTAGCTGGAGCAAAGCCGATTGTCTGACCATCGATAATGTAGTTATCTGAAACATAAGTATCAGAGCCACCATTGTAGTAATCGATTTCCTTATAGGTGTAGTTATATTCGTTACCATCAGTATCCTTCTTGACAAGGCTTACGCTCAAAGTCCACTCTTCTCTAGTGCCGTACCATGACTTAACCATGTAAGAAGTTCTGTAATATTCAGGTGTGCCACCATTTACACTGCGATAGATGTTGAAAGCGACAGCATATGGACGCTTTGCTACATTACCACCATCATTCCAGTGCTTCGTAGCAGTAACAGTAATCTTCTCAAGTGAGTTGGTCCAATCAACTTCGTAATCACCATCATCGTTTGCGACAGCCTTACAATAAGTCTTATCGCCAACCACGACGTTTTCCGCGCAGCTTAGGCTATAAGCAACTGGAACCGATTTTTCTTCAATTGCATAAGTAAGATCGTATTCCGTACCATCAACGGTAAGCTTCGTGACGAGACCAGACACATAGCCACCCCATTCAGTAGAATTAGCATTACCTCTCTTAACGAATGTAACGCCAGCCTTTTCGACCATATCATCTACCTGTTCATAAGCGTTATTTCTGTAGATAAGCGCATGTACAGTATAGTTTAGTGACTCTGGGCGATAATCGCCAGCATAGCCACCATCAGACCAGTGCTTAGTGGTCCAAAGGTTTACCTTTGTAATATCTTCAGAGCGGTTAACGAGCGTACAGCTATTTGTAAGGTGATCATTAGATGTACCACAGCTTACTTCCTGAGGCATAAAGTAGTAAATTACATTACCGCCATTGGCTGTATCGATATTAGTGTTATGCCACCTGTCTTCGCCCTGTGGCTGAACGATTTCGAAGCCATTCTGACCATCCGGAATTACTTCCTCAATCTTAAAGGTTCTCGGAGTGCTACCCGACTCAACTTCGTAGGTGTAGGTCTTAGTCCAACCATTCTGTGCGTTTAGGAAGTCATGCTCAACCGTTTGACCAGTTGCAGCATCCTTTAGGTTAAACTCGATAGACACATTATGAGAATCTGGATCACCAATGCTATCTTTCCAAACCTTCTTGATGACAACTTTCTGCGTCTCCGTAGTCTTTACAGTATAATCGGCCGTAAAGATTGCCTGAGCATATGCGCCATCACCTCTGTAACCATCTGGGATAATTTCGACATAGCCCGTTGCGAGATTATTTGGCAAGCCTTTCTTGTAGAAGTCGAAGATTGCCTTTGCGTTTGTACCATCCGAAGGATATTCATCATAACCTTCATACAAATATGCCAAAGCCCAGTGCATAGCGTCATTGTTAGTAACAGAATGTAGTCCATTTGTCTGACCATCGATTTCGCCATGAATGTTATTGCTTGCCCAATAGTAAGCAGTAAACATTCTCTTAATTCTTAGCATCTGACCGCTAGTAGCGTTCTTGAATTCGCTTAAGTCATAGACCGTAGCTGTGTGATTGCCTGGATCTGGATTTGCCCATTTTGGCGTAATACACCAAGCGCGACGATTATTCATGGAAAAGTAGCTTTCGGCGCCACTACCATTGATAACCAAGTTTACATTTTCACTACTAGTAGCACTTGCCTCTTGCGGTTGGAGTCTACTGACCAAGGCAGCTCCAGCTACAACGAGAAGCGCTAACAATCCCCCTATGAAGAAGATTTTCTTCTTGCGTACCAAAAGACTACGCATATATACCTCTCTTTTTTTAATGTTTTTATTTTTACTTTGACCTTTTGTACCACAATAATATCATAAGCATTTTAAAAATGCAACAAAAATCCGCTCTTTGAATTTGAGCGGATTTCGTTTTTATAGTTCGGAGATTTTTACGCGCACCTGTTCGGTTGTGTCGCGATCGCGAATCGTTACGGAATCATCTTCCAAAGTATCGAAGTCAATCACAACGCACTTCGGCGTACCGATTTCGTCCTGCTTGAGATAGCGCTTACCAATATTACCAGAATCATCCCAAGTCACATTGCCGTATTTCTTGCGCAGAAGATCATAAACTTCGTGTGCCTTATTAACCAAATCAGGCTTGTTCTTAAGAAGTGGTGATACGCAGAAGCGATATGGCGCCAAGTTCTCTGGCAAAGCCAAAATCGTACGTTTCTTACCATCTTTCTCTTCTTCCTTGTAAGCACAGCTAAGCACTGCGAGGAGTAAACGTTCGACACCAATCGAAGGCTCGATAACATGAGGCACAAAGCGCTCACCGCCGCCCTTTGGAATGTATTCCATGCTCTTACCGCTCGCCTTCTGAATATTCATAAGGTCAAAATCCGTACGATAAGCTAAGCCCATAAGCTCTTCCTGGCCGTTCGGATAATCAAACATAATATCGATGGTATGCTTGGAATAATGTGCACGATCTTCTGGCGCAACCTCGAAATCATGAATCAATTCGGCATCAAGCCCCATCTCTTCGGTAAGGAACTTATGATAGGCATCATGAAGTGCATCGAAGCTTTCTTTCCAATCGGCAGGATTTACGAAGTATTCAATCTCCATCTGTTCGCATTCGCGATCGCGCAAGACAAAGTCGCGTGGGGAGATTTCATTGCGGAAAGCTTTACCCTGCTGAGCAAGACCAAATGGCAAATCTGGATAGATAGTATCCACAACGTTCTTGTAATTCGTAAAGATACCCTGAGCGGTTTCTGGACGAAGGTAAGCGATAGAAGAATCATCATCAACTGGGCCAACGTGCGTCTGGAACATCATGTTAAATTTGCGAATATCGCTCCAGTTCACCTTGCCACAAGTTGGACATTTAGCATTCTTAGCTTTGAATTCTTCGGTCGAAATGCTTTCGTTTGCGCCCTCAACAAGTTTATCGGCGCGGAAGCGACCATGACATTCGTTACATTCTACAAGCGGATCGGCAAAAGTAGCCGTGTGGCCGGAAGCTTCCCAGGTCTTTGGGTTCATAATAATAGCAGCATCGACACCATACATGTCATCACGGCCTTCAACCCAATAATTCCACCAAGTATTCATAATGCGGCGCTTAAGAGCTACACCAAGTGGGCCAAAATCCCAGGTGCCCGCCATACCGCCATAAACGTCAGAACCCTGCCAAATAAAGCCACGACGTTTGCACAAACTTACAATATCTTCCATCTTTGCCATAATAGATATATTATACAACATTTTTGGCTTTATACATCTGTTCTTCTCATCTCGCTACGCTCATGACGTTTCGGCAAATAACATCTGGGTTTTGTTTTGCGTCACTAGGCATTTGTATAGATTTAAGGCCCTGAAACAAATGTAATAATTTTTAAAATCCGAATTGTAAGCTACCTCTGTCGAACACTACGCAAAGTAAACAACTACGCCGAACCGTTCACATAGAGTAAACTCCGCCTCTGTTAGTTACAAGTATGCCTCTCAAAATTCTTACATTTCCTATAGGGTCCGAACCAAGACTATACACGACGGCTTTTCTTCTATTTCTCAAAACACCAAGAGCGAAGTGCGCCAAGATCGCCATGACAGCTTTTCTTCTATTTTTCGAAACGTCACGAGCACAAAGTATCGAGATAGCCCCCGAGTAGCTTGCATATACTATTTCTTGAAACGTACAGAGCGAAGCGGAGTGAAAAAAATAGTATATGCAAGCTCACCTCGTGGCTTTCTCGGCGCACTTCACCACATACGAAACTTCTTCCATAAGCCTCCCCGCATCCTTCACCTTCAAAGCCAACTCCGCTGAGCCAGTCTGCATAATGCGCATTAGTTTAATATGCTCCGCATTCACACGCCCAGCCTTAGCCGGCGCAAATGCCACGTTTTCCTCGTCCCAATAATATCGCCCATCCGCAACCAACTTCTCACCGTTCGTATCAAAACGCAGATTTATCTCTTCGCCGCTCGCACGTAACAAATTCAAACCCCACCACGAACGTAAAACTTCCTTCCAACTGCCATCCTCATCTTCAGCGTGCTTTTGCATCACCCGGAAAACCTGACAAACAATATCAAAAAACTCCGACGAATCGACGTGTTCGCTCAAATTATTAACCGTCTTCATTAGCGCGCCACCTTGTTCAATCAAATCTAGATCTTTTACGAGCGCGTCATAATATTCCACCAAACGCGCACCCGTCAAAACTCCTAAGTCGCTCCGCCCCGCATGAATTAAAACATCGGAAACCGAGAACAACTCAATGCCGCCCGCCAACTTCGACTTCTCTTTTCTCACGCCACGCGCAATCACGCTACGCTTCCCGCTCGGCGTCAAAAGCTGCAAAATCCGATCCGCTTCACCATAGTCCGTACGACGCAGCACAATCGCCTTCGTGCGCAAATCCCGATTACCTGCCATCTGCAATCCTTTGCACTGCCGCAAGCAAATCCTGCGGCGTCATTTCTGCCTTGTCGAAAGCTTTACAAACCCCATAACTTTCATCGATATCTTCAATCTTCACACTCGACACTACAATCACCGGCACATTCATTAGCTCCGGGTAGCTTCGCATCTCATGTAAAATCGCAAAGCCCGTTGGTCCCGTCAGAAGCACATCCAAAATCACAAGGTCCGGCGTTTCGTCGTCCATTGCCGAAATTGCTTCTACGCCGTCGCGAAAAAAGCTGAGCGTATGCGCCTTCAAAATCCGCGCATAATAGCGCTCCCAGCCACGATCGTCCTCGATTACGAATATTTTCATACTAAACTCATCTGCTCACTCACCGGCAAATCCACATAAAAACTTGTGCCGTCCCGATGACGAATTAGCCCAAACTTTGCATTCATATAATTCGCGAACTTCGCCGCAATATACAAGCCCATGCCAGAACTACCTGGACGCATGGAAATCTCGGTCGGCTTCTTTACAATACCGTTCTTAATCTCGCGCCAAATCCGCGTCGGCACTGCCGGACCGTAATCACGCACCTCGATGCGAATTTTATCTCTGCCTTTATCGCAAACAAAAATCTCACTCGGCAAATCCTCGCCACCATAATTCATTGCATTTAAACAAAAGTTATAAACCACTGAACGTAGCAACTGCGGATTCGCTACCGCCAAGCGACGACGGTTGCGATAATATATTTTCAACTCACGACGATTAAACCTAAATAGCTGCCACAGCTCACTCGAAACGTCATCGCAAATCGCCCGTGGATTTACTGGTTCCATTTCAAACAAAGCGTCTTCTAGCCGCGCCACACGCAACATGTCTTCCACTTGGCGCAAGGCGCGTTCACTCGTCGATACAATCTGACGACTAACGTCCTGCACGCCCTCAAGAGAATCTTCGAATTCAAGAGATAAGGCAAGCTGGCGCACCAAACTTAGCGGTGCTTTGAGCTCATGCGCCACAACAATCGCGCCAGAATTAGCGCTCATTACCTCACTCTCCATGTCTCTATTCTACATCAAGCCAGACACGAAGCAAAAAGCTATTGCTTAGTCTTTTTTACAACAAGTTATTGCGTTTGAGCGACTCGACAACCTTGTCGTAATCAGTCTGATAGACTTCAGAATCCGTCTGAATAATTGCCGTGCGATCATTAATCTGAAGCAATACAACGCTACCATTCAAGTTGTCTTCAATTGTGCCGTTAAAGCGCATTGAAACACCATCAAAGCTCTGAACTGAACCTGCCGATTCGAGCTTCGTGTTCGCTAATTCGTCTGAGTTATACTCAGTAACCTTCTTGTTGTATTCCTCGACAACCTGATCGTAATACTTCGATACAATCGAAACCCTCAAAGCATAACGCGAACGCTCATCTTTAGTTGGCAAAACCTCTGAAGGACGGAAATAAGACACAAAATCACCACCATCAAGACCTTCACTTGCCACATAAGCATTCCAGGTCTTCGGATAATTGAACGTCAAACCGCCGAGTGCCTCAGGGACACCCGTAAACTCTAACCATGGCTCCTTATCTTTTTCAAGGAAAGCCAAATCATCTTCTTGCTGCTGCTCAAGCTTGCCAGCCTCAATCGCAAGAAGCGTATCATTCTCGCCGTTACGTTGTAGGTTCTGCCATTTTACAAAGAAAGCAACCATTGCAATAATCGCTACCGCCGCCGACAAACATGCAATCACGAGCGCAATCGTGCGACCAGCACCAGACTCACCCTTAGTTTCAACCGCAGCATTTGGCGCTTGCGCGACATTCACACCAACGACTGGCACGGCCTGATGACGCATTGAGGTGTTCAAATTTGCACCCAAATTAGGACTTTGGCCAGAATTCGCATAAGGATTTACTGGCGCATTTGGATCAGAATTCGCACCGACATTTGGATATGTCGGAGCCTGACCACCATTAAAAGAATTCACTGAATTAGGATTCATATAAATTTATTATAATTCAAACACGAGCATTTTTCAAAACGCTTATATTAAAAATTATTTGCTAAAATCTTCGTCAATAACTTTAATTTCATTCTTGAGTTCTGCCAAATCTTTTTCAATATCTTTGGCCAAAACCGTCAAATCTTTATACTTTGAAGCCGCTTGATCGAGTTCGAATTCGTCCGAATAGAACCATTCTACGCCGGCTTTCAACTCGTCAATTTTCGTTGAAATTTTCTTTGTTGCCATCCTAATTCCTTTCTTTAATATCCTTAATCTCAGCACTAATCTCTTGCTTAAGTGTTGTAATATTCACAACACTACCAACGGCCACTTTTCCACTCAAAAGCGCATAGCCACGCTCCAAAACACGCTCAGGATTCAACTGTTCCAAAACCTTCACAATTCCAGCCACTTCTTGTTCATAAGACGTAATTTTTACGACAATCTGACGCTGCGCTTCCTTACGCGCATTATCTAGGTTCTGGCGCTCTATATCGAGCTTCGAATTTAACAAAGTGAATACACGTTTCACTTCGGCTTGGTTTGCTGCCGCAACCTCTTTACGGTCACGCGAGAGCATCTGCGCCGCATTGCTTGGCGTCGAAGCCACCACATCTGCCGCCATGTCGCAAAGGCTCGTATCGACTTCGTGTCCAATACCCGTAATAACCGGAATCTTGCTAGCCGCGACTGCGCGCACTAACGCTTCGTCATTGAATACCGCCAAATCATCTGCGCTACCACCACCACGAATCAAAGCAATCACTTGCACTTCACTACGTTCGTTGAAATAATTAAGCGCACGAATAATCTGATCAGCCGCTACCGCACCCTGAACTTGCGTGTGCGCCACCTGAACAGACAATCCGCCCCAGCGCTCATTCAAAATCTTACAAAAATCCACATAGCCCGCCGCCTGCGTGCTGGAGATTACGCCAATCTTTTCGATTTCTGGCGGCAAAGCGCGCTTACGCTCACGCGCAAACAAACCCTCTGCGGTTAATTTTTTCTTCAAAAGCTCCAAACTCTTCTTGATGCTACCTTCGCCAACCGGCATCACACTCTGAACCGTGAGCGAAAACTTCCCCCAGTTCGTAAGCTTCGGTAAAGCACGAATGCGCACCTTCATACCATCTTCGAGTGGAAAACGTAGCGCAAACTTCATCATAAAGCAGCCTACGCTAGACTTTTCGTCTTTCAAATCAAAGAAGATAAACTTATTTTGGTTAACCTTGAAACTTGAAACCTCACCCTCAATCACAACGCCAGTAAAAGCGTTCTCGAGAATTTGGTTACAGATTTCTTGAAACTCGCTAACCGAATAAATCAGCTCTGTGCCCTGGTTCATTTCTTGGCCGCTTCCTCTTGCACTGAAAACTTATCACTACGTGACATTAATGCCTGCTGGTAGAAACCTAGACCACTCAAAATCGTGCCAGTCAAAACTGCGATTCTCGTTACAACTACAACAATCGTTGCTACCGAAAGATCTACACCAGTCGCAGCAAGTACAACGACCATTGCGCCTTCGTAGCCACCAAGACCACCAGGCGTAACTAGAACCGTTCCTACAACACTAGCAATACCTTCCGCAATCATAATCTGAGGTAAGATTTCTGGATGCCCCATCGCAATACCAACTACCCAATAAGTCGCAAGCTCAAGGAATGAGAACAATGCGCCCCAAATTACTGGCTTCCATAGAATCCTACGATTTCTGCACAAAGCTAGATAGTCATTACGCAAATCCGCAAAGTATCGTTGCACGGATTCGGCTTGGAAGCGCGTCGTCTTGCCCTTAGCCTTCGCGCGCTTCTCGAAGAACCTCGCTAGCTTACCAATCTTTGCTGATACCCAATCGACATTCTTTTGCTTACGCACAATGAAATAGCCTGTAGCAATCAAAAGCATCACGCCTGCTGCAATTGCACCTGCAAGCCACAAATAGCCATAGTTCTCTGGCGCCACGCAGCCCACCGCCAAAACGATAATAATCGCAATCACCGTCTGCACAGCATTCGCAATCGCGCAAATCGAATAACGCAACGCATGAATAAAGCTCACCTGACCAGCCGAAACATCAAGGCTTTTGAGACGCCAGATCAAATAAGCCAAACCACTCATACCGCCACTCGGCATCGTATGATTCACGAAGTTAATCTCAAGCGAGATACGCGTTAGCTTCAGCATCGAAAGGCGCATCTTCTTACGCTCTTTAAGAAATGCGAAATACATCTGACCTGCCGAAAAATACATCAAAGCCTGCTCAGGAATCAAAAGCAACAATACCCAAATATTGAGTTCCTTCATCGCCTCCAATGTTGCTTGGAACATCGTTTCCTCATGGCCGTTAATCGTAACTTTATCCGAGAAAGTCGTATATCCGATGATTATCACCAAAATAATCGTCACGACACTAAGGATTTTCTTAAACATGATAAAATTATAGCATATGAATTATCTACTGGTTTTAGGTCGAGAGCCAAAACTCTCGCTTGTTGAGCTTGAGGCGCTTTTTGGTTCCGAAAACGTCAAAGCTTTTCTTGCCAAGAAAGATAGCAAGGATGCCAACCTCGCCATCGTTAAAGCTGATAAGCTAGATTTCTCACGTCTTGGCGGCAGCATCAAAGCTGGCCAAATCCTTACCGAACCAGTCCAGGACTATCTCAGCAAGCTTCCTGCCGGCAAAATCACACTTGGCGTTTCGGATTATTCGCCACGCGCCAATAAGAAAACCACTTGGGCGCTTGCACTCAAGTACAAAAATTTGCTCAAGCGTCACGGCCGCAATGTTCGCCTAATACCGAACAACGATGGCGCCGCTTTGACTTCCGCCGCTTCGCACCACAATCAGCTCGGCGAAAAGCTCAATCATATCGAAATTATCAAATACCAGAACGATATCGCTGTTTCTATCGGCACCCAAAACATCACCGCCTATGCAAAGCGCGACCGCGAGCGTCCTGCGCGTGATGCCTTTGTTGGTATGCTACCACCAAAGCTCGCTCAGATTCTTATCAACGTTGCGACTGGCGAATTTGAAAGGAACAACAAATCCAAGCCTATCGTGCTCGATCCTTTCTGTGGCACAGGCGTTGTTTTGCAGGAAGCCATGCTTATGGGCTATTCCACCTACGGCACTGATCTTAGTGAAAAGATGATTAAATACTCCGGTCGCAACCTCGAGTGGCTCAAAGAGCGCACTACAGACTTACAAAAAGCCGATGCACCAAAATTCTTCCTCGAAGAAGGCGATGCTACAAAGCATAGCTGGCAAAGTGCTCAGGTCGACTGCGTTGCAAGCGAAATCTACCTCGGACACCCATTATCCGCGCCTCCAGGAAGCCTCAAGCTTAAGGAATTCCAGCAATCTACTAAAGAGCTTCTTACTGGCTTTTTGAAGAACATTTCTGGCCAAATTTCTAGCGGCGCCACCCTCTGTTTGGCTACTCCAGCTTGGCTTCGTCCGAACGGCTCTTATGAAGGTGTAAATATCCTTGACGAAATCGAGAAACTTGGATATAATAGACTGCAGTATAAGCACGCGACGACCCAAGACCTTCTCTATTACAGAGATGGACAAATCGTTGCGCGCCAATTATTAATTTTAAGGAAACAGTAGTAGTATGTCACATGTCAAAGCTGGCGGTACCAGCAAAAACCTACACAACAACGCTGGTCAGCGCCTTGGCGTCAAGCGTTTTGGTGGTCAGACGGTTCGCACTGGCGAAGTACTCGTTCGCCAAACCGGCGCTACGAAGATCGCTGGCCCAGGCACGTTCATGAGCCGCAACTTCACCATCCATGCAGCCATCGATGGTAAGGTCGTCTTCGTTAAGACTAAGAAGAACCACTTCTCAGGTAAAAGCGTTCCGCGCACTCGCGTTGAAGTTCACGCAGCCTAACAAAATAGCTCCTACGGGAGCTATTTTTATGTCTTTATTTATTTCTTTTGGGTTATTTCAGGTTAGCTATCTCTAAGAGTGCCCATTCAAGCGGCACCCACATATCTAGTCCGCTACGCTTGCTCATCATGTCAGCACGCGCCAGTATTTTCATCGCCTCAACCGCCTTAGTATTATCTTTGCCACCAATCAACTTTGCTGCTTGAGCACCCATCGTACCGAGTATCATTGGTGCCGCCGTATGATCCTTCAAAATATCTAGCTTCTTAAGCGCAATCTTGCCATGTCCAGCAAAAGCCTGTTTAAACGGCTCCCAAGTCTCATATCTATCGCGCGAACGTTCCTCAATAGTCTCAAACATCTTGGATTCAATCCCTTTACAACCCAAGACATCTTTTACGTAAGCAAAGGTCTTATTAAGCTTACCGTTCGCAATTACGACCACCTCATATTCGGTATTCACGTAATCTGGCAACTTGGCAAAACAATCTTTATTATCATTTAAATCCTTGAGTAAAATACGGCGTTTTTCGCCACCGCCAAACAGCGTTTGACCCAAGAAAATCGAATCCATATCAGATACGGTTATATTATCCGCCTCAAAAATCTCGTAATCCTCACCAAGCTTGGCTTTTGCAGCCGCCATCATCGCATTACGGTCCGTTCCATGCAAAATACAAATCGACATTACTTAGACTCCTTTTTGTGTTCAGGCTGACAATGTGGGCAAAAATGCGTACCACGTCCAGCTACTCGAATTTTTAAAATTGTTGTTCCACATTTCAAACACGGCTCACCATCGCGTCGAAAAACTTGTGCGAACTTATCCAAATAATTTCCGCGTGTGCCGTCCGGCTTCACATAGTCCTTCATGGTCGAACCGCCCGAATCGATCGAACGGCGCATGACGTCACAAGCCGCCACCAAAAGCTTGTTGGCCTGACTGCGCGACAAATCGCCAGCCAAAGTTCCAGGAAAAATACCAGTCACAAAGCAAGCCTCGTCGGCATATATATTACCAAGCCCACAAATTAATTTTTGATTTAACAAAACCGCCTTAACATTCGTCTTGGCATGTTTTTGCAAAATGTCGTAAAATACGTCGCCGGACATATCCCAAGGCTCAGGCGCAAGTTCCTGTAAGAATTTATCTTTCTGAAGATCCGCGTCATTCATGAGCGCCAGATAGCCAAACTTTCGTAAATCGTTAAAATACAAGCGCCCGCCGTCTTCAAACTCAAACCAAACCCGCGTATGGCGACTCGGCATCTCAGCTACGAAGTTTCCGTCCGGATGGCCAGCTGCAAAACGACCATTTTTCATTAAATCCGACTCGATTTGATTCTTGCCAATATATATTAATTGGCCTGTCATGCGCATATGGCCTAAAATCGTCCACTTATCGTCTAAGCGCATCAAAAGCGCCTTGCCTTTCCGGTCAATTTTGACGATTTTTCGCCCTATTATTTGCCCTGCATCGCCACGAAAACTCTTCGCGTTCAAAACCTCACATTGAACAATTTTCGTGTTCAAGATTAACCCCTGTAAACCGCGTTTTATAGTCTCAATTTCGGGTAATTCTGGCATGGGATTTTTGCTCTTCCAAAGCCTAATTCATGCCGTAAATAAACAGCATATAGAAGGCTAGGCCATTCTTTAACATATGCACAATCATGCCACCATAGACCGTGCCGGTCATTTCGCGAATCAAGCACATAAACACGCTCATTACGCCCACCGTGATGCCAACATTCCACTGCCCGTGCGCGACACCAAACGCAACGGAAGTTAACAAAATAGCTGGAACCGCCCAAGTATGGCGACGAAGCTTACCATATAGCCAGCCACGGAAGACAATCTCCTCTGCTACTGGCGCAATCACAACAAGCGCCAAGAAAGCCATCATCATATCTAGGAAGCCCGAGATATTATCATAACCCACTTCCTGTGCCTGCTCCATATCAATCCATGGGAAGATTGAAGCTGCGAGAGCCGTCACGACCAAAGCGCCAATCATCGAAAGAATGAAGCCAATTACACCCATACCGATATCCGTCCAAGTAAAGATACCACGAAGACCTAGACTATCGCGCGTTGGTTTTTCGCAGAACAAAATCGACGGCACACCAATCGTAATAATTAAATCAATTACATAAACTACTGCAGATAAAATCGTCTGAAGTGAAGCACTATAATTCACTTCTACACCAAAGACATTTGTCAAAAGCAATACTGCGCCCACCAAGATCTGCTGAGACAACTCTAAAGCAAGCAATGCCCAACCTGTAAACATTACAAGCTCGAGGATCGTTAAGAAAATCTTCCAACCTTTACTCTGATGCTTCTTCTTGGACCATTTCGCAACAATCTTCTCCGAAAAACGGCGGAATTTGCTGACTTCCTTCTGTTCAGCTTTTACCTTCGTGACTTTTTCTTTCACGACTGGTTGTTCATGTTCTTTTTTGCTCGCCATTTTCTACCTCCCCGCAAGCCTTAAAATATCTAGCACTGTTACAATTAGTGCCAAAATAATAATTACCGTAAATGCCCTACTTACAATCTTTTCTTCGGTTTCTTTTGTAAGCTTCTTCTTTAATAGTTTGTAAATTGTAATCAATAGCCATCTACCACCGTCTAGTGCTGGAATCGGCAAAACATTCATACAGGCCAAAGAAATTGAAATTAGGGCCACTAAGAAGAATAGATATGGCGCACCGCTATCCGTAAAAATCGGGAACAACACCCCAATAATACCAACAGGACCACTCACGGAATCTGATGCCGTTTTGAGCTCCTCAGCGCCGCTCTGACGCACGGAAGCATCTAAGTTGACCTGTTTCACTACTCCGCTAAAAAAGTTCACCAGAAGCGTTCCTACGCCCTTGAAAGTCTCACCTGTGATTTGTAACATTGTGCCCGCCCCTACAATCGGCGCACTCCAAGTGCTGCGATATAGCGCTGCTCCGCCAATCGAAGCACCAAAGAGGTAATCTGCATCAGAATCATTTAGTGCCACTTCTGCTACTTCTGCAGCACCATCGCGCTCATAGCTAATCTTTACAGTTTTGCCAGGATAACGATTATTGGCTTTTATAAAATCATCTGGAGTATAAATATCTATCTCGTTAGACTGCGTGCAAGGATCCTCTTCGCACTCTTCATAGCTCGCATGCTTCAAAATATCACCTTCTTTAAAGCCGGCTTTCTCTGCTGGGCTACCTTCAATAACTTCGGAAATCTTCACTGGCTCTACAACTACCGCATGCGTATCGCTATCTATTTGGAACTGGTTTTCCAAGAAATGCGGCATACCAGCCCAGGCAAGAATCGTTAAAATAACGAAAGCTACCAACCAGTTTGCTAGAACGCCGCCGAAAAGAATCTTGGTCTTTTTAGCGTAGCTCGCTGCACCAAAACTGCCCTTCGTGGCATCCGAAGCACTCTCACCCTTCATCTGACAGAAACCGCCAATCGGCAACCAGTTTAGAGAAATTACTAGACCTTCGCCCGGCATCTTCTTCCACTGCTTGCGTGGAATACGCTTCCATTTTCCGTTTACCTTGCGCCAACAAATCGCACGCGGCGGAAAACAGATACCAAATTCTTCTACTTCAACGCCATTCTTGCGCGCCATCAAAAAATGCCCAAATTCGTGCGCCGTCACTAGGCACATGAGCATAAATAACCCAACAATTACTCCCACTAACACACTCATTACTTCATCATAACACGCCTCACCAATTACTAGTCAAATGAGAAGCGAAGCTTTATTAGGAAATTTTCAGCTTGCACTCCGCATATACTCTTTTCAAAGAACATAACAAACACCCCGAAACAACTTATTCCTTATAACTAACTAGCCCCCCTAAAAAACATCAAAACCCCAACAACAAAAAAGACGCCAGCCACAAAGCTGACGCCCCATATCATATATACCTATTTACCAAACCTTCGCTGACGGCCAGCAAATTCCTCTAAAATCTTAGGAACATCTTCCTTAGTCATATCTGGCCACTTCTTATCCAAGAACAACATCTCAGAATAAGCCATACGCCACAGCATAAAGCCCGAGATACGCTGTTCACCAGAAGTCCTAATCACCATATCAAGCGCTGGCACCTCAGGATGATAAAGATTCTCTTCGATCTTCTCAATCGTCACTTCGCCGTCAATCTTCTTAACAGCGTCAACAATCTCCTGCTTACCGCCATAATTAAAACAAAGACCCAAGATATTCTCTTTACAATGCTTCGTCTTTTCTTCGGCTTCTTCAACGGCCGCCTTAAGCCTATCGCTCAAGCGCTCCTTCGTACCCAAGATTGCAATCTTCGTATCGTTTTTCAAACATTTCTTAATAAACTTCTTAAGACATTTCTCAACCAAGTCCATCAAATAATCTACTTCTTCCTTCGAACGATTCCAGTTCTCGGTCGAAAAGATATAAAAGCTCACGATCTTCACGCCACATTTATGACATTCCTCTGCGATATCCGCGACAAGCTCAATACCACGACGATGCCCCTCAAGCGTTGGCAAGCCACGCTCGCGCGCCCACCTACGGTTACCATCTACAATAAAGCCTAAATGCTTAGGCAAAACTTTCTCTTCCATATATTTATTATATTCCAAACATTACAAAAACAGGCCCGAAGGCCCGTTTTATTTATTAAGCAATACTAACGATTTCAATCTTAGTATACTTCTGGCGATGACCAATTTCCTTATGGACACGCTTCTTAGAATGGTAACGAATGACGCGGAGTTTTTCACCGGCGACTTTCTCTTCTACGATCTTCGCCTTTACCTTTACTCCCTTAACTGTTGGTTCGCCGACAGTAGTTTTGTCGCCATCAATTACGAGCAAAGCGTCAAGATCGAGATCTTTAGTTCCTTCCGGGAGGAGGTCCACCAGGAGGGTCTCTTTTTCAGCGACAAGATACTGCTTGCCACCAACCTTAATGACTGCTTTTTTCATACGACCTATTTTAACAGATTACAAATAAAATTGCAAATGTAAACAAAAAAGAACCTCGACTACCCAATATCGAGGTTCTCTAAAGCTCTCCTCTGCTACCCAATTCAGAACAGAGCTTTAAGATAGGAGCTAATTACAGATAAAGTACAAATTCTTCTCGAATTCACAATTTTTGTTTTTGTTTTTAGAAGATCCGGAAAGAACTACCCCCTTAAAGCCCCCCCTAGAAGATATGCTTAAAAGGTTTTATTTGTCGTCTTTTTCAGACTTAGCCTCAGATTTTACATCCTTAGCAGCATCATTCTTAATCGTAGCGTCATGTGCCTTTGCGCCAGCTGAAGCCTTCTTAAGGTCCTTCTGGCTACGATACCAATAGGTGCCACCGACTGCGAGTGCGGTAACAGCTATGATGGCTGTGATAATTTCCGCAGGACCCGTATGTGGGTATTCTGGCGGAGTGGTTGGCGTGGTTGGAGTGTCTGGCGTATCACAATCCTTGCGCACTACGATACGAGATGTGCTCGTCTTGGTGCCAGTTGTGTCGTCAGTGACGGAAATTAAGTTTTCAAGCGTAATTTCACAATCAAATTCATCGTAAAGATTATCGTTAACCTTCACCTGGTAGGTCAAAGTCGCTGATGCGCCAGGACCAAAGAGACCAAGGTTAAAGCCGTCCGTATTAATTACGTCTGCAAGAATCTTGCCATCCGGGTTAGCATTATCGACGAGCTTCGTAGTGCCAGGAACTAGCGTGACACCTTTTGGAAGTTCATCTCTAAAGGTAACGTTTGTTAAATCTTTTGTGCCATTATTTGTGTAGCGAACGCGGTAAGTTACCGTCTCGCCAGGATTAGCTTCGACCTGGCTCGAGAAGTTTTCACCATCAAGCGAGACTTCCTTTACGAGATCGGAGTTAGCCTGCTCTACATGGAACGTATAGCTAACATAGCCAGAATAGTTCGAACAAGCACAGATTTTACCATCCATAGCCAAGCTACCGATTAGGGCGCCGCCAGTCTTAGTATCCTCCGGGAACACATCGTTATCCGAAGTGTTATTTGTTGCTAGTTTCGTACCATCCGTAGCATTTGCGTTATGAAGCGCGACGGTCGCATCGTCGAGGACAATCTTCATGTCCTTATCGCTAAGGTTTGCAAGATGAAGACTATCGAAGACGTAATCATTCTTCGTAAGAACAACGTTACCGTCGCCATCTACTTCATAGGCATTCGTATCATTATTCCAGTGGAAGCTATCGTAAGTATACTGAGCACCCAACTGCGCGTTCGTCTGCCCTGCGGCTACCGATTCAGGCAACTTAATGCGGAAGCGCGTATTGTAAACCGTACCAATTCCGCCACATTCACCAAGATCAGTGTAGCCACCATCTGGGAATCCGTTGTTATTGATATAATATGCGCCCGCTTTTGCGTTCATGTTGCCAAGAATCGCAATTGCATCGTTATGGTAATAATTACGCACTTCGTAAGTCTTACCAGCTTCAAGTGCGAGATATTCGCCCTGACCCGCATAAGCTTCGAAAGTACCATTTGCGTCATCGGCTGCACGAATACGAACGAATTCGAGCTCGTTGCCGAGACCAACTCCAAGACAGGCTTTGTTATTATCGCCGTCCTGATAGTTGTTTTCTTCGCAGTTATTCGAGATATGGTTCAAAATACCATACTTCGACGGAGTACCCATGGTGTAGCTCTCGCCTGGAATATTCGTATCCCAAGCGTGAGTTGACGCCGCAGGAGCAACTACTGACGTTACCGCCGCAGTTGCCGCGAAGAGCAACTTTCTCCATTTAAATTTTGTATTTGTTTGTTTTGGCATATCTTAACTCCTTTTTACAAAGTCATCCCCCTTTTACGATTTTTAGAACGCATCAGAATTCAAGGCATCATAATCTGGTTGCGCTGCCGTGTCATCGTTATGCTCCTGATTAACCTGCTGTTGTTCGGCTGCCGCATCCTCGCGCTGCTGACGCACCGCAGCACCCTCATCCGTATCGTTTATGTCGCCTGCCTGATCCTGATTGGCTTGTTGTGATTCGGGACTCTGTTGATCGACGACCGGATTTGCTGGATTGTAATCCTGCTGACTCAAATCTTCAGCTTCGCGTTCACCTGCTTCCGTTGGCTTTACATTACCACCTTGGCCTTCTGCCAAACCTTCCTCATGCTTAGAATTGTCTGGAGTATCCGGTGTATCCGGAGTATCTGGCGTGTCAGGAGTGTCAGGTGTATCCGGAGTATCTGGCGTATCCGGAGTATCCGGAGTATCTGGTGTATCTGGAGTATCTGGCGTGTCAGGAGTGTCTGGTGTGGTTGGTGTATCCGGGGTGTCCGGATTATCTGGCGTAGTTGGAACATCAGGCGTTTCTGGCGGAGTAACCGGATTGCCTGTAATTTCCAAAACTGCCTGAGCACAGACCTGCTTAACCGTATAGATAATGCCATCTTCAGTCTCAAAGACGAAACATGGTGTACCAGTCTTTTCGAATGTCGTGTATTGCCTAATAAGCTCGATATTATCCTTCGTAAGAGGCGCATCTGGATTAACTTGCTTAGCATAGTAGTTCAAGTACTTACCACCTTCAAGCGACCCCTTGCGGACCTTCGCATTATTTACGAAATCTTCATAATTCTTGCAAAGCTCTTCGTAACAACCATCTTTGTTAGCAATGATTGCATCTTCGAGTTCTTCACCAGTCAAATTGCGGATCGATTCAGGAATATATTTTTGTCCGCCATGAATAGACATGTAGTCAGCGAACATTGCCATATTGACTGCCTGACGCTCATTGACTTTAATAAAGTGTTCTTTAAAGCTCTTGACGCCCTGCTCGGTCGACAAATCTTCATTAGCAAATTCTTCATCGTCAACCAAATTGTATTCACCAAGCTTATCCTGATTAATGCCATCACCAGTTTCGTTAGCGAAGAGGCCACGCGCATCATTACCAGTCGAAGCATCCCAAATACCTTCATTGGCTTCAGCTGCTTCAGCGTCTTCGCCCGTAATATTACGGAAGGCTTGCTCGCTTGTAATTGCCTGATCACCTGTAATGGTTGTCGTATAAGCAGTTTCGTTACTACTTGCCTTAGCCTTATCTTTCTTGCCGCCAAAGCCAGCAAATAGACCGCCAGCCAAGAGACCAACTGCTGCAACTGCCGCCGCAACGCGCATACCAATATTACGAACTTTCTTCTTTTCGCGCTTTTCCTGACTATTACGTCCAGTTTCTGCGGCTGCTGCTGGTTCTGGTTCTGCTTTCGGATCGCCTGTTCCTTCTGGACGATAGCTTGCGCCGCCTTCTGCCAAGAAACGATCAAATAGCTTACCGAGCTCTGGAGTAGACATCTGACCAAGCTCGCTTGGATTAACGCCCGCTACATCGCGTAGCCATGCATCGTTAATATGCAGGTTTGCGATTGTGTTATTACGGAAGCTTTTTTCTGCTTCGGAGCGCGGATTGCCTTCATTTGCGTTTGCAAACACACTTTCAAGGTCGCCCTGTGCCTGTTTTAGAGTCTCTGCTTTAATATATTCATTCTTCGCGCGCTCTAATTCCGCATCATGCTGTGCCTTATAATCGGTTTCTAGGGTTACATGGCCATTCTCGTCAACGTTAGCAATAACAGCTTCGGAGAAACCATTGTTATTTAATACTGGAGCTTCATAGCTAGACTGCGTTGTTGGCTGAGCTGGCTGCTGTGCTGGCTGAGCTGGCGCTGACTGCTGAGGGGCTTGATTACCACCCTTGCCGCCACGACCATGTTTACGAATCAATCTATCGCCAATTCTTGCGATACTAAAGTCGTCAAGATCATTGAGCTGTTGAACCGTGCGCACTTCCATGCCAAGTTCTTTAGCTGCCGTCGTGACCAAAACGAAATCAAAATTATGAACCGTCTTGAGGAATTCCTTGTGATTCTTCTCTGACTCAAGTCGCTTAGCAATATCAGCCGCCAATTCATTCAGCTGATCATGATTTAACTTATTGAAATCTTCCAAGCTCATCGTAGGACGAACTTTGCGAAATGCGGCCATCGAATCTTCATCATCAAAAATCGAATCACGAAGCTCGAGGTCTTCTTGGGTAAGCTCCTGATTGTTCTCTCTCTCAGGAGAACTACCAGGTCCGTTTTCGTGCTGCATTTTAGTTCCTTTTTGTTTTTATTTTTGACCTTTTGCAAAAAGTTTAGCATTAGCTTTTATAAAAAGTCAAGAAAGAAAAATGTGCCAAAATCTTTCAAAAAGCTGCATAAATTTTTTAACGCACATTTTTTAAAACAAAAAAATCTGCGAAAAATCGCGCACAAAAAATTCGGCCTGCATATTTTTACGCTTCCAGGCCGAATACAAAACTATTTAGACCAGCTCTCTCAAGCTGGTCTAAATATACTCGTCGTATAAATATCCCCTTTCGTTAGTATTAATATTTTGACTACATAAGTTGCTTTATGGCGCCATTAAACTCTTTCTTATAATGTACTCCTTTGTTAGTGGGTTTTAGTTTTAGCAAAAGAACAAATTATTATTTAGATTAGTGAACTTCAATACGCCCCAAGACGTTATTAATGAAGCCACCGATTTTCATTGCTTTAATTTTCTTTAAGGCTTCCGGCGATGCCTCTTCCGGGCTAACGTAAGTTTCTTCACCCTTCATTGCTTCGAAGTCCATACCGTCGAGATCGTCTTCCTGTCCTAGAGCCTCTTGTGTGTTTTTAAAGTTTTTCGCGTCTTCATTCGCGTCGTAGTTGCTCATTTCTGGAATATTGAACATCTCTTTATTATTACGTTTTGCCATTTTGTTTGTTTCCTTTCGGCTATTGCCTTCCGGATACCCAGCGGAATTATTTTTATTTTTGTTTTGTTAGATGTTTTTGTTTGCTTATCTAACTGTCCTTATATTAGCATAAGCTTTTTATTTTGTCAACTACATTTATGCCCTATTTTTCATACATTGTCAAAATATATAGATATATAAGGGGTCTTGCAATTCTATAAAAATATTTTCACCAACAAAAATACCCTCCGCGTATATATATCACGGAGAGTATTTATATCTATTAGGCTTTTTCGAGTGAGATTGTCACCTTCTCGCCATTTACCTTCACTACTTCGTCGTAGGCATAGTTGCCATCATCGAGCGTTGTGGCTAAGACTTCACTCTTCAAGGTATCAATATACTGTTCAGGAACCTTGCAGGAAACGCTTAGCTTAATACGATCGTCGACATTGAGACCAGCCTTCTTACGACCAGACTGAACGAAGCGGATAAGCTCACGCACGAAACCTTCTTCTTCGAGTTCTGGAGTGAGCTTCTTGTCTAGACTCAAAGCTTCACCATGCTCGACCACCTTAACGTTAACTTCCTCGGCGATGATTTGCTCATAGAACTCATCGAGTTTCTCGCCGCCATAGACAAGCTTAGCGAGTGGCTGGCGTACCTTAATCTGACCGAACTCGTCATTGCGATCCATACGTACAGCCAAGCCTTCGGTAATGATAGCGCGACAGCGATCCATCTTACCAAGAAGCACAGCATCAATTTCACCTGCTTCTGGCCAATCTTGTAGATGCACGCTGCTTGTGCCCATCATATTCTGCCAGAGCTCCTCAGCGAGGAATGGTACAAATGGTGCCAAGATTAGAGCAAGATACGAAAGCACGAAGTGCAAAGTTGTATATGCCTCATCTTTATCCTCAGTCTCTTCACTCTTGTAGAAGCGACGGCGACTACGGCGAACAAACCAGTTAGACATATCGTCTACAAATGGCAAGACACCAGCAAGCGCGGCAGGAATATTATATGCATGCATATTGGTATCGATATCATTGCGTAGCTGATAGAGACGAGCCACAATCCAAGCATCGAGTGGATTCTTGAGATCTGCTACCTTGAGAAGCTCAAGCTTATCACCCTTAAACTCCCAACCGTCTACAGAAGCATACATTGTAAAGAAATCGTAGACATTCCAAATCATCGTAAGCTTACGTGCAGTATCCGAGACATCCTTATCGAGAAGCGCGAAATCTTCACCGGCAAGCACTGGGCTTGAAAGCATTACGAAGCGAAGTGCATCGGCTGAATACTGATCCATCAAGACGTTCGGATCGGTATAGTTGCCGAGAGACTTACTCATCTTGCGACCATCATTACCAGCAAGCGTACCAGTCGTAATAACGTTTTTGTAAGCCTTGTCGCCAAAGAGCGCAGTGTTTACGGCATGGACATAATAGAACCATGCACGTACCTGACCAACGTATTCAACAATGAAATCAGCTGGATAATTCTTTTCAAACTTCTCTTTATTTTCAAATGGATAATGAAGCTGAGCAAATGGCATTGAGCCAGATTCAAACCAACAGTCTAAGACCTTATCGACACGCTTGAAATGCTCACCGTCGATATCGAATTCAATTTCATCAACCCACGGACGATGGTAATCTTCAAGGCGCTTACCAGATAGTTCGTAAAGCTCGTCATAAGAACCGACTACCTTAAGCGTACCCTTATCGCCACGCCAAACTGGCATAGCCGTCGCCCAGAAGCGATCGCGTGAGAGGTTCCAATCTGGAGCAGCCTCAATATTCTTTGCAAAGCGACCATGCTTGAGGTGTTCTGGGAACCAGTTAATGTCCTCGTTCTTCTCGAGCATCAAAGGCTTGCTACCCTCAATACCAAAGAACCAGCTTGGAATTGCGCGATACATGATGCGCTGTTTACTGCGTGGATTGAATGGATACTCGTGCTTAATATACTCAATCTTCCAGATAATGCCCTTCTCTTCAAGACACTTAGCAATAAACTTGTTTGCTGCCCAAACTTCAAGACCATCTTCGTCAGTATCGCGAACACCAATCTCATGAAGCTTCTCTGCCCATTCTGGGAAATAATAACCATTATCATCGATAGTATGGCGAGTTGGAACGCCGTTCTTCTTGCCGAGCGCAAAGTCGTCTTCACCATAAGCTGGCGCGATATGCACGATACCAGTACCATCTTCCGCGGAAACAAAATCTGCCGTCCAAACCTTGTGAGCGTTTTCATTCTTCTGGATATCATCATCCATATCGAAGAGTGGCTCATATTTTAGGCCAGCAAGGTCCTTGCCAGAATACGTTTTAAGGGCCTCAGCGTCCTCTCCAAGCAACTTTTTGGCCAAATCCTTAGCCATAACCGTTTTCTTACCATCGACGTCATACAGGCCGTATTCGAGCTTCTCAGACACTGCGAGTGCCATATTAGCTGGCAAAGTCCAAGGCGTTGTCGTCCAAGCCATAATATATTCGTCACGATCAACGAGTTTAAAGAATACGTAAGCGCTTGGATCGGTAACCGTCTGATACGCATCGTTATCCATCGTAACCTCTGCCTTAGAAACAGGGGTCGCAAACTTCGTATCAAACATCAAGACCTTTTCACCTTCGTAAATCTTACCCTTTTCGTAAAGAGTCTTGAATGCCCACCAAACCGATTCCATGAAGTCTTTATTCATAGTGCGGTAGCAGTTATCGAAATCTACCCAGCGGCCAATGCGATCGATCGTACCACGCCAAGTTTCAGAATTAGCTACCATCGACTCGCGAGCCTTAATAATGTAATCCTCGAGAGAAATCTTTGTGCCAATATCACGGCGATCAGTGATACCGAGCTGCTTCTCAACAAAGTTCTCTGCTGGGAGACCATGACAGTCCCAGCCCCAACGGCGCTCAACACGCTTACCATTCATTGTCCAGAAACGAGGAACAGCATCCTTCACAACACTAGAAAGAAGTGTGCCATGATGAGGCATACCGGTAATGAATGGAGGCCCATCATAAAAGACATAAGAATCGTCAATATCGCGCTGCTCAATCGACTTTTCAAAAGTCTTATTCTTCTTCCACCAATCGACGAGGGCTTTTTCGTACTCGCTCGCACGACGGCGTTCGCCGTATTTGTACTTCATTTTACGCACTCCTTTCTTTAATTAATACTTTGTAAAATGATTGAACAAAAAAGTTCCAACTTTCATTGGAACTCACATATCAAACGCAATTTTTGCGATGATTACCTGAGCGGTACCATCCAATTTCTAGTTCAGTTTCACTTCCCTAGCTCTCATTTCATCTCTCACGCGGATTTACGAGCGATTCTAATCAGTGTATAAGATAAACCCACACCTTTCTTTCGCTAGCTCGCAGTCGATAGCTGCTCAAACGCCTTTACAGATATTATAACACATTTGTGCAACACTATCATAAATTCAGAACAATGAACGTTCTTCATTTACGTAGTGCTGCACAATAATGTTCAATTCTCGAAGCGAGAATGATTAATGAGTTATGTATTACTTGATTAATAAATGACAGCATAACACATATATCTTAGAATGTACCGCAGGCTACGGCCGAGGTAGAAGAAAAAGCCACCCGTAACGACGGGATGGCTTTATTCTGTTTCTAAGATATATGTCGTTATGCTGTTGTATTATTGCTCAATCAAGTAATACATAACATCATCAATCATTGGCATCGCCTTCCCCCTCCACATCTTCTGAAGTCTGCCCATACTATCTAACGCCAAGATTGTTGGATATTCGACAACATCATATGCTTTGCATAAGCTCTCGCCTGCTGGCTCGTCTGGACTTAGGCTTTCTGGCACACGGCCGCCACGCATTTCGAAATCATGAAGCCACGAAATCACGCCACGCGCATATTCCGTATTATCTCGCCAAATTACTACCACCCGCATATCTGCTCCTATTTTTTCTTCTTATTGATTTCAACTTCATCGCCCTGCTCGGCTTTACACCTTGCCATCTTGGCGCGCTGTTCTGCGATGCTATCCTCAAGCTCGTCTAAGGTCTTAAACTCACGGAACACGCTTACAAAACGCACGTAAGCCATCTCGTTTGTACCAGACAAGACCTCAAGAATCGTCTCACCGATTAAGCTTGAAGGAATTTCGTCCTTGCTCTGCGCGTAAATGCGCTCTTCGACCTGATCAATCACGGATTGGACATCGAGGTCGCTTTCGAAGTATTTGCCCACACTTTGGCGAATCGAGCCTGCCATCTTCTCGCGGTCGAAGGCCTCGCGCGAACCACTACGCTTCCTAACCATCATACCCGGACGTTCAATGCGCTCATAGGTCGTAAAGCGATGCTTTCCGTCTAGAGACACACGACGGCGTCGAATCATTGTGCCATCTTGAGACTCACGGCTCTCGATGACCTTACTTTCTCCAATTTTGAAGTGGCTCACTGTGAGCTCCTTCCTTAATTACGGTTCCTCTTGTGACGGCGCAAAATTGCTGGCACGTCATTATCATCATCATTATTCGAGCTAAATACACCAGAGTTCCAAATGTTAGTTGTGGATGGTGCGGTAAAATCTTCGCCAGCTGTGTTTGGCTGAACTGGAGCAACTTCAGGCTCACTTACTGGAGCTGTAGCGACTGGCTGAGGAGCAACCTCTTCCTGCTTTGGCTCTTCCATTGCTGGATTGACTTCTGGTTCTGGCTCAGCAATTGGATTAATAACTGCCTGAGCAGCTGGATCACCACTGTAATAATCTGAATCGAAACCAGTCGCAATAACTGTAACCATGATTTCGTCTTCGAGCTCTGGGCGAATGCTTGCACCCATGATGATATTAGCTTCTGGATTAACACTAGAGGTGATAACCTGACCGACTTCGTTAAGCTCGGCCATAGAGACGCCTTCACCGCCAGATACTAGATAAAGCACGCCACGTGCACCATCGATAGAAACTTCAAGAAGTGGCGATTCGATAGCCTGCTGAGCAGCGACGCTTGCACGGTTTTCACCAGATGCGCGACCGATACCCATAAGTGCGGAACCAGCATCCTTCATGATAGCCTCAACATCGGCAAAGTCGATATTAATGATATGCTCTTCGGTAATGATATCTGTAACACCCTGAACACCCTGGCGAAGGATGTCATCAGCAATACGGAGAGATTCCTTCCATGGAATGTTAGGGTCAACAACCTGCAAGAGGCGTTCGTTTGGAATTGTAATCAAAGCATCAACGCTATGTGCCATATGCTGAATTGCCCATTCAGCGTTGCGACGGCGAACTTCACCCTCGATATCGAATGGCTTAGTAACAACACCAACCGTCAAGATACCCATCTTGCGAGCTTCTTCAGCAACAATGTAGCCAGCACCAGAACCAGTGCCACCACCAGCACCGAAGGTAATAAATGCCATATCGGCACCTTCGAGCACCTTCTTAATTTCTTCGCGGCTAGCATCTGCTGCCTTTTCGCCACGAGCAGGATTTGCGCCTGCGCCTAGACCTTTGTTAGATTCAAGATGAAGTGGGAGTTTAACGTCAGCCTTAGAACTGCGAAGCTGCTGAGCATCGGTATTAATCGCAACAAGCTCGACACCAGTAAGGCCTGCTTCGCGCATACGGTTCACAGCATTACAACCAGCGCCACCTACGCCGATAACCTTAATATTTGCTACGCTATCTACCTCACTTGGCTTTACTTCTGGCATTTGTATATACTCCTACTTTCCAATTCTTTATCTAATATAACATCTGTATAAATTTTTTGCTAGTATCCCTAATGGAACAGCTTAGATATTTTCGCCAAGATGCCAGGCCCACCTTTGCGCAACTTGAAACCACCGCCATGACCACGTTTTCCGTGGCTGGATTCGCGGAATTCTCGCTCGCTCATATCGCGCATCATAAGACCAATCGCCGTAGCGTAATCGATCTTCAAGACTTCTGGCGCAGACGAGCTTACAATTGGCAAAATTTCACCAATACGCACCGCCATACCAAGCTTCGAACGAACGTAAAGATCAAGATTCTTCATTCTTGCGCCACCACCAACCATTACAAGGCCTTCCGGCAAGCGCCTATCATAACCAACCGCCTTCAAGCGATTATGAACTTCTTCAAAGATTTCATCGAGACGCGCTTCAACAACTTCGTTAATTTCCTTGCGCGCAAAGACATATTCATCGTTACGATGCTTAATCGTCACGTCTTTGCCCTCACCAAACTGACAATCCGCATAGCGAAGCTTCACTTCCTCGGCAAGCTCTGGCGTTGCCGCCAAAATCGTCGCGAGATCACGCGTGACGTCATTACTACCCATCGGGATAACCGTTACAAATTGCAATTCTCCCTCGTCGTAAACTGCGAGACTAGTCGTATTGCCACCAAAGTTAATCACGCCAACACCATTTTCGCGCTGACGACCGGTAATTACAGCTTCAGCTGCTGCCATTGCGGCTGGCATAATTGCATGAACTTCTAAATTACCAGCTTGGTCACAAATCTGACGGATGTTATTTACGTCTGGCAAAAGTGCCGAGACAACATTCGCACGAATTTCCAAGCGAGAGCCAGTCATACCAAGTGGATCGCGAATATTTCCCTGACCATCAAGCTTATATTCAAAAGGGATTAAATCAAGAATATCGCGGTTGTTTGGCACCTTCATCTTCATGGCGGCTTCTTCGAGGCGGCTCAAATCGCCCTCATTAATGCCACGGCCATCATCTTGAATGAGCACCATACCTTCAACATTCGTGCTAGCAATGCTTACACTGTTAAGACCTACGGCTGCACCTGTAATATTGTAACCGCTCATATTCTCAGCAGTATGAACCGCCTCTACTAGAGGCTCAATTGGCGAATGAAGATCAGAAATCGCACCCCTACGCACACCCTCAGACTCAACTTCAGCATAGCCAACAATAGAAATCTCATCACCAGAACGAGACCCAACTACAACCCGAAACTTATTCGAGCCAAAATCAATTCCGACTGCGTAGCGCGCTTTTTCTTCCATAACACTTATTATAACATAAGCACAAACAAAAACCACTCCGCATTATGAAGTGGTTAAGGTTTTTATTTACAAAGTTGTCAGAATTTCGTAGCCGTCTTCCGTCACAAGCACTGTATGCTCACAATGGCACCCAATCGAACCATCTTTCAAGCAGACCGTCCAACCATCATCGCCTTGCACTACAACCGTATCTGGCTTACCGAGGCTAGACATTGGCTCAATACAAATCGTATCGCCAGGCTGCAAGGTAATGCCCTGACCTTTCTTACCAAAGTTTGGCACCTCTGGTGGCATATGCATTTTCTTACCGATACCATGACCGACATAATCACGAATTACGCCAAGCTTACCCTTCTTCAAAGTCTTTTCAACAGCAAAGCCAATATCACCAAGCTTAGCTCCAGGCTTAACCTGCTCGATACCTTCATAGAGCGAAGATTCCGTGTAGCTTAGAAGATGCTTTTGGGCGGCAGTTGGCTTACCAAGAATCATTGTAAAGGCTGAATCAACGTAGTAACCCTGATACTTGATAACCAAATCGTAGGAGATTTTGTCGCCTTCCTCAAAAGGAATATCCTTTGGAATGCCGTGAATCAGCTCATTATTTACCGAGATACAGATAGAACCTGGGAAATTTACCTCTGGTTCATAGTAGGCAATCCCAGCACCATAGCTCAAGATTTTCTTCTCGACCCACTTATCAACTTCTTTGCCCGTCATGCCCGGCTGAGTATATTCGCGCAATTCCTTAAAGATTTGCGCCATAATCTTGCCGCCGGCACGCATGGCCTCAATTTTCTTTTGATCCATTACTTTGCAATTTCCCACTCTTTGAGCTGAGTTTCAATACGCTTGGAAATCTCTTCAATTTCACCTACGCCGTCAATATGCGCAATCTTTACGCCTTTACTAGCAAGAAGTTCGCTCATTGTCTTAATCGTGCGATCAAAGAGAGCCCAACGCTGCTCGATTGCTTCATCATTGTCATCTTCACGGCCACGCAAAGCGAGACGCTTCTTAAGCTCTTCATGAGAGACATCGAAGATGATTGCGCCATCGATATATTGTGTGTCGTTATTTTCGACAATCCATTCAGCCTGCCACTCATCGCGTGGATAACCATCAAGGATTACGCCCTTACCAGCTTCCGTAGCTTCGACCATTGCCTCATGCATCATCTTTACAACGAGCTCATCTGGCACTAGAGCACCAGTCTTCATAATCTTTTCAAGCTCTGGATCCTGACGGTCACGTAGCATCTGACCAACCGACATCCATTCCCAACCATACTTAACGGCTAGTTTCTGCCCCTGCAAACTTTTACCACTACCAGCAGGGCCAAAGAATATAATCATTTATCTCCTTTAATTGTTTTCTATATGAATTTTTTACGATAAAAATACCCCGGCCTGCGGGGTATCTTATCTTTATTTTAGGCCTAACTTCATGCGTTCAGCTTTTTCGGCTTTACGCTTGTCGCGTAAAATTGCCTTCAAACGGCGCTCGCGCTTGGAAATAGGCTTCGAGAAGCGCATATTTTCCTTCGCAGTAGCCATTACGCCACTCTGAAGAACCTTGCGGTTGAAACGACGAATGATATTTTCGTTCGCTTCTTTCTCATCTTTACGGGTTACTTTAATCATATTGCACTAATTTTATCATATCTTAGAAGAAGTTTCAAGCGATATAACATCTTGCATTTTTGCTCTTTTCTGCGCCCACGCAACTAAGTTGCCTCGTTTTTTTAAACTATACATCTGCGTAAACTAATCAACCTTCTCCAAGCTAACAATAATCCCTTCCAACTTAGTCCTTCCGCCCCACTCATTCTTCGTCAAAGTAAACTGCACCAAGACATCAGAACCAGATTTCACATTCAGCCACTCGCTCGGCACATAGAAACCCATCAATCTAAACTCCAGGCTATTCTTATCTTTCAAAGTCAGCGCCAAATGTTCCTCCTTCAAAATCCGAACACCTTTTATAGTAGCCGTAATCTCAAAAATCGGCTCCTGATTCCCCTCGCCAAACGGTTCCATCTGTTGAATTTCGTCACATAGCTCTAGGCTCAACTTCGAGAAATCCCCCAAAATCACATCGCTCGCCTGACGCAAATATTGCTCCTGACCAGTCAAGCCCAATCCCTCGTAATAATCATTAATCAAGGTCTTAAAGCTATCTAAATCCGTCGCATTCAAACTCAAGCCACAAGCCGCCGCGTGACCACCACCAGATAATAACAAGCCCTCTGGCATATTCTGAAGCGCCTCCGCGAGCGAGAAATCACCAAAACTACGTCCGCTACCTTTCAGAACGCCATCTTCAAGCTCCGCAAAGACAATCGCCGGCTTCTTATAGATCTCCACCAAACGACCAGCCACAATCCCTACAATACCTTCGTGCCACTTACCGTGCGCCACAATCACAGCATCATCTTCACTAACCTGTAGATTCGCCTCTTTAACCGCCTCGTCCTGAGCTTTACGACGCTCAGAATTCAATTCATCAAGCTCTTCAGCAAGCGTATAAGCCTCGGAACGCTTATTCGTCATCATTAAGTTAAGCGCCAAGTCCGCACTCTTCATACGCCCTGCCGCATTAATCCTTGGCCCCAGTTGAAAGCCAATCGAGCGACCATTCATCTCATCCAACTTCACGCCCGCACGCTGCGCCAACTCTTTAATACCTCTACGGCGCGTCTTTGGGAACACCTTGAGTCCATAATAGGTAAAAATCCGATTCTCATCCCTTAGAACCATCGAGTCGCAAATCGTACCAAGCGTCACCAAATCTAGCAACCACTTCTCTTGGCCATCACATTTACCCCCATTCTTCTGCGCATTCAGAGCTCGCGCCAAAGTAAAAGCCACACCAACACCCGCCATCCTCAGGCCATACTTCTCGCCTGGCAAGTGCGAATTAATCACCGCTACCGCCGCCTCTGGCTTATTCGGGATCTCATGATGGTCCGTCACGATCGTATCAATGCCACGCTCCTTCAATTTCGCGATTGTCTCGCCCGAACCGCTACCATTATCAACCGTGATCACTAAATTTACCCCACGCGACACAATCTCTTCAATCGCACTGTCTTTCATGCCGTAACCATCTATAAAACGATTTGGCAAAATCACTTCCACATGCTCACAACCAAAGTCTTTCAAGGCCGTAAACAACACCGTGCTAGACGTCACGCCATCTGCATCATAATCGCCATAAATTAAAATGTGTTCAGCCTCGTCCCGTGCCTGCTCGATGCGAGCGACTGCCTTGTTCATGCCAAGCATCAAAAATGGATCAAACAAATCTTCGTAGCGCGGGTTCAAAAAACTCTCGTCTAGCCCTCGGTCGGCTAGTATCTGCGAAAATATCTCAGTCATAAATTAATTAATAATTTTATTGCCCGGCTTCGTGGACTGCTGCTGACTCTTGATCACAATGCTTTGCAGCTCCTTCAAAATCGGAAATTGCTTATTCGTCTGATAAATGTTTGTATTACCCTTTTTCGCCACCGTTAAAAACCCACCTTTAGCAAGATGCTTCAACTCGCGCTGAATATTTCCCGGGTCTTCTTTAATTAACTTCGCCAAACCACGCACATGTGTTTTGAAATCGGGATATTTCGCAAACACAACAATAATCTTCCGACGGACGCGGCTCGTTACGAAAATGTCTAACATTTACCTCCTTAACTGATTATTATTTTAGCAAAATCCCAGTATTTTCTACAACGTTTTTCTTTAACAATTTTCTATTTTCTTCCCCATGTTGACATTTCATAACGATTATGTTATAATACACCGGCTAGTTTGGAAAGCAATCCGAATCCGCACCTTAGCAATGCTTTCATTTTCCCGTCGCTTTAAAAGGCGACTGTCTTCATAGAAAGGAGAGATAGTATGACCACTATCCGTGTAAAATCCGTATCCGCCGCTCGCTCTAAGGAGGTAGGTAATGTGAAGGTTACAGTAAGAAAGGTTTCCGCCGAAATCAGCCCCGTCGAACTGCTCAAGGCATTCTTCGAACGCTGTTCGCGACAGCTCGCCAACGTGCAGCCCTACTACGCTCACGTTGCCGGCATCCTAGCCAAGCAACTCGAAGAAGTCGACAGCTTTAGCATCTCGGGCATCAAGAATGATCTTCCCGCAAACGCCAATGCGGTATTCTTCTGCGAAGCAATCGCACCTGACTACCCAGGACAATATTTCAAGGAAGACATTCTTCTCCTTTGCAAAAGCCCTGACGCTTATACCGGACTGCACTGGGGATCCTTCCAAGAAGAAGGTCCAAGACACACCGAACTCATGGCTCGCGAAGCCTGCTCCGCAGCAATCTACGCACTCAAAGACAAAACAATTACCTCGCTCAGCAAAGCCGCAGCCGTCATGATTCGCAAGTTCTGCAAACAGGACTTCAATTGCAAAGAGACATTCGAGTATGCATATATTTGCTATCACGGCAGTCACCACAGAAGCTACGCAGACATCTCCTACGAGGAGCTTGTCAGAAGATGCGACCCGCTCGCATCTAGTGGCCCGCGTATCTGCCGTGAAGACCTCGGCGAATATATCAGCGACCTCTTCAAATAAAGCATTGCAAAAAACAGTTAGAAAATCCTCTACATCACAAGTAGAGGCTAACCAAAGGCAATGCCTTATCTAGCCCCGCATCACAAGCGGGACTTTTTCTTGCTCATGCTTGCCCTTTTACCTCTGTTATGCCATAATATCTTCGTTCGAATATGGTGGATATTCGAGGTTCTTCGACATCCGCCATCCGTCTTCTACCCCGTCCGCAAAGGAGGTTTTATTATGGGAAGGGCTATTAAGAACGATTACGAACTTGCTCACCAGCTCACGTCTTTCTTTAGACGTCTGAGCTCCGCCTGCGATCATTCGTCAGTAACAGGCAATTACATTGCCAGCGTTGCGAAAACCTTAAGCACACAGGAAGACGCCTTCTTTGCGTCAACTCCCGTCCGCTTCTATGGTCAACTCGAAACGCCCTGCACGAATAATCTCCCTTACTACATCGATGCAGACCTGATCACTAAGCGTGTTCTCGATTTCGTCGATGACGGAAGAGAAATTGCCGTTATGCGCAATAATGCCGCTTCCAACTTCAAGCCCAGCATCTACGTCGATTTCATCCTTGATCTCGACTGCGACTGGCCAGCATCCGTCTATAGCTCCGCATACGAAGAAGGTGTTCTCTGGATTGGCAAACGCCACCCTATAAGAATCGCTCAGGAATCCCTTAAAAATGCCGCACGCTACGATTCGGACAAGCTGTTCGATAAAGCACTCTTCGCTATCGAAAACTACATCACCATCGATACAAGCATTCTCGAAGTCTACAAACGCGTTGCGCAATGCTACGAAGATAACTGGGGCGAAAGCGGCATTGATGCCCCCTGCGAGCTCTCTGTTCTCGCTAAACTGTTCGACCCCTATGCCAAAAAGGCCGACCCGGAGCTCGACTATCGCTATCGCGAGAAGCAGATCACGCACGAGTTGATTACACATCTTGCCAATCGCTATATTTAATGGCGGCAAAACACCCCCGCATCTTATCGTGCGGGGGATTTTCTTGACTTTTTATCTTGTTTATGCTATAATAATCTTACAGTTTATTTTTGCAACTTGTTCTTTTCCATCTCAGTTATGCAACGATAGACGAGTTTTATTACTTCCGAAAGGAAAGATGTCCTATGTTAAAGTACGATCTTGCCTACCGCGAATCCTTCACTAGCCACAAGACAACCTTCGTCCAGCTCAGAAAGAGACTCGACTTCCTCGCCACCAGGGCTTCCAAGTCCATGGAGCTGAGAAGCCTGTTTCGCGCTATGGCTCAGTATCTGGACGAGGATGAAAGAAGCTTCAACGAGTACGATGTGAACCCCCTCCACGAGCCTATCTTTATTAGTTATGAAAGTCTCGGTTACCGCCCCTTCGTTATCAGGGACTGCGATACCAAGACGATCATTACTAAGGCTCAGGAGATCTTTCACGACGTCCTCCCGAATCTTCTTGCCGACAAGTATTCCAACGGCAGCACACGCGACTACTACGAGACCATCGCCACTGCAATGTATCACCTGTTCTCCAAGAACAGTAAGGCTTACAACGTCAATCTGAACTTCAACGAAGAATGGAATGACGGAAGAAGCTATGATTATTACGGCAAGATGGCAACGCTCAGTGAATTTTTCGAGGCTTTCCGCGATGAATACCTGAAGGTAGACAAAAAGCTTGAGCAGCGCAATGCAAGAATCGAGAGAAGCAACCGCTACTCCGATGACAGCACTTTCGACACTAACCCCGTTGAATCCGCTCTTGGCTCCCTCGGCCTGAACAGACGCGATGCGCACTTCGTTGACTCCAATGACTGAGATCAGGCCCCCGCACCACAAGCGGGGGCTTTTTCTTGCTCTTTGCGCTACAATATCTCTATGAATTACTATCTGATAGCGCCAGCTCTAACTTTTCATAACTCAGATAGTCTACTGACCTATGAATCCGAGCAAAAGCTTAATGTCGGACAAATCGTCACAATTCCCCTTGGCAAGAAAACCGCCATCGGTATCGTAATGCAAAGTTGTCCTAAGCCAGAATTCGCGACGAAGCCAATTGTAAATGTTTTATACAATGAAACTCTCCCCTTAAAGCTCACCAAAGCCCTCAGTTGGCTTGCCGATTATTATCGGGCACCTATGTCTAGTGTTATTCAGGCTGCCTTGCCACGCGGTATCACCAAGAAACGCCGCGACAAAG
>JAZQSO010000032.1:0-4855 GCA_045630145.1 Candidatus Nanosyncoccaceae bacterium
AGAAGAGCTTCACGCTTGTGGCGAATAAAGGCAAATAAATATCCCCGAACTAAGCTCGGGGATATTTTTATTTCTTGATTTTTGAAGCAATATAACTTGCTATGTTTGCAGTTGAGGAGACGATGAGCGCAATGCCCATGATAATGACGAATAAGTCTGGAATGAGAACTTTGCCAAAGATGCATGCAATGCCAGCAAACAAGCTAATAAGCGTGAAGACGAGTGAAACTTTGAAGTATTTGTTAACTGCTTTAGTTGCGAGAACGTCTTGTAAATGGAAGATGCTGACCAATGTAATGAAAGCGCCAACTACAAACGAAATGAATTGTGAGATTAGAGCAGATTGCGTGAAGAAGAAGATGCCTACAATTGTGAGCGCAATAGCGGAAATGAGCATCGGAAGGTCTTTATTTCTCTTCTCTTCGACACGAATATAGGCGATGAGACAGTAAAGTGCGTAAACAATAAAGATGACGCCGATAACTTTCGAGATAACGTCAATAATTGTACCGTGCCACATAACCATGCAGATGCCAAGAACTAGCAAGGCAATGTCTGCCAAAATGGTGACATAAGCAGGAATTTTCTTCTTGCTTTGGACTTCAATTTTGATAGTTTTGCTCTCGGTTTGAGCTGTGGTTGTAGGAACTTTTTTCTTACTGCTCATGATATTTTAATTATAGCACTGCTTTATAGCATGCCTTTTTTCTTGAGCCAGATAGCCGTTACGACAGAGGCGAGGACCGAGAAGATAAGGATGGCGATAGCGGAGAGTTCGTTGGTGCCGATTTCGCCAAACCAAACGTTCATGCCGAGGAAGGATGAAATAATAGTTGGCACGGAAAGCACGATGGTGGCGCCGGCCAAGAATTTCATGACGTTGTTGAGGTTGTTCGAGACGATTGTAGCGTAGGTTTCGGTGATGGAATTAAGAATGTTTTGGTAAATTTTAGCCATGTCGATAGCCTGACGATTTTCAATTAGGGCGTCTTCGAGGAGGTCTAGGTCGCCTTCGTAAAGCGACAAAACAATGCCTTTGCTAAGGCGTTCAAGAACGAGGTCGTTCTCTTTGAGAGATGTCGCAAAGTAGACGAGGGTTTTCTCGGTATTGAGAAGATCGATAAGATCCTCATTCTTTGTGGATTGCTGCAAAACCTTTTCCTTGTTTTCGATGTTGCTATAGATGCCTTTAAGGACTTTGAGATAGCCGGCAGCGGCGCTAATAATGATCTGGATAAGGAAGCGCGTTTTCTTGGCGGTATGGAAATCTTTGACGAGATTCTTCTTGAAATCGTTGAGGATTTTGGTCGACTTCGGTGAAATGGTAATAATGTAATGGTTCTCAGAAATAATCACGCCAAGAGGATAAGTGATATACTTCTTGCCATTTTCAATGCTGGCTGGAACGTCGATAACAATAAGTGTAGCATCGTCTGAACTCTCGATGCGTGGCAACTCATCTTCATCGAGCATCTTTAGGATAAGGTCCGACTCGACGCCGGTTTCTGCGATAACTTGTTCGACTTCGCTTTGTGATGGGGAGGATAAATCTATCCAACAGTCTGGCTGAATTGTATCAAGTTCCTTAGTAAGGCCCACGCTAAGGTCGGTTTTGTAGTATTTGAGCATCCCGATAGCTCCTTCCCTTTAGTTTTTTCGTTTAAATCTTATTCTATTTTAACGCGATTTTGGTTTTGTAGTGAAGGAAATATGGCGTTTATATTATATAGTCGGCGAAGACTCGGGCAACTTAGTTAACTTTGTTAACTAAGTTCGTCGGGGGTTTAAAGGTGTTGCTGGGGATAAATTTGCAATAATTACTCTTTTCTGATACAATATCTGTGGGATGGAACCGCCCCCCTGGTTCTATCCCTTTGTGTTTTACTCCAACATGGTGTATAATACATTCCATATGGGGCGTTAGCTCAGCTGATTAGAGCGCCTGCTTTGCAAGCAGGAGGTCATGAGTTTGAATCTCATACGCTCCACCATATTAAGAAAAATGGCCATTCGGGCCAATTTTTTATGCTTTTAAAAAATCTTAAATAAGAAAAGGCCCCGATAATTGTCAGGGCCTGTGCTAGTTTTTATCTAGATATATTAGTTGATAATTCTCGCGGGTTTATTTCATAAACTGCGCTTGTATTATCTTCGATTTCTCCGCCAATACCATCGCCACTGTTGTAGCCGTAGATCATACAGCAAGCAAAATCGGTTGCATAAGCTACGACTAATAATACACAGAGGATATAGCGGATTTTCTTGCTCATTTTTGCGTACAAATCATCTAGAATTGGTGCCGCTATATAGGTAAAGCCACAGCCGCCGAGGCCGAAGATGAGCAAGCTTTCTAGACAGATATAACCATTAATATTAAAGGCGAAGCCGGTATAGTCCCAGTATCTGGCATGTTTGAAGACGTCTAGATACCAGCCGCCAGTAAACTCGATGATGCCACAAAGCAAGAATGAGCTGAGGAACATCCAAATTGGCTTTTTGCGGAACTTTTGTAGGACGAAGAGGATTGCTACGCCGCCTGTGCCGTAAATTGGTAGCCATGGGCCATACATAGTGCCACGGTTAACAAATCTACCTTCGTTGATGAGGTATAGCAGAACTTCGTAGGCCCAGCCAACAAACGCGAAGCTGAAGAATAGAAGAATGTAGGTGCTAATAGAATATTTCTTTTTGGCGCCACGTTTGACGAGTTTGCTTTGCTTGTCACGATATTGGTAAGAACCTTCGTGAATTTCGGCTGGATCGAGGTCTTCGTCGTTCAATAGTCTGAGGAAGCCAGCTTTGCTGTAAAGGGCTGGTTTTGGCTCGCCCTTCTTGCGTTTGGCGGTGCTTTTCTTCTCTGGCAAGCGTGCGAGGCAATCTTTCTTTAGTTCGATATAGGCTTCGGCGAACATGCAGTATTCGTATGGATTTACAAAGAAAATATTCGACAAATTGAAGGTGACGAGGCCAAGCAAGTGCCATAAAATTACCGTTAAACTAATCTTGAAGAGCTCGAATTTCTTGCCGCGCGTAAGTTCCTTACTTAATTTAAAGGCGTCTTTGACTTTGATCTTTGGATTCTCGGCCAAGATATACGGAATCATGCAGTATTCGTAATATTTGATGAAATAGCCGACAATCGTAAGCGTCCAGAGCCACAATAAAATTGTTTTAGCTAGCAAGACCAAGGAAACATGAATTCCCTTATGTTCTTTGTATGGGTGGCCGATGCGTGAAGGTTGTGTGCCGAGATACTTTCTCTGCTCGAGATAGTAGCGTGCGCGACCAACTTCGAAGGCGGCTAGGAAGCCATGGCGGACAATTAAATACAATAAGCTTGTAACGGTTACAATGATGGCGACGGATAGTTCGCCAGTTACACCTTCGGCGGCGCCACGCACCATATTGAAGATCATGCTTTGCTTCGAGGTAATGATATTAAGTAAGGTGGAATTGAAGCCGTTGTTGAGTTTATTGAAGACTTCGCCCTGCTGTTCTTGATTTTCGATAGCGATATCTAGAACGTCGTTGATGTTTTCGATATTACTACGGCTGCGTCCGAAGTTTAGGACCTTAACGGCGCTTTCGTTTGAAATGTTGATATCTAGGATGTTTTTCGAAACGTAACTGATGCCGCCCGTCAAAATAAATGTCACCACGAAGGCCACGAGGACATTTTTGATGTAATTTTGCTTCAGTCTACGCTTCGCAATTTTGCGAATATTCTTAGCGTTCATTAAGGATATTTTAACCTAAAATGCTTTTGCTTCAAAATCCGACTTGAAGGCTTGACGATAATGCTTTTTTATGCTAAAATAATCAAGTTGCTCTTTTTTGAGTGACAAAAATCTATTCCAATACTGGAGGTTCTTTACAATGAAGCATTTAAACACCCGTAGAATTCGTAAGGCGGCTAAGCGCCTGGTCGTTAGGACTAGACGTGTCATGAGAAGAGACGGCTTTGCTGTTGTAGCAACGCTGTCGGTGCTTGGTACTTGCCTCGGTCTGACATCGATGACAAGCGCAACAGGTATATCGGCCGAAACGACCGATGATTCTTCTTTAGCCGTTCCTGTAGCACAGGTTGGAGCATCCCGGGAATTTAGTTACAAAACATCCCCTTATGGAGTGCTGCGTGCTGCGTTGCCGGCAGAATCGGGATTTAACTCCCCGGAGTTGATTAAGGCTCTTGAAACTACTAGCGGTACAACGCTGGATTCAGTGAGCACTGAGTCGACGACGACAACTACAGCAACAACCGTGTCGAGTTCTACGGAAGAAACCCAGTCCGAAACTGTGACTGAAACTGAAGACGAGTCGGAAAATGAAACTGAAGCTACTGAGTCTACCGCATGGACGGATGTAGTAGAAGATGAAACCGATTCGGGATTTGAAGCTGAATCCACTGAAGGATCAGTTTATGATTATGTGAGCGAAGATGAGATAATAATGCTCGCTAAGACCGTCGCACAAGAAGGTGGCGATTGCAGCTATACTCAGCAGGCTTGTGTGGTCTGGACAGTTTTGAACAGGGTAGATTCTTGGGAGTGGCCTAACACTATTTCTGAGAATCTGAATATGGGAGGACAGTTTGCTTATTATTCTTGGAAGCCTTACCGTGACGACCACTATCAGGTGGCATATGACCAGGTTTATAACTGGTTGTTCGGTGGCGAGCGTTACTTAGGTAGCGACTATCAGTATTTTTATGGCGATGGTTGGAGAAATCATTTCTATGGCAAGAATTCTAGCGAATACGTTCCTGACTAAAAAACTTCATTTACCATCAACCCGGCCCCCTTCCAGGGGCCGCCCTTTTTTGTTTTTCTAAAAACTGCGTGAGCTACCGCCGCCA
>JAZQSO010000033.1:0-5504 GCA_045630145.1 Candidatus Nanosyncoccaceae bacterium
AAGACACTATCGCCCGCGAGCGGAAGATGATTATAAATATCGATAATATACTGGCTAGGATTATCTGGATTCACATAAACATCAACCTTCTTCTCTTCAAAAGGTATCGGCTGCACACCTATTGCTGGGCTATTATATTGCCATTGCCTGCCAGCATATTCCGCATTGCAGTGAAAGATATAGCGATTGCCTCGCTGTTCAATCGAGTCGAGATCCGCCTCGACTTTTTCGCCATAGAGAATTAGCCAGCGATCGAGCGGTGAAAGTTTGCTTAAATCTGCAGCCCTGTTCGCATACAAAACGACAGCCACAATACCGACAGGAAAGAACATTGTGAATGCAAGCATCATCGCGCCCATCAAGCCTATGCCACCGCCAGCAGCACCTCCTGCCATACCACCCGCAATGCCGCCTGCGAGAAGCGTCATAACAAAGATAAAAGCAAACACTATAGCAATAGCTATTAGAGCAGTCTTTTCTGTCTGCGGGCCAGATTTATAGCGACCAGCTTCAATAGCCTCAACGAGAGCTTGGCGTTCTTTTAGAGTATTTTTCATCCTATTTAGATTTTATCACAAGCAAAAATCAACGGGCATACACCCGTTGATTTTTAAGATTTTAGCCCTATTCCTCAACTTGAACTACCTCGTCGGTTTCCTTGTTTAGGAAGGCGCCAGACTGGCGTGACCAGAGCCTACTATAGCTACCACGCTTGTTCTTAAGAAGCGCTTCGTGACTGCCTTGCTCCATAATCTTGCCGTCTTCGAGCACGACAATCTTGTCCATGCCAGCAATCGTTGATAGACGGTGCGCAACAACAATACTTGTGCGTCCCTTCATGAGGCGATTGAGAGCGTCCTGAATGAGCGCTTCAGACTCAGAGTCGAGCGCAGAAGTTGCCTCATCGAGCACCAAGATTGGCGCGTCTTTGAGAATTGCACGTGCAATCGAGATGCGTTGGCGCTGACCGCCCGAGAGCTTCACGCCGCGTTCACCAACGAGCGTATCGTAGCCATCTGGCAAATCTTTAATAAACTCATCGGCGTGCGCAAGTTCGGCAGCATGCTTGATTTCTTCGAGTGTCGCATCTGGCTTGCCATAGGCGATGTTTTCGGCAATCGAACGATGGAAGAGCGCAGTATCCTGTGGCACATAGGCGATGTTTTCGCGGAGCGACACCTGCTTGACCTGCTTGATATCCTGACCATCAATTTCAATCTTACCCTTTTCAACATCGGCAAAACGAAGGAGAAGCTTCGTTAAGGTCGTCTTACCTGAACCAGATAGACCAACGAGGCCGATTCTTTCACCTGCTCGAACATCGAGGCTGAAGTCGTCAAAGATTGCGCGTGGCGCATCGGCATGCTTGAAGCGGATTGCGTCAAACTTAATCGCGCCCTTCTTAATCTGAATATCCTTCGCCTTCGACTTATCCATGACAGTATCTTCTGTATCCAAGATTTCGGTCATATCATGCGCATCGCCAAAGACGCGGTTGATAGACTTCAAGATATTGTTTACATCCCAAAGGTTGCCGAGAATCATGGTTGTATACTGCGAGATAAGAATCAAGGTTGCAACATTCATGCCAAGCTTCGTACCGAAGGTTTCAAACATCGTAGAAGCAAAGACACAAGCAATCAAGACTAAGCCAAACCAAATGTCACGAATAATTACAGCGCGCATCTGATCCATACCAGCATTAAATGTGGCGTTACTATAGCCAGCATAGCGGCGCTTTTCATGCGACTCACGACCATAAGACTTAACGGCCAAGATGTTAGACATCGAGTCTGCAAGCTGACCAGTCTGCTTGGTTTCTGCGCTAGCGTATTTCTCGCTAAGCTTACCGACCTTCTTGTAGCTCAAGGTTGCAACGACGACATATAGTACGACCACCGCAACAAGAATTAACGCGAAGAGCGGCGCGCGAATTGCAAGAATTACCACAGATGCGATAACGGAAATAGCAAGCCACAAAATTGAGAAGATAAGCGTATCAAACAAGCGTTCGAAACCACCTACAAATTTGTTTGTCTGCGATACAAGCGAACCCGAGAAACGGTTACTATGGAAACGCATCGATTGCGTACAAACCTTGTCGAAACAGAAAGTTGCAAGGTCGTAAGCTACCTTAAGCTCGAGCTTCCAAATCGCCCAAATGCGAATGTGCCCCAAAAGCTCCGAGCCAATCAGATAACAAGCCAGAAGACCGATGAAGGATGGCGCAAAGGCCGACCATTCCCCGACCGGATCAATACCTTCTGAGACTTTGCCGATAATATCAGCAGTAAAGTATGGCACCATAACAGTGCGACTGGCGACCACGATTGGAGTCACCAAAATGCCGGTAACGAATAGCCCCATGTGCTTCTTCGTCGCCTGCCAGTAATAATGGAGCGTTCGGCGCGTAAGCTTGCGCTTCTCGCTCCTCTTTTTCTTTGTCATAATCTCCCTTTCAATAACCACCCGAGAGAGATTATCTCGCGTGATTATTCGATTGTTTTAATTGTAAATTTCTTTTTATTAGGCATTTGGCCTTCAAAACCAACTTTTTGACCCATCACAAGCTTGCCAATTGGCGAAACATCGCTAATTTTGCCGTTCAAAGGATCGGCTTCGGTAGCGCCAACAAGAATATAGCTGCGATCATTACCTTCAATGCTAAGCGTAACAGTGCTGCCTAGAGCAACCTTATCGCTAGCTTTTGGCGTGATAAGCTTGGCATGAAGAAGAATATCTTCAATTTCCTGAATGCGACCTTCAACAGTATTCTGCTCAGAACGAGCTGCGCTGTAATCTTCGTTTTCGCTCAAATCGCCATAAGAACGAGCCGTAGCAATCTTCTCGGCAATTTCTGGACGACGAGCTTTAAGAGTCTCAAGTTCTTTCTGTAAATCTTTTTTACCTTGCGCGGTAATCTTAACAACTTTAGGCATAATAATATAACCTCCTATAATTCCGACGGCGCGGAATTCCACCATACTATTTTATACTTACGCTAGTTTACGAGTAAACTCGTCTAATGTCAATAGTTTCGTTTCGTTGTTTTTGCGATCAAGGATTTCAACTTGGTTATTTGCTAGAGTTTTGTCGCTAATGACGACGCGGTATGGAATGCCCATGAGCTCCGCATCAGCAAACTTTTCACCATTGCGAACATTTGCGCGATCATCAAACAAAATCCACTCAGGATTGCGATTATATAGCTCTTCGGCTTTATTTACACCCTTCTCGCCAATACCAATGAGATAGTATTTGAACGGAGCGATTTCTTCTGGCCAGCAAAGACCCTTATCGTCGCAAGTCTTTTCTGCGATAACACCCATAGAACGGGCTGGGCCAATGCCATAGCTACCCATAAAGACAGGTTTACGTTCACCCTTCTCGTCGTTATAGTAAAGACCGATAGCTTCAGAATACTTCGTACCGAGAGTAAAGATATTACCAACCTCAGAAGCTTTCTGCTTGTCGAGCTTCTTAGGATCAATATCTAGCATCTTGAAGGTCTCTTCATTGTAGACTTCTTCGTTGAGTGCGATATTCTTCTCATGATCGATATAGATAATATCTTCGCCAGCATCAGTTAGAGTCTGGAATTCATCGCTAAACTTGCTAAAGCTACCACCGCTTGCGAAGGTGCGATAAGTCGTATCGCCGATACCGAGGCGCTTAAAGATGTTAATGTAACTAGCTGCACACTTTTCATAGAATTCATCGTGCTGTTCTTTATCTGTACAGAAAGAATACAAATCTTTCATAATAAATTCGCGCGTGCGCATAATGCCAGACTTAGCACGAAGCTCGTTGCGGAATTTCTTCTGGAACTGGAAGACATAAAGTGGCAAATCTTTATAGCTCGAAACATAAGTACGGAGCATATTTGTAATTGCCTCCTCGTGTGTCAAAGCAAGGCCGAGCTCGCCACCAGCGTGAAGCTTAGTCTTGAACCAGTCATCAACGATATTATCGTCCCAACGACCAGACTTCTCCCAAGCGTCTTTTGGCTGGAGGCTGGACATTTCAATCTCCTGACCGCCAAGCGCAATCATTTCTTCGCGGATAATGTCGATGATATTATTGAGAACCTTGCGACCCAAGGGCAGAAAATCATAGACACCAGCCATCTCTTTGTAGATATAACCGGCACGCAAAAGTAACTGCGCACTGCGACTAACTTCGTCGCTCGGCGCTTCTTTGAGGGTTTTTACGAATGATTCACTGCGTTTCATAATAATTCAATTTTAGAACAACAGATATCAATTCGCAAGAACATAAATGCGTTTTTTGTCAATATTAGCAAATTTTAGCAAAAACTATTGCTCTGGATATTCATCCATGCTCGAAATCAGCACTTCGCGTGGCTTACTACCGCCTGGAGCTGGACCAACAACTCCCATATCTTCAAGATCATCAATAATCGATGCTGCGCGGCCATAGCCAATATGAAGCTGGCGCTGCAAAAGCGAAGTCGAAAGCTTGCGAGCACGCACGGCAATCTCGGCTGCTTGACGATGAATATCGCCAGCACCAGAGCCACCGCCCATATCGCCACCACCAGCAGAACCGCCACCAGGCATGCCCTTATAGCTGACTTCCTGAGAGATAACCTCATCGTTGTAGTTTGGCGGAGCTTGCTCGCGGAGATAGTTTGTGAGGTTTTCAATCTCACTATCACTTACGTAAGCACCCTGGACACGCTTAGGCTTGCCCATCATTTCGGTCGTAAGATAAAGCATATCGCCCATACCAAGAAGCTTCTCGGCGCCGCCCATATCGAGCATAACGCGGGAGTCCATATTATTGTTCACGGCGAAAGCAATGCGGCCCGGAATGTTAGCTTTAATAAGACCAGTAACAACCTTAACTTCTGGACGCTGTGTTGCGAGGACAAGATGAATACCGGCGGCACGACCTTTCTGCGCAATACGCACGATCATAAACTCGAGCTCTTTGCCAGCCTGCATCATAAGATCTGCCATCTCATCTACAACTACGACAATATATGGCATCTTGCCTTCGTCATGCTTCTGAGGATTACCATCTTCATCAGGGATTGTGACCTGGCCACCGTTTTTCTCCATCTTGGCATTATAATCCACGATATTTTTGACGCGTTCCTTTGCCATGATAGAATAGCGACGCTCCATTTCGTTTACTGCCCACTTGAGCGCACTAAGCGACTTCGTGACGTCAGTAATAATTGGCGTCAAAAGATGCGGAATATCTTCGTAGGCCGCCATTTCAACCTGCTTAGGGTCGACAATAATCAAGCGAAGATCTGCTGGCGAGTTGTGATAAAGCATCGAGCTAAGGAGCGTGTTCGTCATGACGGACTTACCAGAACCCGTAGTACCCGCGATGAGAAGGTGAGGCATCTTAGCAAGGTTGCCAACGACAGTCTTACCAGAAATATCCTTACCAAGCGCAAAACTGAGCGGCTTATCTGCGATGTTCTTTGTCCATTCTGGGGACTGCAAAAGCTCATGCAAGCCAACACTACC
>JAZQSO010000034.1:0-2690 GCA_045630145.1 Candidatus Nanosyncoccaceae bacterium
ATCTCGCGCGTAGCTTTATCCTTGGCTGCCACCATGCGGTTGTAATTCTCGAGCGAGAATTTAGAGTCTACCGGGAGGATTTTGCCCTTATCCAGGAAGACCGCCGCGTCGACAATCTCGCCATCTTTGAATTTGTATTGCAGAGCATACGAGCCTGGCGGCAAGACGTTTCCGAGCACAGAATCCAGATAATATTCACCAAAGACACCACGCTGTTTTGGATTCTGAAGGACAGCCTGCAAAGTCTTCAGCTCGTCCGCTACCGACACGACATGTTTATTGGTTTCCGTAATTGCCGCAATGCGCTCCGAGATGTCCGCTACAACTTTGTTCGACTCGCGCAGCTGCTTGCTAGATTCGGATAATTGTTGCGTAATCGACTCTTGCACTCTAGCGTTATTATTGTCTATTTTACGATCGAGCGCCTGATTCATTTGCTCGATTTTGCTTTGCGTGCGGAAGTTATCGTCATCGATTTTACGATTCAAATCCTTGCTAAGTTGTGTAAACTGTTTCGAGAAATAAAACATCATTACAACTAGCACAACTACCACGACAGCAATTGCGATGATTGTCGAAATATCCATAAGCATATTATATACCAAAGGCAGGAAAAACCGCCCTCCGTAGAGGGCGGCATTCAATTACCTTACAAATTCGGACTTCGAAAACAGCTCCAAGCCAATGCTCGAGTACTGTTTAATGCGGTCGAATTTTTCTTCAGGCAATTGCAACTCAAAAACTGGTCGCTGCGTAATGAGCACTCGCCCTATACGCGACTTATGAGTTTTTTCGAGGATAACCCAGCTAGCGTTTTCCGTGCATGCGAAGTATTGCTTTTTGTTAAGCTTAGAATCGTATCTATTTTTGATAACAATGTTGCCATCAGTAATGATAGTCAACAAGCCAGTAGTATACACTGATAAGCCATCAATTGAACTTGCATGGGATTCTTCTGTCGCCATTCTGTCTTTCACCTCAAGTGCGTTTGGGTCCTTTCCAAGGACATTCACGATTTTGCATTTCTTTTTCCATTCCAAAAACTCTGTGGAATAGAAATACGCTGATCGGTAACCGTTTGAGTTATAGATCAAGTACAAATCGCCATCAAGATTGTTTTGCGTTTTGAATACCTGATTCATTTTAACCAAGCGGCTCTCTCGACCATCCACCAATCGTAAGCTGAGTTTTGAATATCCGTTTAGACCAACTTCAAAGACAAGCACATTTCCGCCATTTCGCGTGGCACGAAACGAGCTTGCGACGATAGCATCCGGTCGTAATGTGACTTGCCATTTTTTTGGCCATTCCACAAAATTGTCCTGAATGCGCAACTTTTCTTCGCCCGTTCGGACGAATCCACCAGAAAACTTTCCATCCTCAATTCTTAATTTAGCGATCACGAAGATCGCCCCCTTTCAAATAACTCGGTTGATTTGCCTTCAATAAGAGGCAATCACCTGTGCTTGTATTATACTACATTTTACGATAATTGTCAATTACGCTTATGCCTCTGTTACCTTAGATAAGCCTTACATTGCTAGATATATTGACTTTTTATAGCGCTTATGCTATAATATATATTACGCTAATGCTTAAATGCGCTAGCGCGCACCTTTCCAACTAATCAGTTCTTCCTACCCCGTTCCCGAGAAACTTTCAGAGCTTTTCGAGAATGGGGCAGGATTCATGATGCCCCTAAAAAATAAAAATTTGCTTAGGAGGCAATAACCATGAAAGAGAACAAAAGAACTAGAAAGTCCATCCGCCGTCACGTTCGCTGGGACAGAATCCTTGGCCTGCTCGCTGTAGTCGTTGGCATCATTGTCATTATTGTCATGATTGTTAGCAAACACAGTGACGAAGCCACCGCTGCCCAGATCGAGGCACCCAACGATGAAGTCAACCAGTACTTCGAAGAGATTATTGCGCAAGAAACAAACAGCGCAGAACTCGACGAAGCAGAAAAAGAAATGACTGTTGACTACTCACTGCTCTCCGGAACAGACATCTCCAGGCACAATGGCGAAATCGTCACCGATGGTGACTTCGTTATCGTGAAGGCCACCGAAGGAGTTGGCTACGTTGATCCGCGCTTCGAGGAGAATATCCAGAATGCGCTCGACAACGGTCAGCTCTGCGGAGTCTATCACTACGCTCGCCCCGACTCTGGCAATATGCCAACAGTCGAAGCTGAGCACTTCGTTGAGACTATCAAGCCCTACATTGGTAGAGTTATGTTAGTGCTCGACTGGGAAGAAGCCGACGAGATCGATAACACCGTCTGGGTTAGCGCTTGGATGTGGCAGGTGTATCAGATGACTGGCGTTCGTCCGGTCCTCTACACTAGCGCATCCGTCGCTTCTAACTACGACTGGACTGGAATCTCTTCTCAGTTCGACCTCTGGGTCGCTTGCTACGTACAGGATACCGCAGATATTCCGACACACGGAATTGACGAATGGGATCTGTCCGCTTGGAGAACTATCATCTGGCAGTATTCCACCACTGGCGGAAAACTCGACAGAAATGTTAGCTCTCTTACAACAACGGAGTGGCAAGGTCGCTGTATTGCAGACAACCAGAAGGTAGACGGCGAAGACCTCATGCAAATGCTGAGCGTGCGAGCCGAATAATCTCGACTGATTAGCTTCTTAAGCTCCGACCTCGCGCCGGAGCTTTTCCTTTGC
>JAZQSO010000035.1:0-31259 GCA_045630145.1 Candidatus Nanosyncoccaceae bacterium
AGGGTGTCGAGTCCTCTGGGCTTCCCTAGTGTCACGGTTGTGGACGGTGATGATATTGATACGAGTAAAACTGGAACTAGCTTGTGGCTAGCACCAGAAGACACGATTGCTATATATCAAAAAGCATGTTTCGGTAGTCAAATTGCAATTGATGCCGCGAACAAGCAATCCGACAGATGGACTAAGAACCCTTGGAATAGCAAAGGTGATAGTACGAACTCGAGATTTAATCTCGATGCTCCACAAAAGCTAAAAGATACTCGTGTATTTGGTAATAGCTCCTTTAAACTAAATAACGCTGCTTGGCTCCAGAGTACTGGCAATGCTTCGCTCTTGGCGTCAGAAATTGGAATTTCGTCTTTCAAAAATGATCAAGAGTCGACTCCGATGGACCGTATAAAAGGAAACTATCAAATCTCGACGGTATCTAAGAAGACCTCAATCGCAAATCGTTCAACTGGTTCTGTTGTTAATCGTAATCTTGGCGAAAGCTTAACGACTGTTTTTTCGAAACCTAATGGCGAAAAAGCAACTGTTACGACGAATGTTCCATACAACTATTACCTAAACCTCACGCTTGATGGAAATATGGAAGTCATTGCGAGTGCCGATGCAGAACCGCAGTTTACGGCAAAGGTTGAAAATAAAGCGCGTAAAAATGAACAGGTGTGTTCTGGTACTTTCGCGAAGTCTACGGGCTGTAAACAATATTCTACAGATACAAAGCCAACTACAATCAGTATGATGGTGTTTACGATGGGTAGTGATTTCTCTATCGGTGATTTGAAAGATCACGCAAGCTTCTTGCGTGAAGGTGATGCAACAAGTGAAACATCACTAGAGTCTAATCTTCGTGGCGAGTTTGCGACAATCGGAAAATCTGTTGGTGATGTCAAAGACTATAAGACTAAGAATAGTGAAGTTATCGAAACAACAAATGAAACTGTAAACTATATCCAATCCGGATCGCAATGGACCTTAGAATCAAAGAAAATCGATGATTTAAGCGATCTTCCGGTCGGCACGAAGCTCTGTGTAGCAATTGCTGCCTATCCATCTGATAGTCATAATAGCGAAGTGACTGGCGATGACCTTGATGCTTATACTATCGATAGCTCAAATCAAGACGGCGCTCTTGTGCCTTCAGGACAACGCACGAAAATTAGTGTAAAATGTCGTACTATAGCTAAGCGTCAGAATATGAGCGTAGAAGGTAACGGTATCTTAACAACCGGAAGTATTCTTTCTAGCAACATTCTGTATGGTGGTAAAACCTTTACTAGCTGGTCTGAGTACCAAATCACTTCAGGCGCTAGCTCAAACGCTGCGTCAGGCGCTGCTACTGGATATAACCCAGACAAAAATCTGACCGGTATGGATAAAAATAAGGCGTATTTCACGAAAGATGATTACTCTATAGCGGATAACTCTTACCTATTCCCACAATCGCTAGGCTCAATGACAAAAACGGAAATACCTTCTGCCAGCGAAGAAGCTAATATTGCTTGGAATCATACGCTGAACCTTAAAAAGGATATTATAAATAACTATGGTGGCGGCGATAGCTGTACGGCTCCTGCCGGTGCAGACTATAACCTAAGTTGCTTTAGTAGTGCTGAAGAAGATGTTAATAGTGCAATGGTTGCTGGTTTGGCTGGAAAACCTACTGCAGTTATTCGTAATCCATATGGTACTTTGAAAATTACCGAAAATATCGCTAAGCCGGCTGGCACGAAGCAGCTGATTCTTATTGCGAAGAATATCATTATTAATAATAATGTTTCCGAGATTAATGCTTGGCTTATCGTTGATGGCGGCAAATTTAATACCTGTAACGGCTATCCCATTAATGATCCGGCCGACAATGGCAATAATAGATTGCTTACGGAATGCCATGATTGGCTATACATCAAAGGTCCAGTGATTGTCGATTCGGCAAGTTCTCCACTTGAGCTCCCGCGTACCTTTGGCGGAGGATCGAAGCTTCAGAACAATAGATACGTAATTGATGAGCCATCGTTCGTGCAACGTGCGGAAATCTTCGACTTTGATCCGGACATGGTTAGATGGGCTTATGAAGAATCTACTAAAGATCCTCAATTGTCTACGACCTATGTAGAAACGTTAGCACCAAAGCTCTAAAAAGCGAAAAATAGAGAGGTCAACCTCTCTATTTTTTAATCTAGAAAAAGCGTAAGTGCTTTGATATTTTAAAAATGCTAATGTATAATAAAAATATGATTAAAAGGGCGAGTAGCGACGACGCTCCTGTTTCTAAAGGCATAAGCAAAATTGCAATGGGTTTCACAATTATTGAAACTATGCTTTTTCTTGCGATTGCTGGCTTGATTTTCGTGGGTTTGGTTGCCGGTACGAACGGTGCTATTCGTCAGCAGCGATACAAAGATTCCGTCCAAGGTTTTGTTGATGATTTGCGCGATTTGTATTCTTTAGCAGAGAATACTCAGGTCTTGGATTACCCGGGAACTCCAATATGCGGCGGTGCGTCCACTTCTAAAACTGGACGTGGTCGTAGTGCGTGCTCGGTTTATGGGATTTTTGCAAAAATTGTGCCTACTAGCATGAGTAGCAACAATGTTCAGGCCTTTTGGGTTACTGGTATTGATCAGGCGTCGCTCGACTCATATTCTAGCGATATAGAATTCCTTGAGAATGCACAAGTCCGCACGGTTACTGTTACTACCGAAGGGAATACAACGCTTACCGCATTGGAGCACGGTGTTTTGTGGGGTGCAGATGTTGCTGTACCTTGCTCGTATATTTCGGCGGAATTTGGTACACTCTACGACAATGGTTGCAGTGCTGGCGATGCCGTGCCTAAGAAAAAATACCCTGTAGCATTATTCATTTACCGCTCGCCTATTACGGGTTCTATTAATACTTTGACTTACACTATGAGCGAGACGGATTATTTGAACCCTGATTATCTTTATACGCGCCTTGGCGACTTCGATCACGAAGATGCGCAATTTTGCATCACGACTGGCGCTGGCATGAGTGAGGGAAATGGCCTACGCATGGTAAAGGTTGACGGCAATGGTAGCAATACAAATTCAGTGCGCTTGATTGAATCGGAATCGCCGGAGAATAAGTGCAATAAGTAGTAATATGAAACGTAATATGAAAAATCCAAAGAATTCCAAGAAGACGCTTTATGGCGATACGATTGTGGAAGCGATTGTAGCAATCGCTATCTATTCTATTGTTGCTGTACTTGCACTTGGTTCTATGAGTAGCGGCTTGTCTACGGCACAGCGTAACCTTGAGAGCACGATGAGCCGTGCTGCGATTGATTCTCAATCTGAAGCTTTGCGCTTCTATTATGAAAGCTATCTTGCCACGAAGACTGGCAAGCATGACGATGCGTATTATGGCGAAATCTGGGAGAATATCAAGCCGGAGGCAACTACGGATCCAGTTAGTCTTGATGATTCTTCGCTTGCGGATTATAGCTGTAAATCTCTAATTGAAGCAGATCATAATTCGATTAATATTCCGTCACATACGGGCAAGCAAACGATTTTTGCCATTTCCGGAAGAGGTGCCGTTTCTGAATGGAAGTCAGGCAAAACTATTTACGGCATGGGTATTGCTACTAATCCTAGCAATGGTTCATTTAATAACCGTAACGAGTTTATTAATAATCAGATAATATCGCATAGTAGCATTGTCGCTGCGCCGCTATATCCGCGTATTACCTATAAAAATATGGATAATGCTGGCAAAATCATAAACACGGATACTGCTACGAACTTTTTGAGCGGTGAAGGTGGAACGGTGAAAGATGAATCTGGTCTAACAACAGAAACCTATTATCAATCTCGCAATGCCTATCATTCTGAGGGCGTCTGGATTTATCCAAAGAAAACAACAATGGGGTACGATTATTTCGTGCGTACCTGCTGGAATCCTGTCGGTTCTAAAATGCCGTCGGTATTTACGAGTGTAGTGAGGTTATATGATGCAGACTAGCAAAAAACAAATTAAAAAAGGCTTTACGCTTATTGAATTAATGCTTGCGGTAGCGTTCTTGGGAACTCTACTTCTCTCTATTGCAATGCTCACGATGCGATTAGTGGACATGTATTCGAAAGGTGCCACTATGCGTGCTGTTAATTCTGTTGGCTCGGCCATCGTCGATGATATGAACTCGCATATTACCTCATCAACTGTATGGACGGACGATCTGGTTGATGGTAAAGACAAGACTGCTCTCGAGGATGCAAAGAAGCAATATCTAAGAGTTCATCACTACACTGTGGCTGATGGTTCAAATTCTTATGACTATGCGGATTCAGGTGCATTTTGCACAAACTCTTATACTTATGTGTTTAATCTTCAGCCAGCTATGTTGCGCTATCGCGAAGAAGGTTATCAGACTGGAACATTCATAGATGGTAAACCGGGTTATCTATCAATCAAGAAAAACGGTAGTTCGGAAAAACCACGCCCATATGCTTTGGCGCGCATTAGTGATCCTGGCTGCGCTCAGTTTAAACACTTGGGTCTAAGCCAAGCTGAAGTGGAAGACCAGATCAATAAGAAGTTGGTAAGCGCCGGTAAAACCCCTGTTTCATATATAAGCAGCGAATATTTCCAAGGAGCGAACAATTATTTTGAAACTGGAACTAACGGCTTTACGGTCCTCTTGGATGGTACTACGAGTGACGAAGCGACAGATCTTCAACTTTACGATTTCGCTGTTATGTCAGCCGCTCAGAGCAAGGCTACCAATCAGTCTCTCTACGATATTGCGTTTGTGCTAGGTACAACGCGTGGTGGCATTAATGTGCTAAGTGCAAATAACTATTGTCAGAAAAATAGTAACGCAACAGAGTATACTGATTATGCAGACAATGCGATTAGTTACTGCTCTGTAAACCGTTTCGAGTTCGTAGCAAGGCAAACTGGAGAGAAGGAATAAATGGAGGTAAAAATGTCCAGGATTCAAAAAACTAAAAAAGGTGTGGCGGCTATCTATGTTGTTGTATTTACAACAATGTTGATTGGTATTATTACGCTAAGCTTTTTGCGTATTATGCTCTCCGAGTCTGGCCGTACTCTTAACGATACTATGTCTGACTCTGCCTATAATGCTGCATTGGCTGGCGTCGAAGATGCTAAGTATGTTATTTCGAAGTATGAGAAGAAAGTTTCGGGCAGCGATACGAGTATTCCGGATGATTTCAAAAATATCGTCGAAACGAAAACTGACGACTGCGATATCATCTCGGAAGCCATGGAAAAACTTCATGTTACTGGTCTCGTAGATGGAACTGATTATTATATCGGTACTGATGGTAGCCGTAGCGACCAGGATCAGGCTTATACCTGTGTGACCATTAAGCTTGAGGGCGATTTTAGAGGCACCTTGACTTCGAATGACCCAACACTTATTGTTCCGTTAAAGCCAAGCGGCAAAGGTGATAATACTGCTAAAAATGTTGCGAAGGTTGAACTTACTTGGTATTCGTCAGGTGACGATGATGATGTTTCGAATGCTATTAGTGGTCATCTCCTTGAAAACTTACAAAGCGACGGATTGAATGATATTGTGAACAACACAGCCGTGGTTTCGTCTACTGCGACGGGCGTTTTAGGTAAGAAAGGTGTCAAAAGCGATGATGAACAAACCATATTTAATGGTCTGAGAATGATGCTTGTCCAGTCTCCATTGGGAGCTGCAAATCCTGACTATTATTCTTCCGATGCAGGCACAACGAATCGCGGTACTCTTATGCTTCTTCCTTCAACCGAGGGCGCTAGCACGATTGGTGCGCAAGAACTCGTGGCCTCTGCGGATAAAAACTTGAATGCTCCGCAAGCAGTGAAGTGTGAAAATGGTATTTGTAAAGTAACGATAGGTTTGCCAGATCCTAAGGGTGGCGAACGTGATCCAGATAACTTCTTCTTAGTACTAAACACGGTTTACTCTAATCCAACAACAAAAGTTATTGTTAAGATGAAGAATAGTAGTGATAAGGAAATTCCATTCTTTAACGTTCAGCCAATTATTGACTCGACTGGCCGTTCAGGTGATCTCTTCCGCCGTGTCGAAGCGCGCATTGGTACGAAGAATGGCGCAACGCTTCTTCCAACTGCAGAGCTCAGTTCGAATAACGACATCAAGAAAGACTTCTATGTAACTGAGAACTGTATTCAGGGCACTGATAAATGTAAATAATAAAAAGGGCCGCACGAGCGGCTCTTTTTGATGCTTGGATTGTTAGTTGCGGGCAATAAAAAGGCCCCTACAGAGGGCTATTAATAAACTGTATGGTCCCCGAGGCAGGACTTGAACCTGTACGCCATTGCTGGCACTAGCACCTGAAGCTAGCGCGTCTGCCAATTCCGCCACTCGGGGATAAAACTATTATAACAGATAAGACATTGGGCGCGTGGTATAATGGCTATATGAAACACTTCTATACGGACGGCTCGGCAATTCCTAATCCTGGCGATGGTGGTTTCGCTGTAATTCTTGATGGGAAGCCTGTGGCTCTCGGGAGCGAGAAAAATTCCACGAATATCCGCATGGAAGCGCAGGCTCTAATTGCTGCTTTTAATCTTTCAGAGCCAGGCGATGTTATTACGACAGATAGTGAATTTTGGATTAACGTTGTTACGAAATGGGCTCCAGGCTGGGAGCGCAACGGCTGGAAGAAGAAGGGCGGCGAAATTAAGAATCTAGATCTTGTCCAAGCCCTCTATGTAGCTTATAAAGCGCATCCGGATACGAAATTGGAGTGGACGCGTGGTCATGTTGGCACTGAGGGTAATGAAGCGGCTGACGAATGGGCAAATAAGGCGCGTGCCGGCGCAAAAATCATTGACGGGGAAGTCATTGTTGGCGGCGAGCCGGTTAAATTTTAGGGGTAGGAAATGAGAAAAGTTATTGTAAAAACAAGACTACATAACCGTCAGGATCTTTTGATGGTTTTGGATGAGATTGGCTATAGTTTTGAGCCGTCTTATTGGCAGAATGACCGTGTTTTTGTGCCAAAGAATTATAATCGTGAGCATGGCAGCCCACGTCTCTCGCTCCGCACCGTAGTTCGCCGTGATGGCAAAACGATTTATGCACTCGTGATGCGTCAGCACTTCGTGAAAGACGGATTAGATGTGATTAATCGCACTGTAGTCGAAGATTATGCCGAAGCGGCGCACATTATTTATAGTCTTGGCTATGTGCTTCGTGCGGATATTAGCCGTCGCCGCGAAGAGCTCCAGATGGGCGAATCTGTAAAGCTCTATATTGATAATATTGATGGCCTTGATGGCTATTATCTTAAAATCGAGACCGTCCTAGACGAGAACGAGGATCCAGTTGCTGCACGTCAGGATCTTATTGAGACCTTTAAGGTGCTCGAGCTTCGTGCTGCAAAACCGGTTGAGCTGACCTACGGTGAATTGTTAGAAACTGGTGCACATGATGTCGAAGATATTCCGACGCCAGAAGACGAAGTCCGCGCAAGAATTGAACGCATCGAAGACGAAAATTAAAGTAACTACCAAAAAACCACCCTCTGAGGGTGGTTTTTATAGTGGTTTTATTTATTACTCAGCTTTCTTGCTTGCAGGCTTCTTTGCTGCTGGCTTCTTAGCGGTAGTAGCCTTCTTTGCTGGAGCCTTAGCTGTGGTTGTCTTCTTGACGGTTGCAGTCTTCTTAGCGGCAGCTTTCTTGGCTGGCTTGACGCCACTTAGGCTCTTTGCGAGCTTAGCAATTTTAGCTTTGCGGCGGCTAGCGGTATTCTTCTTGATGAGGCCCTTCTTGAAAGCCTTGTCGTATGCGGACTGAGCGGCAGAAACGTTCTCGGCAGTAGGGTTCTTAAGAACAGCCTTACGTGCGTTGATGATTTCTTTCTTGATCGCTTCGTTCTTGGCTTTGCGCTTGATAGCCTGGCGCGCAGCTTTCTTCGCAGATTTGATAATCGGCATTAAAATCTATTCCTTTAAATATTAGTTATACAATTAATTCCATATTATACGCTATAACTCGGGAAATGTAAAGAGATGGACCGAGAGGACTATTTTATTCTTGCGGATTTTTAACTCTTATGCTAATCTGAAATTATAACAGGTCAAAATAAAAAGAGAAAACAATGAAAAACAAAGAAGACACCAGAGCTGGTTCTGATATTGTGGCAGAAGTTTCTGAGAGAATTCGCAATGCGAGCAATGTCTTAATTGCGCTTTCGAAGGATCCGAACATCGACGAGCTTTCCGCCGCGCTGGGCTTGTCTCTGATTTTGGATAAACTCAACAAACGTGCCACGGCTATCTTTTCCGGCAAGATTCCGAATATTATCGAATTTTTGCAACCAGAGAAGACTTTTGAGGAAAATACGGATAGTTTGCAGGATTTTATTGTCTCGCTTAATGCCGAAAAAGCCGACCACCTGCGCTACAAGATTGAAGGTGATTTTGTAAAAGTATTCTTTACGCCATACCGCAAGGAAACCATTACGGAGAAAGACTTGCAATTTAGCCATGGCGATTTTAATGTTGACCTGATCATCTCTTTGAATATTACTGAGGAGTCTCAGCTTGATGATGCACTCCGTGAATATGGCCGCATTAAGCACGATGCGAGCTCGATTAATATTTCTGCTGCCGCTCCAGGCAAGTTTGGTGATGTTGAGTGGGGTGACCCAAGCGCATCGTCTATCTGTGAAATGGTCGTAAAGCTCGCCCTTGATGTTCAGGATCCAGATGAGCCTGTCATCGATGATAATGTCGCTACGACACTTCTTACGGGTATTATTGCTGCTACGAACCGCTTCTCAAATGAGCGCACTAGTGCAGATACGATGTCTATTGCTTCAAACTTGATGGTTTCTGGTGCAAATCAGCAACTTATCGCGAAGAATATTCCAGTAGATATTCTTACAAAGCAGCCTGAGCCAGTAAAAGAAGAACCAAAACCGGAAGAACCAAAGGTTGAGGCGCCTAAGGCTGAAGAAAAGTCTGCCGAACCAGTTGAGACGCCAAAAGAAGAACCAAAACCACAGCCAGTCGAGCCGCCTAAAGACCCGACAAGTTTCTCAATCGAACACAAGGCAAAGCCTGAGAATGTCGATACGGCAAAGCCAGAAGCTCCAAAGGCCGAAGAGTCAAAACCAGAAGAACCAAAGGCTGAGACTCCAAAGGTGGAAGCTCCGAAAGTTGAAGAATCAAAGACTACGGCAACTCCAGCAGCTGAACCGCCAAAAGAGACACAAAAGCCAGAGTCAAAACCAGAGCCGAAGAATGAACCTAAGGCAGAACCTAAGACTGAGCCGAAAGTTGAAGCTCCAAAAGTCGAGGCGCCAAAGCCGGAATCTACTTCAGAGCCAAAGGTTGAGGAAGCTCCGGTCGTGAACGATGCGAAGGCTGAAACGGCCCGTATTGTTGCTGAACGTGTCGCAAAGCAGGAGGCTGATAAAGCTGCTGCTGAAGAAAAACTTCGTAAAGAAGAAGAGGAACGTAAAGCGCACGAAGCTGAAGAACAAGCCAAGAATAACGCCGCAAAAGAAGAAGTAATGGCAAAGCTCATTGCTGAACATAATGAGGCGACAAAGAATGCCGGCGAAGGTAGCGCAAAGCACGATTTGCTTCAGAAGGAAATGCTCCCTCCGGAGCCACCAAAAGACTATGCCAAGATGATCTCTACTGAGCTCAATAACGCGGGTGGTCCTGGTTATGTTCCACCTTCAGTAAGTGATGCTCCGACCCTAACTAGCGAAGTGAGCTCGACTTCTCCTATTACTACATCTACGATGCCTGCCGCAAATAATACGGCACCTGTTATTGAGACGAAGGTTGACCAGAATGGCATTTTGCCACCACCGCCAGCTCCAGTTGGCCCATCCTTGATGCCACCGAGCTTGCCAACGATAGACATTAGTAGTTCAGCTCCAGCTGCTCCAGCTCCAAAAGCTGAACCGATTGTTGAAACTGCTCCAGTTGCGCCTGTTGAAAAGCCAGCCATCGAGACTGCTCCAGTTGCTGAGCCGCCAAAAGCCGAGCCTGTCATGCCGACTGTTCAGGTTGCTTCAAATGTATTACCTGCTAATGCATTGCCAAAGGCTGCGCCAGTCGCTTCGACTCCAGCTTCATTCGCATCTTCTGCGCCGGCTCCTATGCCTGGCCAGACTGCACCGGCTGCTCCAGCGCCAAATCCTGCACCAGTTGCCCCTGCCTCGAGTAATCCTCAGGCTGATCCGGGTGCCTTCCATATCCCAGGAATGTAAAAATGGTCTTAGTTTGCGATATTGACGGAACTTTCTGGCAGCATTTTGATGCAGACTTTGAAATCTACAAGAAAAACGTGGCCGCCGCAAAACGATGGCGTGAAGCTGGCCACAAGTTAATTCTGGCGACTGGCCGCGGTATTCCAAGCGTGCGCCGCACTTTTCCGGATATTACGGAATATGTAGACTACCTAATTACAGATAATGGTAGCTTTACGACTGAGATAGCTACTGGAAAACTTATTGATGAGATTGTTTTTGAACCGCGCCAAATTGGTAAGATTACGGCTTTTGCGCGCGACTTATACTCCGAACGTCTAATGCTGATTAGCTATCATGGTTATTTGCAAGAATATCATGATCCGATTGCGGCAATTGGTAAGATTCGTACTTGGACACGCGATGGGGAACTCGCGGAGAATTTATACCGTCGTTTTGAAGAAGAGTTTGGTCCAAATACTTTGAAGTTGCATGTCGAGAGAAATGCTTTGCCTTCGAGCCTACCTTGGGTAAGCTCTGCTTATAAAGCATTCGTGAATATTACGCCAAATGAATCTGGGAAGGAGCAAGCTCTAAATCGCTTGATTGCTTCTAAGAAATTAAAAGAAAAAGTCTACGCCCTTGGCGACGATTTGAATGATGTTGGTATGATCTTTCATTTTGAAGGCTATGCAATGCGCGATTCGCATCCTCGTCTGCTCGAACAGATATCTCCGGAGCGTCTTGTAGAAAACCCAGCTGAGTTGATTGATAAACTTTTGAGCGAGCAATAAAAATAGCCCGAAGGCTAAGTTGTTAAACAGAATGGTCGGGGCGACCCGATTCGAACGGGCGACCTCACAGTCCCGAACCGTGCGCGCTACCAGCTGCGCCACGCCCCGACTTCTGCCATTATATCACTCTTTACTCTGTAGTTTCCATAGTGTGTAACGTACTCCCTTGTCGTGCAATTGGAGTTGAGCTTCCTCGATAATCTCCAAGCCTTCTGGCACGTCATTTTTAGGGTCTAGGCTTTCGCTAACATACCAAAAGCTAGGATTTTCTTTCTTAAACTTTTCGAAGTTGTCGATGCGCCCGAAATAAGTTTCCTTAAGTGGTAGGAGTGATCCCCACTGATATTCCATTTCGTCGTTTACAAATAATACGGGATGTTTGTCTGTGCTATAGAAGCCCAAATCGTAGATTAGAAGTGGGGCTTTTGCGCTCACGACGATCGCTTCTTCCTCGACGCTTAATCCTTCAATGTTTTCAAAAAGTTGGCGGGCCGTAGGGTAAGCTCCGGTTGAGAAGTTCAGGTTGCCATTAGAGTAAAGATTGATTAGACCGAACACTGTGGTTGTTATTAAGACTATGCTCATGGCAATATAGCTATAACAAGCGAATTTTTGTTTCTTTTTGTCTTTTTTCTGAAGATTCTTGTCGGAGCTAGTTAGGAGTATGATGCCGACTGCTGGTAACATCTCAATGCAGGCCGCACTGTAATAAACATAGCGCGAGACGAATACTGACTTAAAAGGTGGTATTGATACGAATACCAAGAGAATAACTGGAATGGTAGCCAAGATACTCAAGTAGCGCTGTTTTCTGAAGGTTCTTGAAACGATATATGCGTAAATAATTACATGAACAAGCACGAGGATGGTTGCCCAGTTTGAAGTGGAATTGCCGGTATTGTAGATTGTATATTCTGTCCAAGCGCTAGTGAGGCTCTGGATACTAACTTCTGGAATCCAAAAGCCCTGCTGGACGGAATGGAATTGAGATGATAGGGAAGGTATCCATGGCACGAAAAGCAGAACGGCTAGAATATAGACTAGGAAGATTTTTTTCTTGAAAAAATCTAGTTTGTAAATCGAGAGGATATAGATAAGCTGTGCGCACCAAGCAAGTGCCATAAAATAATGCGTCCACATGCCGAGCGCAACAAGAATGCCGTAAATAATCCAATAAAACTTCTTTTTAGAATCGATTGCGATTTGCATGAAGTAAGTCGCAGCAAAGAAGATGAAAAGCACGAGTGTATACATGCGCATTTCTTGACCATAGCGCACAATGAATGGAGAAGTGGCGAGTGCTAGGCTACCAATAAAGGCTGCCTTGGCGCCGTATTTATATTTGAGCCACTTAAAAGCGAAGAGAATTGCGCCTGCGCCAAGCATTGTTGAAAGTAGGCGCATTGAGACAACGTTGAAACCAAAGAAATGCGCCCAAGTCTTGAGCAGGAAGTAGTAGAGTGGCGGATGTACGTCGTTGCTAGTAAAATGTACGATATCGCTAAACTTAAAGCGGACAAGATAAGCGCCATAAGATTCATCGAACCAGATTGACTGATTGAGGTTTACGAGGCAGAGGATGATAAAGATAAGACTAATTAGAATTGGTCCGAATATGCAGAGGCTGCGTTTATTTCTTTGAAAGAAGCTTTTCATACTTTCAATTCTATCACAGATGTGGTATAATACAGGTATTGTCCGGGGTTTGGCGCAGTTGGTAGCGCGCGCGCTTTGGGAGCGCGAGGTCAGCAGTTCGAGCCTGCTAACCCCGACCATTTTTGTTTATAAAGGGCCTTCGGGCTTCTTTTTTCGCCCCAAAAAGCCACCGTTTTAGCGGTGGCTGTTGGCTAGTTGACTTTAATGTCGCCAGCATGAGTTTCGATTTTGAGCTCGATGTCAGACTTGCGGCTATTATTCTGAATATTTACATCGCCGAAATCTGCATGCGCGTCAGTGTAGATGGCGCCAGAATTTAGGATTTTAACATCGCCTGCGTCGGTTTTGATGTCTGAATTCTTGCTGAGCTGCAATTCGTTAATCTCGACATCTCCGGCATTAGTATCGAGATGGAGCTCGCCAAAGCATTCGTTAATCTTTATGTCGCCAGCGTTGGTTTTGATTGTGATATTCTCGATGCTACCTAGGTCGAGATCGCCAGCGTCGCTAGTGACTTTTATGCTCTTTGCGGCCACGATGTCGATATCGCCAGCATTGTCGTTGATATCGAAGCTTGCCTTAGAGAAAGCGTCACTCTTGATGTCGCCTGCATCGGTACGGATAGTGAAATCGCCCTCATATTCTTCTGGTAAGGTAATCTCAATGCGACTATTACTGATCCCAAAACAGAAACCCTTGCAAGAGTCTTTAACTGAGACATTGAGCGTGTCGCTTTCTTTTTCGGCGCTTACGGTCTTATCTTCGCTTGCATAGATTTTAATCTTGATCGTGTCACTCTTATCTTCGCCCTTGATGAACTGGATATCTGAGCCATCGGTCTCAGTATTAATAGCCTTCGTATCTTTAAACTCGAATTCTTTATCTAATGCGAGTCTCTGGCTTGTGGTGCTAAAGCTGATACCTGGAAGGTCTGATATATTAATATATTTAATGCCAATATACGTAGCGAACATCAAGCCGCATGCGAGTAGTGATAATAAAACTATCGCAATGATAGAGCCAGTTTTAGTCTTCATCCTCAACATCCTTTCCTGTCGTAAGCATAATAACTAACTTTGCGATTTGGCTAAGCACGGCATAGATAATCCACATGATCCATGTAATATGCCATGCCATGGTTAGGAAGCTTACGAGTAGATAAATAGCTAAGGTCGCAAAAGCGAGAATGGAATTAATCTGCTTGTAGAGTTTTTCTTCCTTTGTTTTTGGTTTCTTTTGTAAAACCTTCTTTTTGTAAATAACTGCCGAATAAATAATTATTAAAGTCGCTGCTGCGAGCATCATAATAAATACGGCCGATGCGATGACTGGATTGAGTCTAAAAACTGCAATCGAAGTCATAATAAATGCGATAGCTACGAAGTAGAGCATAACGCCGCCAAGGATACCCGTGAGTCTTTTCTTTGCAATCATACGATCTGCCTGTTCTTCTGAACGTTCGAAATTACTCTTAACCATCTCGGCGTCGGCTTCTTCTGAGCCACCTTCGTGTAGTAACTCATCTGGAGTTACATTATATAGGCCACATAGAGGCAAGACCTTGTCTAAATCTGGGCTTGATTGTCCTGTTTCCCACTTAGATACGGTTTGTCTTGTGACTTCAAGCTTGTCTGCCACCTCTTCCTGAGATAGGCCAGCAAGCTTACGAAGCTTTGTTAGTCTTTCTGGTAATGTCATGTAAATGTCCTTAAATGTTATTAATTATGGCTTTATTGTATTATTGCGCAACAAAAACTACCACCAACTACGCTTTACATTTCCGCAACAAAAATTAACATTTGGCATATTTTTGCTAAAATCGCATTTTTTGGGCCTAAAATTCGTCAAAGCACTCGGCTAAATCGGAGTCTTTCGGACGACTTGATTGGTGAAGGGTGATATACTATATATATTCAGGACGTCTGTCCATTATTTAAGGAGTTATTAGGAGCAATATGCCGGAATATAAGAAAACCGCTAGTAAAAAATCCAAGAAGCCAAACAAAGCAGGAAGTGTCGTACGTCTATTTTTCTTTTGGCTAATTATCGTAGCTTTGGGTGGCGCACTCTTCTTGAATATTACTAGTACGGGCACGGCTACCGAAGAGCAGAGAGATCTTACCGAAATCCTCGCCTATGCCAACGATGAAAAGCTTGATACTATCGTAGTTCGCGGCAATGAGCTTCATGTTACGCCACGCGCTGAAACCGATTTACCAGATATGGTATCTCGTAAGGAGGGTTCAAGCAGTCTTTCTGAGCAGGGTTTTGCTGACGCTATTGAGCAACGCAAGGTTAGTATTAAGGTCGAAGAAAATGTCGATATTCTTGGCACTATTCTTGATGTCGCGATGATTGTCGTTCCTGTGATTCTCGTCATTGGCTTCTTGTCTTATATGATGCGCCAAGCCCAAAGCATGAATAATCAGTCGATGGGCTTCGGTAAGGCTAAGGCTCGCCTCTATGGCAACGAAAAGAAGCGTGTTACTTTTGCCGATGTTGCTGGTAACGAAAATGCCAAGCAGGATTTGAGCGAAATTGTCGATTTCTTGAAAGCGCCAAAGAAGTACGAAAAGCTCGGCGCAAAGATTCCAAGCGGCGTCTTGCTAGCTGGTGATCCGGGCACTGGTAAAACTCTCATGGCTCGTGCAGTTGCCGGTGAAGCAGGTGTTCCTTTCTTCTCGATCTCTGGTTCTGAATTTGCTGAAATGTTTGTCGGCGTTGGTGCTTCTCGTGTTCGCGATCTCTTCGCTAAGGCTAAAAAGAATGCTCCAAGCATTATCTTTATTGATGAGATTGATGCTGTTGCTCACAAACGTGATGCGCGTGGTGGTGCTGGTCGTGAAGACGAGCAGACGCTCAACCAGATCCTCGTCGAAATGGATGGTTTCGATAACGATACTGGCGTAATTGTTATTGCTGCTACAAACCGTGTTGATATGTTGGATAAAGCTTTGCTCCGTCCAGGCCGTTTCGATCGCCACGTAAATGTTACTTTGCCTGAGCGCAAAGATCGCGTTGAAATTCTTAAGGTTCACTTCAAAAACAAGCCCGTCTCGAAGGAAGTAGATATCGATGCTCTTGCTGCAAAGACTGCTGGTAGTAGCGGTGCGGATCTTGCAAACATTGCTAACGAAGCCGCAATCACTGCTGCGCGTGAGAATCATAAAGAAATTACCAACGATGATGTTACTGGCGCCTTTGAACGTATCGCAATTGGCCCAGAGCGCAAGTCTAAGGTTATGACCGAGACCGAACGCAAGATTACTGCTTATCATGAAGCTGGTCACGCAATTGTTGGCCATGTCTTGCCAGATTCTGATCCAGTCCACAAGATTACAATTATTCCGCGTGGTCATGCCGGTGGTGTTACTTGGTTCTTGCCGCCAGAAGATCGCAGCTACAAGAACGTTTTCGAACTTAAAGACGTTCTCGCTCGTGCTATGGGCGGTCGTGTTGCTGAATGCCTAATCTTTGGTGAAGACGGTGTTACGACTGGTGCAAGTTCTGATCTTCAGCACGTTGCAGAGCTTTCTCGCCAGATGGTAACCGAGGAAGGTCTTGGCGATAAACTCCGTGATCAGGTCTTCAATTCAGACGAAGTAAACTTCTTTGGCGATCGTGCTCGCACTTACTCTGAAAAGACTTCCGAAGAAATCGACGCCGAAATCCGTGCGCTCAACCGCGAGGCTAGGAAGCGTGCCGAGGTTGTAATTAAGGCTAACCGCAAAGCACTCGACGCTCTAGCTGAAGAGCTTCTTGCTAAGGAAACGCTCGACGAGAAAGATGTTGTCCGTATTCTTAAGGGTGCTACCTTGCCGGCTGAAGCAAAACTTCACGACTAAAAACAAGGCTCCTCTCGGGGAGCCTTTTTAATGCTTATGCTATAATTTAGCTATGACGCGAGAAGTGGAAAAATCTACTTTTTTGAATAAGAAAATGCTTTTTGCGGGAGCTGGAATAGTTCTCTTGATTTTAATAATTCTAACCGCTTGTCTTGGCTTTCGTTCGAATGCAGAAATCATAATTGTCGCTGCGCCGACTAAAGCCGCAATTCGTCTGGACGGCAAAAAGATTGATAGCGGTGTCAAAAATGTTCGTCCTGGTAAACACACGATCATAGTTTCGCTTGATGGCCTAGAAACTAAAACGCGGGAAATTGAAGTTGCGGCAAATGAGACTAAGTCAGTAAACATCTATCTAGCGGGTGAAGGTGATGATTTTTCTGCATACCTTAAAAACGAAGAAGATATTGATCGTCTAGCTTTAATTGGCGACGAGGCGGCGCTTGAGTTTGTTTCGAATTATCGCCAAGCCAAGACTATTACTGAGCTCCTGCCGCTTACGATTATTGAGGATTATGGTGAATCTAGCTCGAAGCTTACTCTTGGCAAAGACTGCGAGCGTAGCTACTGTCTAAAAATTACAGATAAGGGCGAGGCGCTAAAAGAAAAAATGTTTTCTAAGATTAAGGCGCTCGGCTACAATCCGGACGATTACGAAATACAATACGAACTAGTGGATGGCGAAAATGAAGAATAAAAGAATTGTAATAATACTGGCCGCAAGCCTTATGGCGACCTCTAGTTCGGCTAATTTTGTTAGTGCGGACGACGATAATTCGATTAATGTTATCCGATTTTATGGTCCGAGTACTTGTCAAATTAGCGACTCAACGAATCGCTCGATCTATCTAAAAAGCGAAATTGCAGAAGATTCTCCTCTTGCGGAATGGGTTTCAAATAACTATGCAGCAGTTACGAGCCTTGCGGCCGAGTATGGTCTGCCGTGGGAGCCAATTATGGCGCAGGGTGCAATTGAGTCGGATTTTGGTACGAGCGAGGCCTTCGAGCAACGTGGAAATATCTTTGCACTTGGCCCAGATGGCAATGGCCTAAGTAAAGAAGCAAGCTACCCCGATGTCGAATCGTCCTGGCGTGTGCTTTTTGAATATTTGCGCCTCAAAGCTGGCTCGAATCGTTCGAGAATTTTCTCCGAAGATACAGTTCGCACGCCTAACTTGTATATCGACGCAATTACGGAAGCTGGATATAATCCTGGCCTATCTCAGGGCGATAGCTATGAAAGCCAGCTAAGAGACCTAACTTCAGAAATTGACCTTATTGTTGAGCGGGCTAATCTTCAGGCTTCGAAGGAAATTCTTAAAAATACCCTCGCCATGGAGGGCAATATTGAGCGCAATCGTGGTAAAGGTGTAAATAATTTTGGGAACGCATCGGAATATACGTCCACGGAATGTAATTGCGGCGGCGATGCAGGTGCCTCTGGTGTGCGCTGGTCTAATTATTGGGCGAGTAATAACTCTTTGTATGGTTCACAAAAAGCGCCAGTCATTGGCATGGAAGCAGAGAAGAGTCTATCGGCAAAGGATTATGGCTTGAATATTCAGGGCACGCAACCAAAGCTAAATTTCCGCATCAAAAATGGCACAGAGTCCGTGAACGGCGATCCTTATGCTGTGTACCCGGACAGAGATTATCCGCATTTTCTCATAGACATAAAGAAGAAACGTATTTTTCAGTATTTTCCAGTTAATCTCAGCTCTGCGACCGAAAATAGTGGCAATGTAGAAAAGGGCATTGTTGTTGATATTGTAGGCTTTACGGACGAGGGTAATTCGGGCTCGAACTATTATCTTTGGGATACTAAGAAAAACACTAATGCGGAGTGGAGATACTTAGCTACGCTCGTTGACGCAATTTATGAGGAAAGCAATGGTATAACCGCAGCGTCCAAGGATGGTGACTCGGGGGAAATCTGGTCTAAGATTTCTAGCTATTTGAATTTCACTGAGCATAAGGCGGCGGTAAAGTGCGCAACTTTGGAAGATTCTGATGTAGACTTGAAAGAATTCGAAGTGAAGCGCTTCGTGAACCATTACAATAACTCTGTCTCGCTTAATGACTATGGTCTTCCGCTCAGTTCGAAGTCTATGCCGGCTAGCTTTGTTGCGTATTTCACCTCGCGTTTTACTTCGCTAGATACGAATAAAATGACTTGGGGTGAGCCACGCGATGTCGTTAAGAATCTCACGGCTAATTATCCGTCGCTTAAATCTGGCAATGATCCAGCGCCTTTCGCTGTCTTCTCGTCGACGAATAGCAGTATTATGTGCGGAAGCTTTAGCTGTGGCAGTACTGGTGTGATTTTTGGTATTGATAATGGTCTCGCTATTACTGTTGAGCAAAGCTATCCGTCTGGTAAAGTCGAAGTAAAGAAACGTTCGCTTGCAGACGTCAAAAATAGCAAATACGACACATCTTTCGTTTATCTTCGCTCGGTAATCAATGAAGAAGAGTTGAATCTTGGGAAAGTAGGGCAATAATGGCTAAAAAACGCAAAAACCTCATCAAAAGAATTACCGAAAGCCGCAAATTTAAAAGGCTAATATGGGGCGCATTTATATTTTTTGCCTTACTTTGCTTGGGCGCAACAATTAGTGACAAAACTTTTCGTGGCTCAGTGAATATCGCTGGCTTCGAAACGAAATATTCTGAAGTTTCTTCGAAAACACGCAAAGCGCTAAGGACGGAGCTGGATGATTTTGTATTGTTAAATACTGGTAGTAATTCAAAGAAAGTAAAGTTTGCAATTCGCGAAGATCAAGAGCTTATTTCTGAGGAAGACGATGACGGTAATAAATATGGCGCCTTCTTGATGGATAGTGACGAACTGCAGATTTCCGCGCGCGTACAAATGTATTGGAGCAAGGGGCTTTCGGCTCCGGATGCGAGTTTTATAGCGCACATTGATTGCGCTTCGCAAGAAAACTCGAAGTATGAAAATAGCCACTGTCATTCTCGCTCAACTGGTGAGGCGGCTAGGGCGATAGCGCTAGATAATCTTGGTCTACTTGAAAGTTATGGTGCTTCGAGTGAAGTAGTTGAGGCCTTGCAAGGTTCAATGCTAGATTATCTTAAAATAGCTTATCCTGCAGCAGCATCTGCTCTTGTGAGCCGCGAGAGTGTTAAGAATGATGGCGCTAAACTTTGTGCGATACTCATGCTAGATAATGGCAAAGAGTTTGAATTGGCGGTAGAAAATAAAGATGATTGGAACATAAATCTCAAGAGTGGAGAAAATATTGTCTGGGAGACTAATTCAGATAGGAAAGTGGCAGCTTATCGCCATCATTCTGTCCTTAAACAAAACCTTCCGGTCGAACTCGAGACCGAATCGCACGCACGTTTTACTCTAAATTATCTTAATAAAAACCAGCTCAGCATTAACTCTGTCGAGTGCTCGGAAAACACTCGGAATTCAGAGCTGGAACAGGCTGCTAGGGATTGGCTCGAATCGAATAATTTCGAGGTTGAGGCTTACGAAATTAAGCTGAAAAATAGTTGCAAGAATTAAAAGAAATCTAAATCCCTTGCGATATAATAGAGTAAGATGCCAAGACCAAAGAAGTATTTGCGTAACGCCATTACGGCGGCGAATGTGAAATTGTCTATTAAGACCGCCTCGCTCGTGCTTGCAAGCTCGACGCTTGTTTCTGCGCTCCTTGGTATTTTTCGTGATCGTCTTTTAAATTCGATGTATTACGATACTTATCCGGCGGGTCTCGATGCTTATACGACCGCCTTTACGGTGCCAGATTTTCTATACTTTATTATTACTTCTGGTGCGCTTTCTGTTACCTTTATTCCGATTTTGAACGAGCGTCTCGTCGAGAAGAAGCATAAAGAAGCTTGGGATTATTGTTCGAGCTTGTTGAATTTCTTGGCGCTACTTTGCTTTGTCGCTTCTGTGCTCATTATGATTTTTGCCGATCCGCTCGTGCGCTATATTGTGGCGCCAGGTCTGAATGAATCCTCGATGGCTCTCGCAATCAATATGATGCGCGTAATTGCAATTAATCCATTCCTCTTCTCGATTTCAACTGTATTTAATAGCATGCAGCAGGCTGTAGGGCGCTTTGTATTTTGTGCACTCTCTCCAGCTCTCTATAATATCGGCATTATTATTGGCGTTTTGTGCTTTACGAATGGTATTAATATCTTCGGCTGGCAGGTCTTCGAGGGTGGCATTATGGGTGTAGCGCTCGGTGTTGTTTTGGGTGCGCTCTTGCAGTTAGTCGTAAGCGTGGTTGGCTTGGTTGGTCTCGGCTTTAATTATCAGTTTAATATCAATTGGAAGAATAAGGGCTTCCGTACAGCTTTGAAGCTTCTCCCAATGCGTTCCATGGATCAGGGTATCGATTATATTACAGGCATCTTCAATACGAACCTTGCTTCACGCATGGGCGAGCAGTCGATTCGTGCTTTCCAACAGGCTTCAACTTTGCAGAATATGCCTGTCAGTCTAATCGGCGTAGCGATTTCGACGGCTTATTTCTCGCAGCTCAGCCAGGATGCCGCACGTAAGGATAGGGAAATTTTTATGCGCACTTTCCGTAAAGCTTTGCGCACGATTGTTTGGGTTGCGATGCCCGTGGCGATTTTTGCCTTCTTTGAGCGTGGTTATGTTGTGAACTTTATTAAGAATGGTGGCGATCCAAAGATTGCTAGTGTGCTCGGTTCGTTTGTGATTGCGATTTTCTGTTCGTCCTGTTTCCATATTGCTTCGCGCGGTTTCTATGCTCGTCAGGACACTAAGACTCCATTCACGATTTCGGTTATTACGTTCATCGTCCAAAGCGCAGTGATGTTCGGTTTGTTTAAGCTAGGCTTCGGCCCAGAAGGTTTGGCTTATGCTGTTTCCTTCGGCACGGTCTTTGAGCTTACCGGCCTATTGATCTTCCAGAATCGCGCTATGGATCACAAATTATTTAATGCAGATTTCTGGAGTGCGATTATTCGCATCGCAATTTCTGCAGCTGTCGGTGGTGTAGTCTGCTATATTATGACGCGCTTGATTCCTTTGCGCGCCGCAAACAACTCCTTCTTCAGCACCTTCCCGAAGTTCTGCGTCATTACTGCGGTTGGTGGCGCGGCTTATCTTCTAATGTGCGTCATTCTGCGCGTCGAAGAAGTGAAGCCAGTTTTTGCTTACCTAAAGCGCATCTTGTTCCGCAATATCATTTCTCCGAAGAAAAAATAAAATCCGACCCAGGTGGCCGGATTTTTCGTTAGGGGGGGCTTGCCTTGTTTGACTGCTATTTGGAATTGAGTGATTGTATGTAGAACACAAAAAAGAACCCGGATTAACGGGTTCTTTTCTATTAGTCTTCTAATTTCTCTTTGACTTCTTCAACGACGTCGTCGAGCTTTTCTTTGACTTCCTCAGCCTTTTTATCTAGGCCAAGCTCTTTGCTTTTCTTTCCGAATTTCTTAGAGAAATTCTTGCCAGCTTTTTCTGCTTTCTTGGCAAAGTCTTTACCGGCATTCTTGCCTTCTTTCAAAGCTTTGTCTCCGCAATCCTTAAGATCCTTGCGGGTTTCCTTGCCAGACTTTGGTGCGAATAATACACCTGCGACAGCGCCTACAGCAACGCCAAGGGCTGCACCAATTGCGAACTTAGCGCCAGAACGCTTCTTGCAGTCGCAATCATCTTTTCCGCAGTTACAAGCTTTACTCATCTTCTTCCTCCTCTTCGGATTCTTTTTTAGCTTTCTTTGCGCTAGTACTTGCAGAAGACTTTTTGTGCTTACGGCGCGCAGAGCCTTCTGTGTAAGTATCTACAAAATAACGTACTAGGCCGCCCACCGTGGTAAAATCGCGGACATTATCCGCAATGTCGCCAGCGGTTTCAGCAATTCCTTGACCCTGAATCATAATCTTCTTGGCCTCTTTGGTTAAGCGAATGAGCGCAATAACTAAGATAATGCCGACAACGAGGAAGATGAATAGGGCGACCGACAGGAATATGACTAAAATCCATGCTGGTGCTTCCATTTTACTGGTTCTCCTCCATGCTCATGAATTCCTGGTAAGCCTTGTAGAAGTTTGCTGGATCACCAGTAGTTAGCCATTTACCCTTGCTCTTGGTAATGATGACATCGCCGTCCTGAGTGAGGCGGGTAATAGCATCGACAGTCCAGAGCTCGTTATCAAGACCAGTGTTGCCTGGGACGAGGTACTTAAAGACATCTGGGGTCAAAAGATAGCGACCATAAGATGTAAGGTTGGATGGTGACTGGTCTGGGGTTGCTGGCTTTTCGACGATGTGGTCGAGAGTCATCTTTTCCTTATCGGCGAGTGCGATCATACCGTACTTCTTCCAGGTTTCTTCTGGCATTTCCTGTGCGGTAATGATTGCCTTTGCTTCTGGGTTAGCTTCATAAGCTTCAATCAAAGTCTTAACATCGCCTTCGCCGAATACGAGGTCATCGCTATAGAGGGCAATGAAAGCTTCGTCGTCGTTCAAATATGGCTTTGCGCTGACGATTGGGGAACCGTTACCGTATGGAAGGCTCTGATCCTGTTCGATGACAGTGATATCTGCCATGTCGAGAACTTCCTTGACGCTTGCGAAACGATCGGACTTACCCTGGGAAGCGAGCTGCTTCTCGATCTTTTCTACTGGGTTATTAAAGAAATCTTCATAAATTGGCTTACCATCTGGGGTAGCAACGATAATAATCTGCTTAATACCGGCAGCGACACATTCTTCAACGACATGCTGCATGATTGGCTTGGCGCCAAGTGGAAGCATGGCTTTTGGAATAGTCTTAGTGATTGGCAGGAAGCGGCTTGCGAACCCTGCATCAGTGATGACCGCCTTGGTTGGTTTTTTGTAGGACATCTTTTTTCTCCTTATCTTTTTACGATAGTTTCTTCTGGATTAGCTTGTTGACTGCACCAGGATTTGCTTTGCCTTTCGACTTCTTCATAACTTGTCCCACTAAGAAGCCGATTGCTTTCATTTCGCCGTTTCGGACATCTTCAGCTGCCTTCTGGCATTCTGGAGCCGCCAAAACTTCGTCGATAATTTGCTCTAGCGCACCCTCGTCATTCTCTTGGAGGAGGTTCATCTCCTTTGCGAGCTCGTGTGGCGTCTTACTAGTGTTTTTCTTATTATACAACTGAATGAACACATCTTTGCCGGCAGTCGAAGAAAGTTCGCTCTTTTCGACCATTTCCGACAATTCGGTTAATTCATTAGCTGTAGCAAGGTTAAAGTCCTTGTCGAGATTTTCCTCGGCGAGGAGTACACCGGAGAACCAGTGTGCGACACGTGGCGCAAGCTTGACGTTCTTATCGCAAACGTCAGCGAGGCGGCTAGCGAGCAAAGGATAATTAAGGATGGCTTCGCGTTCGCTCGTATCAAGCTTGAGGGGTTCGAATTTTTCGCGGTAAAAATCTGGCATCGCAGGCATCTTACTTGCGACTTCATCAACGTATTCCTGGGTCAAAACAACAGGTGGAATATCTGGCTCTGGCATGTAACGGTAATCTGCGGCGCCTTCCTTGCTGCGCTGGCCAGTAGTTTTGCCAGTTGCATCGTTCCAACCGCGGGTTTCCTGAACAACCTGTTCGCCTTTTTCGAGTAGGGCAATCTGGCGGGCGGCTTCGTATTCGACGGCGCGCTCAACGCTACGGAAGGAGTTCAAGTTCTTAACCTCAGTGCGTGTGCCGAGCTCATCTGTCTTCGAGACGGAAGTGTTAACATCAAAACGCATGTTGCCCTGATAGAGGTCGCCGTTTGAGACGCCAGCATAGATCATAAGGCGATGAAGTTCCTCGGCATAAGCGCGAGCCTGTGCTGCGGAATGAATGTCTGCCTCGGAGACAATCTCGATAAGAGGTGTACCAACGCGGTTCAAATCGACGAGAGAATAATCATCGAAGTGGCTGAGCTTACCGGCATCGCCTTCAAGATGAGCGTGATTGATGCGAACATCATCAAAGCCCTGAAGGTGAATGACGCCAGCGCCAATGATTGGCTTGTACATCTGGGTAATCTGGTAACCAGCTGGTGAATCTGGATAGAAATAATGCTTGCGATCAAAGCGGCTTTCGAGGCCGATCTTGCAGTTCATGGCTAGACCAGCCTGAACGGCTTTATGAACAGCTTCCTTATTAAGGACTGGAAGCATGCCAGGAAGAGCGTAGTCGAAAGGACTGACGCAGCTGTTTGGTTCTTTATCTACGGCATCGTTGTCGACAGCACTAAAGAGTTTTGTCTTCGTGTTGAGCTGGACGTGGCATTCGATACCGACTGTAATCTTATATTCGCTCATTAAATTGCTCCTAAATCTTTTAGTGCTTGCTTGTAGGTTTCTAGTGCGTGGCTTGCCTGGGCAAAGCTAGGCTCAAAATCTGGCTCATGTGCAATCTGGTTGCGTAGTTTATGCGCATGCCAGACGGAGTTGAGCTCAGTGAAGCGCTCCTTGCCGACTTTCTTGAGGCGGTCGCCCATTGTGCGGCCAGGAGTGCCAATTTCGCAGAGCGCCTTATCGAGGAGTTTATCTCCTCTAATAATCGCCATGGAATAACTGCTTGGATTTTCCTTCTGCAAGCTGTTTTGAATTGTAAGGAAATCTATCTGATATTGCTCTTGGTCGAGCTTTGGTGTGTGTTTGCTAGTGAGAAAGGTCGTAACGAAAATAATTACGCCAACAATAAGAACAGCAATCAAGAAGACGAACGTGAGGTTGCCGTCCATTAGGCTTCCTCCTCGCAGCTCTTAGCGATGCTAAGAAGAAGCTGATCGCTCTGAGCGCGGCCGATGAGTTGTGCGCCAACTGGCAAACCATCAGCAGTCTTGCCGGCTGGGACTGAGAGTGCTGGCAAACCGGCCATACTGGCAGGAACGGTCATGGCATCCTCGAGATACATCGTCAAAGGATCGCTCGTTTTCTCGCCGAGCTTGAAGGCTGGGGTTGGTGCGACTGGGCAGAGCAAAGCATCGTATTTTTCAAAGGCTTCGTTATAAGCATTAATAAGAAGCGTGCGTGCTTTCTGGGCTTTCAAGTAATAAGCATCGTAGAAGCCGGAGCTGAGCACGAAGTTGCCGATCATGATGCGGCGCATGTTTTCTTTCATGAAGCCTTCACTGCGAGTCTTGGTATAGATCTCATCGAGGCCTTTAGCTTCTTCGCTGCGAAGCGCATAGCGAATACCATCGTAGCGGCTAAGGTTCGAAGCGACCTCGGCTGGCTGAACGACATAATAGATTGCAAGACCGTATTTAAGAATTGGCATATCGAATTCTTCGATTTCATAACCCTGAGCTTTGAGCTTGTCGCCGTAAGCGCGAACAATCTCTGCGACTTCTGGATTAATGCCTTCGCCGAAACAATCACGGATTAAACCGATTTTCTTCTTGCTTGGCTGAACTTCATCAAGATTCTTGTTCCAGTAATCTGGAAGAGTAGTAGAATCTTTCGCGTCTTGACCGGCCATGATGCTCATGACTAGGTCGACGTCTTCGGCTTTCTTTGCGAAACAGCCCATGGTATCGGTTGAGGATGCCATTGCAACTACGCCGTAGCGACTAACTGCGCCATAAGTTGGCTTGATACCATAGACGCCGTTGAAACTAGCTGGCTGGCGAATTGAGCCGCCAGTATCGGAACCGAGTGCAAACTCGACGATATCGAGTGCGGTTGCGACTGCGGAGCCACCAGAAGAACCACCAGCGACGCGGGTGTTATCTGCGGAGTTTTTGGTTGGTCCGAAATAAGAGTTTTCGGTTGAACCACCGTGTGCGAAAGCATCGAGGTTTGCGCGGCCAATCATGATGGCGCCTTCGGCCTCGAGTTTTGCAACTGCGGTTGCGGTAATTGGGGAATGATAACTATCGAGAATATGAGCCGCAGCAGTCGTATTGCCTTCGTGGCTAGAATAGTTATCCTTGAGGGCGTATGGGACGCCGGCGAGTTTGCCGACAGTTTCGCCCTTGGCGATTTTTTTGTCGATTTCTTCGGCTTTCTTGAGTGCAGCTTCGGCGTTCATCGAAATAAAGATATTGTAATCTTTGTATTCCTCGGCCTTGGCGAGCGCAGCTTTGACTAAATCGACAGCTTTGGTGTTTTTATCTGCGATTATCATAGAACTTTTGGCACCTTTACTTGGTTATCTTCGGTTTCGGCTGCCAAAGCGAGCAAATCTTCGCGCTTGGCTTCCATTTCTTGAATTTCGTCTTCGCGCCAAACATTCTGCATATCGAAGCACTGGTAAGTTGGCTCGACGCCTTCAGTATCCAGCTCGTTGAGCTGAGAAATGTAAGATACGATGCTATCGAGATCCTTCATAAGAGGTTCGATTTCTTCCTCGCTGATGCTAAGGCGAGAAAGCTCTGCTAAATGCAGCACGTCTTCTTTTGTGATTGACATAGGAATATTATAACATCATATTTGATGTTTTAACAGAGGCGAGAACGGGAAAATTAGAGCGCAAAAATACCTCCCAGCGGAGGCATTTTATTTAGCAGCTATAATACTCGCAATTCCTGAGCGGAATGAAGTTTTCGTCGGTTTCTTTTGTGATTGCTTCGCGACTCTCGTCGGTGGAATGGCATTCAACCACTACGTCAGCTAGCCCGAAACCGTCTCCGGTTCTAACCTTGCCATCTTCGTAATGTCGCCAACCTTTCGCAAGAACATAGGCGCCAGCAGATAATCCAGCCAAAATAACACCTGCATTTGAAACTTCTTCAAGTAGTTCTTCGCCACCCCATTTCTCGAGCGTGTCGTATAGAACCTGCGTGTCGCCGCCACCAAGGTAGACTAAGCTAGCACTAAGCAAAGTTTCTCTTGCTTCTTCTGGAGAGGCGCTAGATTTGAGCGTCGCGAAATCTTTCTCGTCGCACATTGAGGCGTAGTAATTCTTGAAGCACTCATAGTAACTCTCGGAATCGCCTGCTGCAGCGCCAACAAAGATAATTGGTCCAGATTTTGTGCGGGCTGCCAAAGCTTCGCGGTCGATCGCCTCGGTCTCGCGATCTTTAATCTCTCCACCGCCGAGTAAAAATATCTTCTCGCTCATAATAATTAGTCCAAATCGCTTAGGAGTTCAATATCTGCGCCAAGCGCGCAAAGACGTTCGGCGAACTTCTCGTAACCGCGCGCAATCGAATAAGTATTGCGCAAAATCGAAGTGCCAGGTGCGGCAAGCATTGCTAACATTACAACGACACTTGGGCGCAAGGCTGGTGGAGCCATCATTTCGGCTGGGCGCCAGTTGGTTGGGCCAGTAATAAAGATACGGTGTGCATCGAGCAACTCGACTTTTGCGTTCAAATTTGTAAGTTCTGTCGAATAAATTGCGCGGTTCTCGAAGACCCAGTCGTGAATCATCGTGCGACCTTCGGCCTGAGCAGCAATCAAAGAGAAGAATGGCAAGCTATCAATATTGAGGCCAGGGAATGGCATCGGATGAATCTTGTCAGCTGGTGCAACGAGCTTCGATGGAATAATGCGAATATCTACGAGCTTCGTGAAGCCGTTCTCGCTGTAATATTCTGGACTGAGTTCCATCTTCTGACCCATGCTGCGCAAAACTTCAAGCTCAATCTCGAGGTAATCGATTGGTACGCGCTTAATAAGTAATTCGGACTGTGTAGCAATCGCGGCAGCAATAAAGCTCATTGCCTCGATTGGATCCTCGCCTGGGGTAAAATCGATATCTTTGTTGATCTTGGCCTGACCTACAACTTCAAGGTTGGTTGTGCCGATACCGCGAATATCTATGCCGAGTGCCTCAATATAACGGCAGACATCCTGCACCATGTAGTTCGGGCTGGCGCCAACAATCTGAGTGCGACCAGGATATAGCGCAGCTGCCATGACAGCATTCTCAGTAACAGTGTCGCCACGTTCGATCAAGACAATCTTCTTAGAAGTGTCGTTTGTTGCTTTGACCTTAGCTTTATAAAAACCGGATTCGCTCATGCTATCGACTTCGAGACCGAAGTGCTGCAAAGCGCGAAGGTGAGGATAAACTGTACGGGAACCAAGCGAACAGCCACCTGCATATGGCAAACGGAATTCCTTAAAGTGATGTAGAAGTGGCCCCATGAGCATAATAACGGAGCGTGTGCGGCGCGCGGCGGCAACATCCAAATTGTCCAAATCTAGCTTGTCTGGTGGGGTAATTTTGAGATCGTGATTATTATTAATCCAACTGAATTTTACGCCGATTGATTCAAAAACCTCGAGAATGCGATAAACTTCCTCAATATGCGCAAGGTGATGTAGAGTTGTTGTGCCTCTGTTGAGCAAACTGGCACACAAAAGACCAACCGCAGCGTTCTTCGAGGTGTTAATCGTAACCTCGCCGCTAAGGGTTTTGCCGCCACGAATGCGGTAGCTCTGCGTCGAAGACGAGCTGATACTGACAATCTGCTGTCCGAGAGCTTTAGAGATTTTGCTGATTATCTCGAGAGAGGCATTCTGTTTGCCGTGCTCGATGCGATTAATTGCTGATTGGCTGGTATGGATCTTTTTGGCGAGTTCTGCCTGAGTCATGCCGCGACGTTCGCGGGCAGAGGCAATGTTTCGACCAATGCGAACCATGAAATCTGCTACATCGTTCATAATGCTTACATTATATCACGAGATGCATAAAAATTCACCCCAATTAGCGATTTTAAAGCATTAGAAAAATGTAAAAATTACAACGAAAAAGTCTTGATTTCTATAAATAGCGTGTTCTAGAAAAGCGCTAACACTATATATAGTGCTTATGCGGAAAAATCGTGTATCTGTTTGCCGTTGTGTTTTTTACAATCAAGCTTGAATCGCCCTATATATAGCGTTAACATTATTTTAACAAACGCTAAATGTGGCGTGAGTGGAAGTAAAGAATAAAACAGAATCAAATTGCAGAAACAACAGAAACATACGGAGGTAATATGTTTAAGTCGATTCGCAAGCGTGACGGTAAGGTCACTGCTTTCAAACAGGAAAAAATTACAGAAGCTATCGCGAAAGCCGGTGCGGAAACTGGTGAATTCGGTTATGATCGTGCGGAAAACATCGCCGAAAAGGTTGTTCGTGTAGCCCAGGAAGAAATCAAGGAACGCATTCCGACTGTCGAACAGATTCAGGATATCGTCGAGAAAGTCTTGATGCAGTCTGCCTTCAAGCGCACTGCTAAGGAATACATTGAATATCGCTTTAATCGCAACCGCGTCCGCGCTTCGAAATCCGCTCTTATGCAGACCTATAGCACCATTTCTGGCGCTGATGCGAGCGAAGATTCCGATGTTAAGCGTGGTAATGCTAACGTCGATGGTAACTCAGCTATGGGCAAGATGCTCCAGTTTGGCGCAGAAGGCTCCAAGGAATATGCCAAGGTTTGTATTATGCAGCCTCGCTTCACCTATGCTCACGATCATGGTGATATTCATATTCACGATCTAGATTTCCTAGCCACTGGTACTCTTACTTGCTGTCAGACTGATCCACTCAAGCTTTTCGAGCATGGTTTTAATACTGGTCACGGCTTCCTTCGTACGCCAAAATCCATTGGTACTGCTGCCGCTCTCTGTGCAATTATTCTTCAGGCTAACCAGAACGAGCAGCACGGCGGTCAATCCATTCCTAACTTTGATTATGCTCTCGCTCCAAGCGTAGATATGAGCTTCCGCAAGAGTCTTGCCGAAAACATCAAGAAATACTCCGACTTTACCGGCAAAGAAATCGATGCCAAGATTCCAGAAGATCTCAAATATGGTGATGAGAAGGCTCTTAAGAAGCTCAAACTTCCAGAAGCTGTCGTCAAAGATGCTAACGAAGATGTCGAAAAGCAAACTCTTCAGGCCATGGAAGGCTTCGTTCATAACCTTAATACGATGCATTCCCGCGCTGGCGCACAGGTGCCGTTCACGAGTATTAACTTTGGTACGGATACCAGCCCAAGTGGTCGTCTTGTTAGTAAAATGCTCCTCGAAGCAACCATGAACGGTCTTGGCCATCACGAAACCCCAATCTTCCCAATCTCTATCTTCAAGGTTAAGGAAGGCGTCAACTTTAACCCAGGCGATCCAAACTACGACCTCTTTAAGCGCAGCATGGAAGTTTCCAGCAAGCGTCTCTTCCCGAACTTCTGCTTCATCGACGCACCGTTCAATCTTCAGTATTACAAGCCAGGTGATTATCATTCCGAAATTGCGACCATGGGCTGCCGCACTCGCGTGATGAGCTCCGTCTTCCCAGAATCTGACGGCACTCCAGTTAGCCGTGGTAACAACAGCTTCACGAGCTTGAATCTCGTTCGCATTGGTCTTAAGCATGGTATCGCTACTGGCGAGCGCAAAGAAGCTGACTGGGATGGTTTCTATCGTGACCTCGATGATATGATGGATCTCTGCCGCGATCAGCTCCTTGAACGCTTCGAATTCCAGGCTAACCAGAAGGTTAAGAACTTCCCATTCCTTATGGGTCAGGGCAACTGGTTTGGTTCAGAGAAGCTTAATCCAAACGATACGCTCCGCGAAGTTATCAAACATGGTACGCTCTCGATTGGCTTTATTGGCCTTGCTGAAACTCTCGTTGCAATGATTGGTAAGCATCATGGCGAATCTGCTGAAGCTCAGGAATACGGCCTAGACATCATTGGTCACATGCGTGATAAGTGTGACGAATACAGCAAGAAGAAGCACTTGAACTTCTCGCTCCTCGCTACGCCAGCTGAAGGTCTTTCTGGCCGCTTCACGCGCATGGATC